>JBDLIX010000001.1:0-121862 GCA_039714655.1 Bacteroidota bacterium
GTGCATATCACAACACCGGACCACTGGCATGTTCTGGGAGCCATCAGGGCAGCAAGGGCCGGAAAACATATCATGCTGGCAAAACCGCTTGGATTAAGCTATCCCAATTACCTGATCCTCCAGAAGGAGCTCAAAAAACATGATGTGCGTTTTCACTATGCTACCCAGCAACGTACCATGAGACACATGCAATTGGGCATTGACCTGATCAAGGGTGGCAAAATTGGAGAGATTGAGCGTGTGGATGTGTGGGCTCCCGGAAAGAATCCAGTTGATTCACCCATCTGTAATGAGGTACCTATCCCGGACGATTTCGATTTTGACCGGTGGACCGGTCCTGCACCATTAAACACCTATTGTCCTGACCGGGTGACAAATAACAGTTCATGGTTTCAGTACGATTACAGCATTGGTTTTCTGGCCGGTTGGGGTGCCCATCCACTGGATATCCTTGTCTGGGGGATAAAGGATAAGGTTGATGGAGAATACTCCACCAAAGGGAAAGGTACATTTTGGTCTGAGGGAGGAATGTATAATAATATCTACTCCTGGGATGTCAGATACAGCTATCAGAGTGGTGTTGAGGTCCATTTCTTAAGCAGTGACCGGGCAGAGAAAGAGATGATGAAGCACCGGACAAGGAAAGATAGTAATGGAACTACTTTTTACGGATCAAAAGGGTGGATCTCCTTAAGCCGCCACTCTGGTGAATCAAATATTCCCAAACTGAATAAGAAGCTAAATAATTTTCCAAAAGATGAAACCGGACGAATTATCAGCGAAGAGAACACCATGGGTCAGATATTTCTGGATGTTGCCCGGGGAAAAATAGAGGAAACCTGTCCCCTGGATGAAGCTATAATTTCCGATACCATCAGCCATATGGGAGATATTGCCATCAGGTCACAACGGAAAGTAACCTGGGATCCCAAGAAGGGTGAAGTCATCAATGATAAAGCCGCTAATAACCTTTACATCCGGACAATGAGAAAACCATATGTTCCTTAATTGTCACCGCGAGCAAAGCGAGCCTATATATGAATCACCTCACCATAGGCTGCAGCTGCGGCTTCCATAACGGCTTCTGACATGGTTGGATGAGGATGCACGGCTTTGATTATCTCTTCACCTGTGGTCTCCAGTTTCCGGGCCATCACCAGCTCAGCGATCATTTCAGTTACGTTGGCTCCAATAAGATGAGCTCCCAGTAATTCACCGTATTTTGCATCAAATACCAGTTTCACAAAACCCTCTTTCGCACCAGCTGCCGATGCTTTCCCAGATGCGGTAAATGGAAACTTTCCAACTTTCAGTTCATATCCGGCTTCCCTTGCAGCCTTTTCGGTCATACCCACTGAAGCCACCTCAGGAGTGGTGTAAGTACAGCCAGGAATATTGCCATAATCCACTGGTTGAGGATCATGTCCAGCGATCTTCTCCACACAGGTGATCCCCTCTGCAGATGCAACATGGGCCAGGGCAGGACCACCTACAATATCCCCGATGGCATATAGTCCTTTCACATTGGTGCTGTAAAAAGGATTAACCTTCACTTTTCCATTCTCCAGTTCCACACCAAGCTCTTCCAGACCAATATCCTCAATGTTGGGAGCAATCCCAACAGCCGATAGTACCACCTCGGCCTCCACCTCTTTCTCCCCCTTGGGTGTTTTAATTTTCACTTTGCACAGTTTACCCGAAGTATTGACCGACTCCACTGTTGAGGAAGTCATCACTTTCATTTTCGATTTCTTGAAAGTTCTTTCAAGCTGTTTTGAAACCTCTTCATCTTCAACCGGAACTACATTGGGCAGGAACTCCACCAGGGTCACTTCAGTACCCATTGTGTTGTAAAAATTGGCAAATTCGCTACCGATGGCGCCGGAACCAACAACCACCATGGATTTGGGAAGTGATGGAAGGGTCATGGCCTCACGGTAACCTATGATTTTCTTTCCGTCTTGTTTCAGGTTTGGCAATTCCTTTGAACGAGCACCTGTAGCAAGGATGATATGCTGGGCCTTGACCTCAGCCACCTTGCCATCAGCATCCGTTACTAAAACAACACCAGGAGACTTCAGTTTCCCGGTGCCATGAATCACTTCGATCTTATTCTTCTTGAAAAGAAACTGGATCCCATTGCTCATTCCCTCAGCCACTGATCTGCTTCGTCCAACAACTTTCTCAAAATCGGGTTTGACCGATCCGTCTATGGTGATCCCATAGTCGGCAGCATGCAGGAAATAATCATATACCTGAGCACTTTTTAACAAAGATTTGGTGGGAATGCATCCCCAATTGAGACAGATTCCACCCAGGGATTCCCGTTCTATAACTGCAGTTTTCAATCCAAGTTGTGATGCACGAATGGCTGCCACATACCCTCCCGGTCCACTGCCAATTACTAAAAGATCATAGTTCATTCTGATTGGGTTTTAATTTTCTCACGAATTTACGAGATTATAACAATCAAAACGAATAACGGTTTACATGTTTTATTAATAATCTGCAGAATTACATGTTTACGAAAGTAATTCTGTCGGGAAATCTTTGGAAAATATTGATGGAACAAACTTATAACTATTCAACTCCTGCATCCAACTGCTCAAAAAACAGATCCAGGAACGTTGGGACACATTGTGAAGCCAGTCCGTTCGGTGAATTTTGAAGAAAGGCAATACCAACATTCTCCTCCGGGCAGAACCCGATTTCGGCCCTGTAGCCTTTAATGTATCCTCCATGATAAACCACATCCCTTCCCCGGTATTTATAAATCCTCCAACCCAGGCTATAGTATCTTTCACGGAAGGGTTTCCAATGCCTGGTATACCTTGATTTTAAAGGCGTGTAAATAACCGGGGAGGCAAGCTTATCACGAACTGTCGCTGGAAACTGATTGGGTTTGTATCCCAACAATGCCATGAGCCATTGCCCCATATCTGCAATACTTGCATTGACCCCTGCTGCCGGCATTACATTGTAGTATCCTTCACGAGGATTTAAGGAGACATATCCACGACCTGTCTTCACATGAGGAAATGCCATATTGGGATTAACCGACAGATCAACCGGACCGGCAGAAGCATCCGTCATTCCCAGTGGGGTGAATATCTTTTCTTGTAACAATACCTGATAAGGTACTCCTGTTGCTCTCCGGGTAATGGGATCCAACATACTGAAAATGACATTCTGATAAGCGTACAGCTCGCCCGGAGGAGCTGAGATGCGCACTTCCGGGAGGCGTACCACAATGTCATTTAACTCCTCATCGGCCTCAACAAGGTTATCAAAAGCATAGGGCACCAATCCAGAAGTGTGACTCAGAATATGCTGGATGGTAAGGTCAGCTGTATTAATGGAGTCCTTCAGTCTGAATCCGGGGTAGTGCTCCCGGACCTTATCATCCAAGGAGAGGGTACCATCTATTTCCAACATACATGCCAGTGCTCCGGCAAAACCTTTGGAGACTGAGGCAAGTCTGAACAATGTATGTTCATCTACCTGATGGCTGTTTCCCCTCTGTCTCTCACCAAATGTACCCGTATAAACCACATCACCATCATGAACTATGGTATAGGCAGCACCCACAGTATGACTGCTGTCCAATTCCTGTTCCATAAAGGTGATAAAATCCCTGAATGCCGGGTTATCCGGCAGGGATTTCATCTCAACTATTGGCACATCAACCAGCAGATCAACCAATAGATCCGGCTTTGTCTCCAACGTTTTGGCACCCTTCGAAAATAGAATGAACCCTGCTGTAATAATTATTACAACAAACAGAAAAACAGGAAACCTGTAATAATGATGATACTGCTGTTTCAACTCCTCAACCTCCTGATTAAATTCAGGAAGCAAAATTATAACTATAATTATAATTGTACCAGGTACAGATCAGAAAGCTATCAACAGAGGTTCCTGACTGCAAAAGATCAGCTCTTCTTGGTAGCATCGAATACCTTGGTGGCTGTGGCGATGATGCTGGAGATATCTGCCAGGTTTGAAGGCATGATCATGGTATTGGACTCCTTGGCCAGTTTCCCAAACTCCAGGAGGTACTGTTCAGCAATCCTAAGGTTTACTGCATCTTTACCGCCCTTCTCATTGATAGCAAGGGCTATGGCTTTGATCCCATTGGCAGTGGCCATGGCCACCTGTTCAATCTCAGAAGCCTTACCAGTGGCCTCATTGATCCGTTTCTGCATCTCACCTTCAGATTCTTTGATCAACTCCTGCTTTGATCCTTCAGCCACATTGATCTTCGCCTGCTTCTCACCTTCAGACTCGGCAATTACAGCACGCTTTTCCCTTTCAGCCCGCATCTGCTTCTCCATGGCATCCTTGATGCTCTGTGGAGGAATGATGTTCTTTACCTCATACCGGGTTACCTTGACCCCCCATGGATCACTGGCCTTATCCACCGCCGAAACAATGCTGTTGTTGATGGTTTCACGTTCTTCGAAGGTCCTGTCTAATTCAAGCTTTCCGATGATGCTTCGCATGGTGGTCTGGGCAATCTGGATAGAAGCAAACTGGTAGTGATCAATCCCATAGGATGCTTTCATGGCATCGATCACCTGCAGATAAAGAATTCCGTCAACTTCCACCGATATATTATCCTTGGTAATGCAAATCTGGGAAGCCACATCAATGGCTTGTTCTTTCAGGGTATGCCGGTACCGAACCCGGTCTATGAAAGGAACAATAATATTGAAACCGGCCATCAGGGTAGCACGGTATTTCCCTAATCTTTCTATGATATAGGCCTTTCTTTGGGGAACAACTTTGATAGAGGTTAATAGTAAAATCAGTGCCAGAAGGATCAGTCCGGCATATACGAGTGTTAATTCATTCATCTCCATTTGATCTATTTTGGTTTAACATTTAGCGTGAGGCTCTCCTTGCTTTGTATTGTTACCCAATCTCCTTTTGAAACCGGCTCACTGCTGCGGGCCGACCAACGTGTGCCTTTAAATTCCACCTTGCCAGCTCCATTCTTGAACTCTTCAACGGCCCTGGCTTTTCGACCAATAAACTCTTCCAGCTGGTCCTGTATCTCTTTATCTGTCCTGCTGAAGAATCGTCTCTTCAGGTATTTTCGAAGCAATATAAGCCCCAGAAGCGATGCCACAAGGAAGATTAAGATTTGCCAGTTGAGGTTAACATCCGTAATGGCACATACCAGAGCGGTTACCCAGGCACCTGTACCGAAAAACAGAATTACCAGTCCGGGCAGGAGAAGTTCGAGGAGCAGCAGACCCAGCCCAATCAGGAACCAGATGACTGCAGGATCAGAAAGTATATCCATGAGATAATTATTTTTTTTAAATTTAAGAAAAATGAGGTCATTGTCGGCCTCGATTTTGCTATTGTAGGACAGGTATCCAGATGAGCATACCGCCCATTTGTGAAACTATCCTTACATTTGTGTTTCGATCTATATTAAATGGGGAAATACGATTACATCAACCGTGATATAAGCTGGCTCTCTTTTAACTTCAGGGTACTGCAGGAGGCAATGGACAAAACTCTCCCCCTCTATGAACGAATTAAATTCCTTGCCATCTATTCCAATAACACCGAAGAGTTCTATCAGGTCAGGGTGAGCTATTACAAACAGATGCTTCGCCATGAAAGTGAATTCCCAAGACAACATTTCCGGACCGTAGACCCCGCAGGGATCATTCGCCAGATCAATGAAATTGTGACCAACCAGCAATCTATCTTTCATCTTATTTTTGAAGACGAGATTCTTCCCGAGCTGAGACAAAACGGTGTCATCGTGGTGGGTGAAAAGGACCATTTGTCGGAAGCACAGCTGGACTACGTCAGCGATGTATTCTACTCCAACATCCTCACCTCCATCGAACCGGTGCTACTGGTGAAAAAGAAGGTAAGACCCTTCCTGAAAACAGGGCATCCCTACATTGCCATGGAAATGGTAACCCAGGATAACCCCGGGAAAAATCACAGGGAGAGATATGGCATTGTAAAGATTCCCACCGACCATAATATCTCAAGGTTTCTGGAGCTTCCAGGCGAAGATGAGAAACATTATATCATGTTTTTGGAAGATGTGATTATGCGGAACATTGATGCCATTTTTCCCGGGTATACTGTAAAGAACTGGTACTCCTTAAAGCTTACCCGGGACGCCGACATGGAGTATGATGATTATGAAGGAGAGGACCTGATAGATGCCATAGACAGGATAAGGTCGGTACGGTCTGTGGGAAATCCCAACCGCTTTCAATATGACAGGGCGATGCCAAATAAGTTGCTGGATTACCTGACCACTTCATTAAACATCTCAAAGGACCTCCTGGTAATGGGAGGAAGCAGGCATAATTTCAGGGATTTTTTTAGTTTTCCAAATCCGGTCTATCCTAAACTTGAGATCGAAAGCCTTCCACCAATACCTATTCCAGCCCTTGCCAACCTCAAGAAGCCAATTTCTGCACTGATCGGCAAAAAGGACTATTTGCTCAGTGTACCTTACCAACCTTTTGAACATTACCTCAGGTTCCTTAGAGAAGCTTCAACGGATCCCACGGTTAAAGAGATTAAAACCACCCAGTACAGGGTTTCAGATCATTCAGTGGTAGTAAATTCCCTCATCGCCGCTGCCGAAAATGGAAAGAAAGTTACGGTTTTTGTGGAATTGAAGGCCAGGTTCGATGAGGAGGCAAATCTGAAATGGGCCAATGAAATGACCAAGGCAGGTATTCTGATCATATACAGCATCCCCAAATTGAAAGTTCACGCAAAAATTGCCCTGGTGATCCGGAAAAAAGGCTCAAAACATGGGGACCAGACATACCTGGGTACCGGGAATTTCAACGAGAAGACAGCCCGCCTTTACGGCGATCATGGCCTGTTCACCTCAAATCCGGAGGTGGTAAAAGAGGTGAAAGATCTTTATAAATATCTTGAAAATCAGAAGTTAAAACCTCGTTTTAAGCATATCCTGGTTCCAGGATTCAATATGGTTCCTGCATTTCTTCAACTGATCAACCAGGAAATGAAAAATGTTAAAGCTGGAAATATCGGGTATATACTCCTTAAAATGAATGGGCTCCAGGACGGTGAGATGGTGGATAGTCTCTACAAGGCCAGTGAAGCTGGTGTAAAAATCGACCTGATCGTCAGGGGGGTGTGCACACTGAAAACGGGTCAGTCCTACAGCAAAAATATCAGGGTCATACGAATCGTGGATCGATACCTGGAGCATGCAAGGGTATTTGCATTCCTCAATAATGGAGACCACCAGGTTTATCTTGGCTCGGCCGACTGGATGAAACGGAATCTGCGACGCAGGGTTGAATGTGTATTCCCCGTGTATGACCGGGAACTTAAAAAGGAATTGCTTGACGTGCTAAACATTCAACTTTCTGACAATGTAAAAGCATGTGAGATCGATGAGCACCTGATCAACAAACGCATCATCACCAAAGGGCCAGATATCCGGTCACAGTTATCCACATACGAGTATTTCAAAAACAAGTACACCGTACCTCAGTATTTCTAAGGATTCTGGAAAACCGAGATTGACACTATGAAAAAAACTGCACTATCGGTTTCTGAAGGGGTACCCCAACCTGATTCAATCAACAGGGATGCCGTCAACCGGTTGAAGAAAGCCAAAAAGAGACAATACTCCACTGCTGAGCTGCTGGAAGGGATTCGTAACGGTGACATTACGCTGCTTAGTCAGGCCATCACCCTGGTTGAGAGTTCCCTTCCACAACACCAATCTGAAGCCCAGGAACTGATCGCAGCCTCTCTTCCTTATTCGGGAAAAGCATTTCGGCTGGGTATCACAGGAATCCCGGGTGCAGGGAAAAGCACTTTTATCGAGGCTCTTGGAAAGCATATCCTTGATCAGGGTGGCAGGCTGGCGGTATTGGCCATTGACCCAAGCAGCGAGCGATCGAAAGGAAGCATCATGGGTGACAAAACCCGCATGGAAGAGCTGTCAGGAAGGCCTGAAGCCTATATTCGTCCATCTCCTTCAGGAGGTACTCTTGGCGGAGTAGCCAGGAAAACCCGGGAGACCATTATTCTTTGTGAGGCTGCCGGATATGATACCATCTTCGTGGAGACCGTCGGTGTAGGGCAATCTGAAACAGCTGTTCACAGCATGGTTGATTTTTTTCTGCTCATCATGCTTGCAGGTGCCGGGGATGAACTGCAGGGTATAAAAAGGGGTATCATGGAATTGGCCGATGCCATTGTGATCAACAAATCCGACGGGAACAACATTCAAAAAGCACGGAGAGCCCAGGCTGAATTTGCCAACGCTCTTCATCTATTTCCACCCCCACTCTCAGGATGGACACCACTGGTAAAAACCTGCTCATCTCTATACAGTACAGGAATCGCCGAGATTTGGGAAATGGTAGGAGATTACAATCTTTTTGTCTCCAAAAACGGATACTTGAAAAACAGGAGAGATGAGCAGTCAACCTATTGGATGTTCGAGACAATCAGGGAGGGAATTTACAATCAGGTATTCAATGATCCGGTGATGCAACAGGAACTGGACAAACATGAAAAAGCGATCACCGAAGGTCTCATGACTTCATACATGGCGGCCGTTTCTATTTTGAATAAGTATAAATCTCAAAAGAAAAACTCCTGACATACTACCGGGTGGACAATTAATGGTATCATTGCGCTTTAAATTGAACATCTTACTGATATGCGCACCCTGATCTACATTTTAACACTCTTTGTAACCATTCAATCCTGCAACCAAACAAAGGATAGTTATAGTATCCGGATTGACCTGGATGAAACCGAAGGTAAATGGTTGAAATTGATGAGCCTTAATGACAGGGATTATGTGGTATCCGACTCAGTATTGGTAGAAGATGACACTCCGGTTCTGATGACAAATAGTGTGGATGGTGTGACTACCATGTACCTAACCGTGGAAGATGGTCAGGGTGCCGTACAACTCCTGGTCGAAAATGCCGGGTATGACATCACTGGAAAATTTGATTCACCTGTGATTGAAACAGATAGCAAGGCCCAGAAAGATCTAAATGCATACAACGACGAACTGAGACCCATTAAGAATAAGATGTCGGAACTGGTCACTTCCTTACGCGCAGCTCAGGGAGCCGAGAATTCAGTCAACAGTGACAGTCTCAGGGAAGCGTACTATAAGCTATACGAACAACAAGATGCCATTGACTCGCTATATATTGTAAACAATCCCTCCTCATTTGCTTCTGTGCTGGCCCTCAGAGGCACCTTTTATAAACTTGACACTGAGCAATTGGAAATTGCACTTAAAAGTCTTGATCCATCTTTGCACCAGCTGGAAGAGTACAACTACATGAATGGAAAGTTGGAACGTATGAAAGCAGTGGCCATAGGCCAACCCTTCACCGATTTCGAAATGTCAACCCCGAAAGGTGGGTCTCTGAAGGTTTCTGATGTGCACAATGGAAATGTGTTGCTCATCGATTTCTGGGCCAGCTGGTGCGGACCCTGCCGTCGCGCTAATCCCGAATTGGTTGAGATTTACCATAATTATCAAAACAGGGGATTTGAGATCCTTGGAGTTTCCCTTGACCGCGACTCTGCAAGCTGGGTTAAGGGTATTGCCGATGATAACCTCACCTGGCCCCAGATCTCAGACCTGAAATACTGGAATTGTGAAGGAGCCGTACTTTACGGTGTACCGGCCATTCCTCATACTGTTCTGATTGACCGGAAGGGTATTATTTCAGCCACAAGACTTCACGGAGAGGAGCTAAAAGAAGCGATAGAATTACTTCTTTAGTGGGAAAGAGTAAAAGTGAGAAAGAGTAAAAGTGAGAAAGAAGAAAGTACAGTGCACCGTTACATTTAATAGTTACCTATGACGAAAAAGCCGGCGCGTTTGCGACCGGCTCTTTGCTTTTATTCTTGCTAACTTTCTAACTCTTTACCACCTCCCCTTTTACCCACAGAATCATCTTACTTTTCTTGGGATCGTTGGTAATAATGGTAACGGTTTTGTTCTGATTCCCCACCTTACCAGCCGAGTTGAATACGGTCTTAATATCAACAGATTCACCAGGAGCAATGACCTTTTTTTCAGGTTGGACAGCAGTGCAACCACAGGAGGCCTTCACTTTTCTGATGTGCAGGTCAGACTTGCCCGAATTGGTCAACACATAAATATGTTCCACCTTGTCACCCTGGTTGATCTTACCAAACTTGAACTCGGGATCATCAACACTCAGGATAGGCGCTTTGGCCAATTGCTCTGAAGTCATTGCAGCGAAGTCCTCCTCGATATTGGCACTGATTACCAGGCTGTAATTGCGCTCTGATACACCATTGATCTTTAGTCCCATCCTGTCGATTACAAATCCCCAGTCATTTCTCATGGGGGTATTATAACTTGCCACAAGGAATCCCTTCTCCTCTGGCTTAAGCGTTGCGGGTTCAGCTTTGATCGTGATGTGTTTGGGTACCCTTTCAAAATCTATCTCAACGGGACCATCAGAATGGTTGATAACTTCAAGTCGCTTTTCTGACTTCTCTGTATTTTTTAAATTCCCAAATGCAAGATGATTCGATTTCAGGCGCATGGGCCCCATGGCATACCGGTAGTCATCCTCAACAGTTCTGGGCTTGGGTACAACCTCCCCTGAAATGGTAAGACGTACACTGCCAGGATTGGAGTTGGAGATAACCGTGACATACTTTCTGAAAGAACCAGGTCGTCCAGCAGGATTGTAGGTCGCTGCTACAAATCCTTTACCTCCCGGTGGTACTGGTTCACGCGTCCAACGCGGTGCCGTACATCCACAGGACGCTGTTACATTTTGTACTATCAGGTCGGATCCACCTGTATTAACAAATTCAAATTTGTGGGTTACTTTTCCGTCCGCCTCCTTGAATTTCCCAAAGTTATGTGACTGTTCATCAAAAGAAATTTTTGACTGTACCGTCTGCGATATCAGGGGTACAAAGAAACCGGCCAAACAAAATATCAACAAAATCCGCTTCATCTTCCGACTGTTTATTGATTGGACAAAAAGATTAAATATGTTCAGACTATAAAATTAACGTAAATAAACTACAAATAGTTGCATAATTTTTGAGGTTACCTTACAAATGCAAATTTCAGGCCGAATTTTTGAACCTGATTATAACTTATTATGTTTACTTTTAGATCGCCTAAGAAGGGTATGAGAAGGAAAGTGCGCATAGGAACCCTGCTGATCCTGCTGCTCAGTACAGCAGGGCTGTCTGCTCAGTTTTACAACGGAATGCAGATGAATTTCGGGAAAAACCGGGTACAGTACAATAACCGGTACTGGAAATTTTACCGGTTCGAACGATTTGATGTCTACTCATACGAAAATGGCACTGATCTTTCCCTCTATGTGGCCGACTTTGTGGAGAAGGAACTGGCACTTGTAGAACGATTCTTTGACTACGAGATCGAGCGAAGGCTTATCTTCCTGACATACAACAAAATGTCTGATTTCAGGCAGAGCAATATTGGGCTGATATCGGAAGCTGAACAGTACAATATTGGTGGAACAACGCAGATCATTCAGAATAAAGTATTCCTCTATTTCGATGGTGACCATGTGAAGTTCGAGCGGCAGATCAGAGCTGCCATCGCTGAAGTGCTTCTGAAAGAAATGATGTTCGGGAATGGTCTCAGGGATAACCTGACCAACTCCACCATGATCAATCTGCCTGAATGGTACCTGGAAGGATTGATCTCTTTTGTTTCCAATCCATGGGATTATGATTTGGCGAATCGGGTAAAAGATGGGATTATATCCGGCAAATACAAGAAATTTGTAAACCTGCAGGATGATGATGCGCGGTATGCAGGGCACTCTTTCTGGAAATATGTGGCAGATCTTTACGGAGCTTCCATCATTCCCCAGATCCTCTATATCACCAAGATCAACAAGAACGCTGAAAGCGGGTTTCTTTATGTACTGGGGAGTAAATTGAAGGAACTATCCTTTGACTGGACGGCTTACTACCTTGGCCTTTATACCTCACAGGAGGAGAATGCCGGATTGCCTGAACAGGGAAAAATACTGAAGCGGCCCAATAAAAGAAGGGTATACCAGAACATCAGGATCAGTCCCGATGGAGCTCATGTGGCTTATGTTACCAACCAGAAGGGACAGTATAAAATCTGGATACACAATGATCAAACTGATAAGCAATCCAGGATCTATAAGCGGGGACAGAAACTGGACCAGATCAATGACTATTCCATGCCCGTAATAGCATGGCATCCCACCTCAGAGATCCTGGGTTTTGTAACCGAAGAGAAAGGATTTTTGAAAATACATTTCTACAACCTTGAAACACGTAATCTCACCACAAGGAATCTGCTCCACTTTGAGAAGATCCTGGATTTTAGCTTCTCTCCTGATGCCAGAAAACTTGTATTTTCTGCAGTAGCTGACGGACAGACCGATATCTGGGTGTTTGATATCGCATCCTCCACCAATGAGCAAATTACCAACGATCTGGCCGATGATTTTCAACCCCGCTTCATCAACAGCATGAAAGACATCTCCTTTGTTTCCAACAGGCGATTTGATACCCTGCTTACGGACCAGAGCCAGGAGAACAATACCACCACGGCCTTTGCTGTGTTTGTTTACGATTATGCCGGCAAAGATCTGCAACTCCAGAGAATATCAGAGGGTAACTACATCAACCATACGCAGCCCCTCTCTCCCGGAAGGAACGAGTTCTTCTATCTAAGTGATAAAAATGGGATCGTCAACCGGTACTATGCAAAGTATGACAGTCTTATCAGCCTGGTTGACACCACCATTCACTACCGGTATTTTGCAAACAGCTACCCGCTTTCCAATTACAAAAGGAACATTCTATCCCAGGATATTAACACAGAGACCAGCGAAATTGCAGAGATTATCTACAACGATGACAGGTATCATATGTATAAATACCCCATTGAGCTTAATCGAAAATATGGGGATAAACTGGAGCCAACCGAATACAGGAACCGGCATGTGAACAGACTTATGCGTGAAGACTCCATCCACCACGTCGAGAAGAAAGTAATCTCCATGAAAGAGATCGCCAACAACCAGCTTGTGCATGATGGAGATACCATTCCGCTTCAGTCATTCAGGATTGATATCAACAACTACATCTTCGAAAGGGAGAAACTCAACTATTATAACAATCAGCTTCGGAGCAGGCACCTGAACCTGGTCCTCGATTCGGCCCAGGATAAAAGTATGATGTACATCGATTACTCGACTTCTTTTTATCCAAACAAGCTGGTCAATCAGATCGATTTCAGCTTCCTCAATGCATCATATCAGGCTTTCACCGGGGGAGCATTCTATTACAATCCTGGTTTGAACCTGCTCTTTAAAGTAGGGGCCAATGACTTGTTTGAAGATTATCGACTGATAGGGGGGGTGAGATTTGCCACCGATTTTGACAGCAATGAGTACCTCCTAAGTTTTGAGAACCTGAAAACCCAACTGGATAAACAGCTGATTTTCCACAGACAGGTATTTAAAAATTACACGAATGAAGCCTATATCAAGACCTTTACACATGAACTCCTGGGTTCTCTGAAATATCCCCTGAACCAGACACTGGCCATTAAGGGCACCGCTTCGTTCAGGCACGACAATACCGTTTTTCTATCTACTGATATCAAAAATCTGAATGAACCCAATATTGTGAAAGTCTGGGGAGGATTAAAAGCTGAACTGATCTTTGATAACACCCGTGTACTTGGAACAAATCTGTATAGCGGTATGCGTTACAAAGTATTCGGTGAAGCTTACCGACAGGTGAATGCATCCAAATCAGACCTTTTCGTCATTGGAGGTGATTTCCGTCATTATATCAGGATTCATCGCACACTGATCTGGGCCAACCGATTCGCTACCAGTACATCCTTTGGAAGGAGCCCGCTGATCTACTATCTGGGAAGTGTGGATAACTGGATTAACCTGTCCCAGGCCCGCACTCCCACATTTAACAAGTCAGTGGACATCGATTACACCCGGAACTACGCCTACCAGGCCCTGGCCACCAATGTGAGGGGATTCTCCCAAAATATCAGAAATGGAAGTAATTTTGCAGTTATTAACAGTGAATTACGTTGGCCAATTTTCCGATACCTGGCCGGTCACCCTCTGAGTTCAGGGTTCCTGAACAATTTCCAGGTAGTGGGTTTTGCCGATGTGGGCACTGCCTGGACAGGATTACATCCTTTCACCGATGAGAACGCATGGAATACCGAAGTAATCACCAACGGGCCTCTGACCATCACACTGGATGCCAACCGGGATCCTATCGTTGCGGGTTATGGATTTGGAGTAAGAGGACAGCTGCTTGGTTACTTTATTCGACTTGACTGGGCATGGGGTGTAGAGAACATGGAGGTTCAACCCAGGATGTTTTATCTCTCTTTGAGTCTCGATTTCTAACAAACCCCAATGAGGTTGAATTTTAATCAGATGAGTATAAAAGACCAAATAGAAACAATGCTGTCGGATCAATTGCTCAAGGAACTGATTGAGATTCGCCGGCACTTCCATAAATTCCCGGAAAGATCTTTTGAGGAACACAAAACCTCAGCAACCATCAGAAAGATTCTGGATGACTGGGGCATTGAATACAGTTTTCCAATTGTGGAAACCGGTATTCTTGCCCGTATCAGGGGAAACAATCCAGGGAAAAGAATTGCACTTCGATCTGATATGGATGCATTGCCCATCACTGAACAATCCGGACTGGAATTCCAGTCACAGCATCAGGGGATTATGCATGCCTGTGGTCACGATATGCATATGACCTCCTTGCTGGGAACCATTCGGGTGCTTAATCAACTAAAAGATCAAATAGACGGTGAGGTACTATTTGTATTTCAGCCGGGTGAGGAGAAAGTTCCAGGTGGTGCAAAGCTGATGCTTGAAGAGGGAATCTTTGAGGGACAAAACCCCGATATGATCATTGCCCAGCATGTATTGCCTGATATGGAAGCAGGTCATGTGGGATTCAAACCAGGGATCTACATGGCCTCAAGCGATGAAATATACATTACAGTCAACGGAAAAGGCGGGCATGGTGCGCTTCCTCAGCATATCAACGATCCGGTCCTGATGGCCTCCCACATCCTTATCTCACTGCAACAGGAGATCAACCGCAAATCGCCCAGTGATGTACCCACCGTACTCTCCTTTGGCAAGGTTATCGCCGACGGAGCAGTGAACGTGATTCCCGATCATGTAACCCTTGAAGGCACCTTCCGGGCCATGAATGAAACATGGAGAAAAGAGGCTCACCGGCTCATTGATCAGATTGCCACCGGCATTGCTTCCAGCATGGGTGGATCATGCCAGGTAGAAATCCGTCATGGATATCCTGTATTGCATAACAACGAACAACTAACGACCATATCGAAAAACAAAGCCATTGAGTTACTGGGAAAAGAACAGGTAGAAGATCTGGACATTCGGATGACAGCTGAAGATTTTGCCTGGTTTACTCAAACAATACCAGGGATGATGTACCGACTGGGTGTTAGAGAACCTGGATCAGATCAGGTTTTCCCTCTCCACACAAAAGGATTCAGGGTGGATGAATCGGCATTAAAAACCGGTATATCACTCCTATCATTCTTATCTGTTGAATTGCTAAAAACAAAACTTGTTTAAAATAATTTCCCCCTCACGATTGCAAAACAAAAATTTGCAACTAAATTTGCCGCGTAAGAATTAAAAACATTGAAGATATGGCTTACGTAATTTCAGATGAATGTACTGCATGTGGTACCTGTATTGATGAATGTCCGGTGGAAGCTATCAGCGAAGGAGATATTTATGTAATTGATCCCGAGCTGTGTACTGACTGTGGAGCATGTGCCGATGTATGTCCCGTTGAAGCAATCAGCCCTGAATAGGGTCGGGAGTTAAAAAAACTGAATAGGGAGACCGCCTCAAAAGGGCGGTCTTTCTTATTCTGCAGGATTTCCCCTATTGAGCCTTCGTTAAAAATTATAACTTTGGGTGTAGGTGAGGTTTAGAACAAAAATATTTGCCATTATTTTCGGTACCAAAACACGTGCCGGAAAGAGTTTCGATGTATTCCTGTTGTGGATGATCATCTTGAGTGTAACAGTGGTAGTTCTGGAGAGTGTCCGGCCACTGAGAGAAGCATACCATGTTCTTTTCATGAATGTGGAATGGATCTTTACCATTGCCTTTACTCTTGAATATCTCCTTCGTATATATTCCGCTCCAAGACCCCTGAAATATATGACCAGCTTTTATGGGATCATCGACCTGCTGGCCATTCTTCCTACCTACTTCGGGCTTATTTTTGATCAGTCCACCTTCCTGCTCACCATTCGGGCACTCAGGTTGTTAAGGATGTTCAGGATATTTAAACTGGGCAGGTATATAAAAGAGGCTGCAGTACTTATAAAGGCCCTCCAGTTGAGTATACACAAAATCATTGTCTTTTTTGGTGTTGTCTTAACCCTGGTATTGATTTTGGGATCCCTCCTCTACCTGATCGAAGGAGAAGAGAACGGGTTCACCTCCATACCCCAGGGTGTCTACTGGGCCATTGTAACCATTACCACAGTGGGTTATGGGGATATTGCTCCTGCCACAGTCCTGGGAAAGATCCTCGCCTCCATTTCCATGCTCACTGGCTACTCCATCATTGCTGTACCCACAGGTATCATTTCGGTGGAAATCGGAAAAGCAGTACGATCGGACCAAAAACCACGCTCAAGATCATGTGAAAATTGCGGACATGATGCTCATGACAACGATGCTCTCTTTTGCAAAATTTGCGGTACCAAACTTTAGCCATGAGACGAATATTACTCACACTTATTAGTGTAATGATCATAGTGCCATTGCTTGCGCAGGAGATCTGGGTCTGGGGATCATCCTGAATAAGATGTAGGGATCTGAATCAGTTAGTAATAGCACAATGACAGAGCAAAGCCCGACTTCCAGGAGGCTGATCCTTGTTTTAATTATCATCACCTCCTTCATCAATCCTTTCCTGGGAGCAGCAATAAATATTGCCCTTCCAACCATTAGTCAGGAGTTCTCCATGGGTGCAGTGGGAATGAGCTGGGTGGCAATGGCCTTCCTGCTTTCGTCCGCTGTCTTTCTGGTTCCTCTTGGAAAACTGGCCGATATCAAGGGCAGAAAACTGGTATTCCTTCTTGGTAATATTCTCATTGTTGGTTCGTCCATCCTTTGTGCATTGTCATGGTCGGGTAGTATGCTCATCGGCCTTCGAGCCTTACAAGGAATTGGAAGCGCCATGGTTTTTGGAACGGGTGTAGCCATCATCACTTCCGTATTCCCTCCCCGGGAGAGAGGTAAAGCCATCGGAATTACTGTTACTTCGGTTTACATAGGTCTCTCCCTGGCTCCTTTCCTGGGAGGAATACTTACTCAGTATATGGGCTGGCGCAGCATCTTTTATGTCACCATCCCATTTGAAATTCTGGTTGTCTGGATCACATGGAGATATATTAAAGAGGAGTGGGCAGATGCAAAAGGAGAGAAATTCGATCTTCCCGGATCGATCCTCTACCTGCTCTCAATGTCTGCATTCATGTTCGGTTTTTCACGAATGCCGGAAATATCTGCCATCGTTCTTACCTCGGCCGGACTCCTGGGTCTTATTGGTTTCACCATCATGGAAATGAAGGTCAGATTCCCCGTTTTCAACATTAAACTCTTTTCATCCAACCGTTTATTTGCATTTTCTAATCTGGCTGCCCTGATAAATTATGCCACCACATATGCCATTACCTTTCTACTGAGCCTTTACCTTCAGTATGTACAGGGCCTGTCGCCAAGAGATGCGGGAATGATCCTGATTACCCAGCCGGTCACCATGGCAATTATTGCATCAATTTCGGGTAGACTTTCCGACAGGTATGATCCCAGGATACTTGCCTCAACAGGAATGGGGATTATTGTTGGGGGACTTGTGATGCTAACACTCCTTACCGAACAATCAACCATCTCTTATATGATATTGATCCTTGTCATTGTAGGTTTTGGGTTTGGCATGTTTTCCTCTCCGAATACCAATGCCATCATGGGTTCGGTGGATAAAAAATACCTGGGTATTGCCTCTGCTACAGTAGGAACCATGCGGTTAACCGGACAGATGATGAGCATGGGGATTGCTACTTTGATTCTGCAGATATTTATTGGCAACAAGCCTATTTCAGCACACTATTCCACAGAATTCATGACCAGCATGAGAGCCAGCTTCATTGTCTTCGCAATACTCTGTATGATAGGAGTATTCGCTTCGCTGGCCAGAGGAAAATCCAATCAGGACTTGCAGACAAGCACAAAGAGAGTTTGACCAGGATCAGGGATTATAATGGGATTTTCTGAGAACTTCCTGGTAATTGCGATGTGACAGAAGCTGATGAAGTGAGAACTTCGGATGCTCCTCAGCAAAAGCTTTCACAATCTGCTTGCCCTGCCAAACAGCTGCCCGACCAGGAGATTCATCGGTATAGTAGCTGGTATTGGGTGCATCCTCAACCAGTTTGCGGATGACCATGGGATCTGAAGAGAAGAGTAGTTTTTCCTCCACAAGGTGGGTCCACATCTGTTTTTCGTTGTTGTAGCACCACTTCAGCTGATCCTCTGAAAAACCCATCTTCAGCGGCTCCTCCATTCCGGGGTACATGGCATCCACAAAATAGACCAGCATTCCCTGATAGATCATCCTGGTCAGCAAATTATCCAGGGAATCATTGTAGGGATAGATCTGGGTGGCCCAGGCGTACATCACATCCACCGGAATCCGTTCCGGAACCTTATTCCGGGTCAGGTACCTGGGAGTACCCATAAGCTCATAGTAGTTGCAATCGGCACCAAGGTATTGGTCCAGTCCGACCCCCACGAAATGGTCTACCGTAAACAATCCCTGATTGAACCTGCTCACATACCCTACGACCCTGGGCAAAACAGAATCGGGATAATGATAGAGATAATGCCTGAATCCTTCTGTTAATTGTCCGTTGATCTCATCCATCGATGAAAACAGATTGAGGGTATAATCATATACCTCCCTGTTGGTCGGATCATTGATAAACATGGAAAGAAAGGAGGGATAGCGCCTGGCAGATGCCTGCCCAATATTGATCACATGCACATTATAAATATCGAAGAAATCACCATAGCTGTTATAGAGTGTCCCAATGGAACTGTTGATAGAATCCTGGTCCAGGTCAAACAGGGCTTTATCGAACCGTTCCAAATGCACCACTGCATCAATTCCCGACAGATCCACATCCAGCTGATCCCGCCTGCATCCAACACCAAGCAGAGCGATGCACAACAGAAAAACCATCAACCTTTGAACAGGTCTCATCATAATATGTAAATTTGAGCGTTTAATTGGATAGACAAAAGTAAAAAATATGAAATTGATGAACCAATTATTAATTACTTCAATGTTGTTTGGAGCAATTCTGACAACTCAAGGACAGTCCCAGATGAAATTCAGTGTGCATGCCGACCCGCAATTTGCCTGGTTCAGTTCCGATGAAGAGGAGGTAACTCCTGACGGCTCCATATTTCATATCCAGACAGGGATTCAGATGGATCTCTTTTTCGATAAGAATTATGCATTCACTTTGGGTTTCGGAATTAACAACATGGGTGGGAATCTTCTCTATTCCGACTCCACAAAATTTATCTCAAAGGAAGACACAATCTTTGCCACACCTGGTCAGACCGTCAAACATAATCTTCAGTACTTTGACATTCCCTTTGGACTTAAGTTAAAAACAGAGGAGTTGGGTTACGCCACCTTCTTTCTGGAGATTGGATTCAATCCCATGATCAACATCAATGCTTCTGCCACCACAAAAGATGATTCATTTGATAAAGAGAATATCCGTGAAGATACACACCTGTTTAACCTGGGATATCATACGGGTATCGGGGTAGAATACCGGCTGGGCGGAAGCACTTCAGCCATTGGAGGAGTACGCTGGACCTCCGGGCTTACCGATGTATCCAGCAATGATAAAGCTAAGATTACCATGAATGCAATCTCCTTCCATCTGGGGATTCTCTTTTGAAATGCCATGAACATTGCTCTTGCACAGCTCAACTATCTTATCGGGGACTTCGAGGGGAACCTGATGAAGATCCTGGATGCAGTTCACCGGTCCAGAGATCAGGGAGCCGATCTGGTGGTTTTTTCAGAGCTCTCCATCTGCGGATACCCTCCCCTGGACCTCCTGGAACGGAAGGATTTTATCACCACCTGCAACCTTTATATTGAGAAAATTGCCAAAAGCATTGATTCAGAAACAGGTGTGCTGGTAGGCGGACCAGAATTCAACCCGCAAAAGGAGGGCAAATTGCTTTACAACTCTGTCTTCTTTCTCCAGGGAGGAGAGATACAGCAGGTATTTCGAAAAACGCTTTTACCCACTTATGATATATTTGATGAATACAGGTACTTCGAACCTAACTTAAATTTCAACATACTCAAATTTAAAGGAAAAAGTCTTGCGATTACCATTTGTGAAGACCTCTGGGATGAGCAGCCATTTGAAAGCGAGTTTTCAAGAAGCAGACTCTACACCACCAATCCACTGGAGGAGTTGAGTGGTTACAATCCTGATGTGATCATTAACCTGGCAGCCTCTCCTTTTGCGCACAGGAAGATGGAGGTAAAGCAATCCATATTTACCGGCAAAGCAGCCCGGTATGGAATTCCGCTGCTCTATTGCAATCAGGTGGGTGCCCATACAGAACTGATTTTTGAAGGAGGCTCATTGGCCATCAACAGTGCAGGTGATGTAATAAAGCGACTCGCTTTCTTCCAGGAAGATTATGGAGTATTTAACATCCAAAAGCTCACCCGGGAAAAACCAATTCCAGCTGAAGGGAAGATCCCAGACCGGATCGCCATGATGGCTGACGGATTGATTTGTGGCATCAGAGACTATTTTGAAAAAATGAACTTCAGGAGTGCTACTCTGGGTCTGTCAGGCGGAATCGACTCGGCGGTGACACTGGCACTTGCAGCAGAGGCTTTGGGACCTGAAAACATGCATGTTCTCCTGCTTCCCTCCCAGTACTCTTCCAACCACAGCATCGACGATTCGGTACAGTTAGCGAAGAACCTGGGTGTACAGTATGACATCCTCCCCATTGAGTCTGTTTTTAACCGGTTCAGGGATACGTTGCAACCACTGTTTGGAGAACTTCCGGAAGACATTACCGAGGAGAATATTCAGGCCAGGATCAGGGGTACTTTACTCATGGCCCTCTCTAATAAATTTGGGAATATCCTGTTAAACACCAGCAATAAGAGCGAGACAGCCGTGGGATATGGCACACTTTATGGGGACATGAGTGGTGGACTCTCGGTGCTTGGGGATGTTTATAAAACTGATGTATATCTGGTGGCCAGGTATTTTAACCGGCAAAAAGAGGTCATTCCGGAGAACATTATTACAAAACCTCCTTCTGCCGAATTGAGACCCGACCAGAAAGACACTGATTCTCTACCCCCTTATGATGAATTGGATATGATCCTGGAAGCCTATATTGAAAGACAGCTACCTCCTGAAAAGCTGGCAGCCATGGGATTTGACAGGGACTTGGTTGGAAAGATCATTGGCATGGTCAACCAAAATGAATATAAACGGTATCAGACCCCACCCATCCTTAGGGTATCATCCAAAGCCTTCGGAGTAGGAAGACGACTACCACTCGTAGCCAAATATTGACATGAATTTGATTATTTTTTCTATTTTTGTGTGTTATTCAACATGATATGACTAATTAATTAATATACAATGCAGGAAAGGAGCTACAATGCAGATGACTGTATCGACAATCCGAAATCTGTATTATCAGTACTTACTCCCAAAGAAAAGGAATTCCTGAAGCAAAATTATACCTGCGCTTATTACAAGAAAGGTGAGATCATTTTCAAAGAGGGTGACAAGCCCATTGGATTAATGATCCTTGCCGAAGGGAAGGTAAAGATCTTCAAAGAGGGAGTTGGTGGAAGAGAGCAAATCGTAAGGATGGCCAAACCAGTAGGATTTATTGGTTACAGGGCCCTTTTCGCAGAAGAGAATCATACCGCTACGGCAGTGGCCATTGAAGATTGTGTCTCATGCATCGTCGATAAAGTGAGTGTTTTCAGGGTCATGCGCAGCAATGCAGAACTAAGCATGAGTATCATCCATTCCTTTGCATCCGAACTGGGTTTTTCACACGACCGGACAGTCACACTCACTCAGAAACATATTCGCGGAAGGCTGGCAGAGTCCCTCATATTCCTGAAGGACACCTATGGATCCGAAGATGACGGAAAAACCATTAAGATCTATCTTTCCCGTGAGGACGTGGCCAACCTCTCCAATATGACCACTTCCAATGCCATTCGCACCCTCTCCACATTTGCCCAGGAGGGTGTTATTTCCATCGATGGCAGGAAAATCAGGATCCTTGACTTACCCAAGCTGGAACGCATCAGTGAGCTGGGTTAGGGCATGAAGTTCCTGGGCTACATTCTGACCTACAGCCTCATCTGGTTACTTCACCTGTTGCCCGAACGCATCCTCTACTGGATTTCTGATTTTATTTACCTTCTGATCTATTATGTGATTGGCTACAGAAAGAAAGTAGTATATGGCAACATCAAAAAAGCATTCCCGGAGTATGACCAAAAAGAGATCCGTAAAACTGCCAGGAAGTTTTACCACCACCTGTGCGATGTAATACTGGAGTCGGCAGTATCACATTTCTACTCTCAATCAAAAGCGCTGAAAAAGATCACCTATCGAAATCCTGAATTACTCAATGAAATCTACGATAAGGGAAAGCTGGTTATGGCTGTGACCGGACACTATGGCAACTGGGAATACCTCTCCACCCTCGGATTCGTTACGAAATACCCATTTATCGCCATTTACAAGCCCTTGAAAAACAGGTATTTTGACCGGATGGTCAAGGAGAACAGGACCAAATTCGGTGCCATGGTAACTCCCATGGAAAAAATAGCAAGAGATCTGATTACCTACCACCGGGAAAGAAAGCCTGTACTAACCATCTTTCTTGCTGATCAGCGGCCTATGTTTCATCAAATCCAGTACTGGACAAAATTCATGGGTCTGGACACACCCCTCTACCTGGGTACTGAAAAGCTGGCCCGAAAACTGAATGCGGCTGTGGTTTTTCTGAAGGTCAGAAAAGTCCAGAGAGGAAGGTACGAAGTCGAGTTTGAGCAAATCACCGATGATCCAATGGAGCATGAACCCTTTGACATCACAGAAGCACATGTGAGGATCCTGGAAAACTTGATCAGAGAAGAACCTGGTTACTGGCTCTGGTCGCACCGAAGATGGAAGCACTCCATTGAACGATACAAGAAAGAGCAGAGAAAACAGGAGAGCGGTTAAATGCCTTTCGAACAGGTGATTAATTCCAGCACCTCTTCCTGATTTTTCTCAAAAGAGAACAACTCCTCAACCCGCTTTCTTCCTTCTCTTCCCATCTTTTCCCTAAGGGTACTGTTACCGGCCAATTCGAGAACTCTTGTAGCCATTTCCCTGGCACTGTTTCGCGCTGTAATATAGCCTGTTTCACCATGAGTGATGATCTCTGCCGAAGATCTAATATCAAATGCAACCACCGGCTTTCTACTGGCCATGGCCTCTGCAATTACATAACCAAACCCTTCGTAATGGGAAGAGAGCAGGAAAATATCCAGGGAACGAAAGAAGGCCGGCATATCCTCCACAAAACCAAGGAACTCCACCCAATCCTCAACCCCAAGCTTTTTAGCTCTTTTTTGTAACGATTGAAGCAGTCTCCCTTCACCTGCGATTAATAACTTAAATCTCACTCCACGGTTGCGAAGAAGTTGCATCATCTCCAGCAAATAGAGATGACCCTTTTCCTCTGATAACCGACCAGCACTTCCCAATACAATTTCACCTTTTTCAGCACTATACAGGGGATCGATATCCCGGTGATACTTGGGAAGGTAAACACCGTTATAGATAACCTTGATCTTTTCATCAGGAACCAGAGATTCGTTGTTGGCAAGGATGGTCCTTTTGGTCTCCTTGGAATTGGCCATGATCTTTGTGATCACCCTTCTTAACAGATACCTGTTTATGGGAGTATTCCTGATGGGTATGGCACTGCCTCTCCGGTAAATGATCCTTGGTACCCCGGCAATCTTTCCTGCAATGCTGGCAATCTTCATATCGCCAGAAAGATTGGTCACCAGGATCCCCACCTTCTCTCTTTTAAAGATCCGGACAACTTTGAAAACTTTCAGTGGATTAAGAAAACTAAGGTTGGCTATACGGATTCCGTAACCGGAGATTCCTATCTCTATTAATCTTTCAGACAATGGGCTCCCAGTAGAGGATACAAACAATGCCCTGTGATGCTGCTTTTTCAGGAAGGAAGCCACATCAAAATGCCATTTCTCTCCACCACCCCAGCTCTGCATGGTATTGAAAAAACAGATGGTCTTTTTTTGATTACGACTTTCATCTTTGTAAATATTCCTGAGTTTCACATACTTCTGGAACACTTCATGGGCCGAGTTTACACTTACAATGAATCCGTAATATCCATCCAGAAAACCGGTTCGTATAATATAATCTTTGATAAACCTCCAGAACGGATGAAGAACCATGCTGAAAAAATAAACACGCCTCCCCTGCTCATAGTAGGAACGGGCCAGAATGGTTGAGAATGAGTTCATCTGCACCAGGTGTTCATCAACTGAATAGTAGGAAAAGTGAAGGATATCTCCTTTCAGATACAACCGTGTGGCACCTTTATTCAAGTAGAACCTGTCATGCGGATTAAATCCTCCCCAGCTCCCTTTCCGGGCATCCCACAATCTCATTTTCCTGGAAGGGTACCAGGTGGTGTGACGGATCCATTTTCCACAATAGTTGGTTAATCTGTTAAAATAGTAACCATCATGGGTCCAGTTCATCTTTACCTGCAGGATAGAGCTCCTCAGTTTGTCCGAAAGTGCTTCATCTGCATCCAGGGAAAGAATATAGGGAGAGCTGGCCTGCAAGATGGCCCAATTTTTCTGCTCAATGTGCCCGTTGAACCTGTGTTTTATAAATTTCACATGAAACGACGTGCAAATCTCCTCCGTACGATCGGTGGAATAGCTATCCACCACAATGATTTCATCGGCCACACCTTCAAGAGATTCCAGACAACGCTGAATATTTCTTTCCTCGTTGAAAGTGATGACGACTGCAGAGATCCGTACTTCCATAACTACTCCTGCAAATATACTCTTTTCACCCGCTCCGGGATAGATGTCAATATTTCATAAGGAATGGTTCCGGCCTGACCGGCGAGAATGGATACCAGCTGGTGCTTCCCGAATATTTCAACCCTGTCACCTTCAGATACTTTTAGTCCGGTCACATCAATCATGGTCATATCCATACAAATATTTCCTATGGTTGGTGCAAATATCCCGTTAATCCATACCTTGCCCACACCATTCCCCAGATTTCGGTTCAAACCATCGGCATACCCAACCGGTATGGTGGCAATTCTACTTTCACGATCACTCTTTCCATGCCTGGAATAACCTATGGTCTCTCCCTCCATAACAGTTCGGATCTGGGAAATGCTGGTTTTAAATGAGCTTACAGGGTGAAGGGCTTCGGCCCTGCCTATACCATGAAGTCCGATCCCCAATCTGACCATATCATACTGTGCTTCCGGGAACCTTTCAATCCCTGCCGAATTTAGAATATGTTTATGAAACGGTTCTTCAATTTCATTGGATAGAAGGGAGGCAATTCGTTCAAATTTCTTCTGCTGCTTCTTAGTAAATTTATCATGACTGGACTCATCACTGGCTGCCAGATGAGTGAAAATAGAGGTCAACCGGAACTCCTCGCGCTTTAACCATGGGACCAGCATCTCAACTTCCTCTTCCTGAAAACCAAGCCGGTGCATTCCTGTATCCAGTTTGATATGGATCGGGTATTGCTTTAAGCCACGGTAATGGAGGATCTCATACAGCGCTTCCAGGCTCCTTAAACTGAAAATCTCTGGTTCCAGCTGATAATCCAGCATGGGTCCGAATCCGGTCGGATCGGGATTCAGTACCATAATAGGAAGGTGTATTCCTGCATTGCGAAGTTCTACACCCTCATCAATGAATGCCACAGCCAGGTAATCCACGTTATGATATTGCAACAGGTTAGCAATCTCCACATTCCCACTACCATAGGAGAATGCCTTTACCATGACCATGGTTTTCACCCCTTCATTCAACAATGATCTGAAAAAATTAAGATTTTGCACCATGGCACTCAGGTCTATCTCAAGCAAGGTCTGGTGGGTTTTCAGCTGCAGCTCAGCTGTGATTCTCTCGAATCCAAATTTCCTTGAACCCTTGATCAGTATGGTCCGGTTCCTGAATTGGGTCCGGTCCATTCTCTTTAGAAATTCCTGTGTATCTATAAAGAAAAGAGCTGAATCGGGGAACAGTGTCCTGTACTGCATGAGTGCCGGACCAATGCCAATGAATTGATCAATCCCCTTTTGAAGAAGCAGTTCAGCAATCTCTTTATACAATACCTGATCTTCAAGTCCGCTCTGTAAAAGATCGGAGAGGATGATCAGTTTTCCATTCCCTTTATCATGCTGAACCGTCAGGTCAAGGGCGGCCGAAAGCCCCCCGGTATCTGAATTGTAAGCATCATTGATCAAAACAGTGCCCTGGATACCCTGAAGTATCTCCAGTCGCATGGAAACAGGTTCGAGGTTCTCAATACGTTCAGTAATCTTTTCGACAGGAACTCCCATTTCGAGAGCAAAAGTAAGGGTCTGAAGGGCATTCTCGATGGAGGCATCATCCCCAAAAGGCAGTTTGAAACTGAACCGCCCCACAGGTGCAATGGCTGTCAGTTCTGTATGCGATTGGGTTTGTTTCTTTTTGATATACTGGTAGGTGGCCTCTCCGTGGTAGGTGGCCTCTCCGTTCAGGCTCCAATGAATGATCTTTGCCTGAAGATCCCCCATAAAGGATAGAATAGACCTGGATCCCACAACCTGGTCAGAACAGCAAATTACCTTTGTACAGTCCCGAAACAACAGCAACTTCTCCTTTAGTTTCGCCTCCACGCTATCAAAATTCTCCTGATGGGCCGTCCCCAGATTGGTAAACAAACCTATATGGGGCTGAATGATCGCCTGAAGCTTTTCCATCTCACCCGGGCGTGATATTCCTGCCTCGATGACAGCCATATCATGATGGTCCCCAACCATCCAAACCGAGAGAGGAACACCCACCTGGCTGTTGTAACTTTTCGGACTGCGATGCACTTTGAAAGGATCATCCAGACACTGGTATATCCACTCCTTAACGATGGTCTTTCCATTGCTACCGGAAATGGCTGCGACTGTACCTTCAAATGCCTGTCGCCTTGCCGATGCAAGACCCTGTAATCCCAACAGTGTATTTTTCACCAAACAAAATCCGGCTCCCGGATAAGATGAAATTCCGGGTAGATGCGACACCATGAATGATCGTATTCCCCTGCCATAAAGTTCGCCAATGTAGTCGTGTCCGTCGTGCTGGTCTCCTGCCAGAGCAACAAACAGCGTGGAGTTGGAAGGGGCCAGGGTTCTGCTGTCTATGGCAAGATCAGTTACGATGAGGTTACCCTCTCCATGAACCGAGCCATCAATAAGATTGCCTATTTCATCCAGTGTCAATTCAAATCCCATTATTTGTCACCTCCTGACATTGGCCTTTAAATAACAAATCCTGCAAAGTGGCTCATATATGTCTGTTTCACCCAACACAATCAGTTTATCTTCTTCAGATAGCCGGTGGGTATAATGTGCAAGATTCCCACATCTTACACAGATGGCATGCACCTTGGTTACATACTCTGCAATGGACATCAGCTTGGGCATTGGGCCAAAAGGTTTTCCCCTGTAATCCATATCCAGTCCGGCGATTATTACCCTTACACCGTTGTAAGCTAACTGATTGCAAACCTCTACCAAACCATCATCAAAAAACTGAGCTTCATCGATCCCCACCACCTCTACCTCACTGGCTAGTAAAATGATATTGGCAGATGAATCGACGGGAGTACTGTGGATGGCATTGTCATCGTGCGAAACCACCTCCTCCTCCGAATACCTGACTTCGATCTTTGGTTTGAAGATCTCAACACGCTGTTTTGCAAAGCGGGCCCTTCTCAATCGCCGTATTAGCTCTTCTGTCTTTCCTGAAAACATGGACCCGGTAATGACCTCAATCCAACCCTGCCCACTGGCTTTATCTACCGTGTTTTCAAGAAACATGATATAAGATTATAAGAAGATTATCGTTAGTTTTGTATGGACTCCAAACCTTAATATGCGAAATACCATGGAAATAAGACACACCATAGAAATCCTGACTAAAGATATACAAGATATAGAAAAATTGGTCGGGAACCTTCAAAATTCTCAGGATGGTTATGCCATCGAACTGGACCTTGCTCTCTCAAAGCTGAGGAACGTTTACGAGATCCTCATGATGATCAAAGCAGACAGACTACATGAGATACTCTCGCTTGATAAACTCTCCGAACCTCCTCCGGTCCCACAACCACAGCAAGCTCCTCAAACCATATCACAACCGGATCCAGAACCAATACCACCACCGGATCCAAAACCGGATCCACAAACGGCATCTCCAAGCCCCCAGCCTGCAGTGGAAAAAAAAACCGTCCCAGCAGATCCTGAGGATAAAAAGGAAGCCGAAATAGTTGCTGAGAAGTTCTCTGCCGAATCAAGTATTAATGAGAACCTGGCCGGACAACGGGGGAGAGAAACAGACACCAAACTTATTGGACAGCCCATTGACAACATCGGTCGGAATATTGGCATCAACGATAGGTTCCTTATGATTCGTGAATTGTTTGATGGAGATGCAGATAGTTTTAGCAACCTGGTGAGCAGTCTCGAAGGATCCGGAAATTATCAGGAGGCATTCGGTCTACTGGAAAAACAATTCACCGGCTCCATGGAACATGAAGGTGTCGAGATCCTGTCGGGTCTGCTCAAACGAAGGTTTAGCCAGGATTAATATGTCGAAGTTATACCTGGTACCCACCCCTATCGGAAACCTTGGTGACATTACCTTAAGGGCCCTTGAGGTATTGAAAGAGGTTGACCTGGTGCTGGCGGAGGATACACGGAAATCAGGAATTTTGTTAAAGCATTATCAGATCAGCAAACCGGTTCAATCACATCATAAATTCAATGAACACCGTACCCTGGAGACGCTTGTGCAACGCCTCAGGGGCGGAACTTCCATAGCGATCATATCAGATGCTGGCACGCCTGGTATCTCCGATCCAGGTTTCCTTCTGGTGAGGGCATGCATTGAACAGGGAGTACCGGTAGAAACCCTTCCGGGAGCGACTGCCTTTATCCCTGCACTTGTCAACTCAGGACTTCCCTGCGACAGGTTCATTTTTGAAGGTTTCTTACCCCAGAAAAAAGGGAGGCAAAAAAGATTATCAGAGCTTTCCAAGGAGAAACGGACGCTTGTTTTGTATGAATCTCCGTTCAGGCTTGGTAAAACACTCATCCAGTTGTCCGAACATTTCGGACCGGAGAGAAAAGCTTCGGTCTCCAGAGAACTCACAAAAATTCACGAGGAGACCATAAGGGGTACGCTGGAGGAGCTTATTCAACACTTCAGCAATCACACTGTAAAAGGTGAAATCGTTTTGATCGTTGAGGGCTTCAGTGGAAAGTAATCTAATATGGCCTCAGTCTGCCCGAACCAGTGATCTGGGAACTGATGGTAGGTGCGCCCCGATAGATGATATCCCCAGATCCGGTAATAGTCGCATCCAGGAGTTCAGCAGCCCATAAAAAGATTTTTCCAGACCCTGTATGTGTGGCGTCCACATCATCAGCCAGAAGTTCAAGCCCATCAAGTATTCCGGATGAAGTGAGGGTATAATCAGCAATAGACACATCTCCATCCAAATCGATCCTTCCCGACCCACTCAGAATTGCATTAACAACTGTGCCATCAGTGATGGAAGCTCTCACCCGGCCCGAAGCACTATGACTTATGGTCACTTCACTGGATCCAAATACAGTACCACCATCTATGGTACCTGAACCCGACTGCCAGATACTTAGCTCATTCACACCAGATTCAATGACTTCTACAAAACCCGAACCCGTGTTACTAAGGATAGCGTTATGAGCATTGACCGCCTCGATACTTATGTGTCCCGATCCGGTATTGGAGCACTCAAAAACCGGAGTCTCGGCCACATCCGCAATTACTTTCCCCGACCCTGTAAGTAATAAAGCTTCCAGCTCTGGAAGAGAAACATAAACCTCCACAGGAGAGTTAGATCTGTAACAGCTCCCATTCACTAGTTCAACCATCAGGGTATTTCCCGAAACATAAGTTTCAACAATGGGAATCAGATTCTCTTGCGCCACTACTTCCACATAAAAATCATCCGATTGCGTCACGTAGACATCAAAGGAACCATTGTTGCTTATCCCTGTAAAACCATCCACTGTGCGTATCTCTTCAACAACAGGACCTGCACCATCCAGGCATGGCCCAAAATAATAACAACCCGTATAAGCCAACATCGATATCAGTACTCCTGTGATATATAGTTTATTCATGATTTCAAAATTAAATTAAACCAAACCACCTTTTCTCAGTCATAAAGACAAATTTAAAAACCAAAAGATGCATCAGCAGGTTCAAAAAACAGGTTGCCGAAAGGAGATGGTATTAACAGAAGCTCATCCCAAAGTACGTTTTCGAACACTCATGTTTCGCTTTCGTTCAGATTTATCACATCTTAACAAATGAAAGATAGGCTGCCATCTATCTGTTTCACTGTTTTTTACGAAGTTTGGTACGGGTTATGTAAAATATATATTAAATCGTGAATACGACATACGCAAGATCATGAAAACAACAAAATTAGTTCTAAGCATCACACTGGTTGCACTGGCAACTGCCGCTATCGGACAACGTACCTTTGTTTTAGAACGGTTGTTCCCCGACCGAGATCATCAGGAGGTAATTCTCACTTCAGAAAATCAGACTGAATGCAGTCGTGTTGAATTCTGGATTCACAACCTTCAAGGTAAGTCAAGCAAAAAAGTCACCTGGGATGTTTATGAAACTCCTACGGTAACCCAAACCTTTTTCGTTGAACAGGTCGAGGTCATTTATGAAGAAGAGGTTGGTCTGGAAAGCTGGATGAGTAGTCCCTTCGAAAGCAGTTTCGCAGAAGAGGATATAATACTTGAATCATGGATGACCATCCCTTTCAACGAACCTGAGGTTATGGAGATCGAAGAGTGGATGACCACAGTCTGGTTCTGATTCCATCCAGGAACGCATGTTCCTGCCACACTTTTAAAAGGCCATCTCAATTGAGGTGGCCTCTTTTTTCAACATCTCGGTGTACGTTTTCGAACACTCCTGTTACACTAACGTTCAGAAATAAGATATTTTAACAATTGTTAAATTAAATGCTTAATGATTGATATTATGCGCTTTATGGAGTTTGGCATGAATTATGATAATTGGTGAGGGAACATTGAAACTGAGAAAACGCAAGAGTCATGAAAACAACAAAATTAATCTTAAGCATCGCACTGGTTGCACTGGCGACTACCTCTTTTGGACAACTCTCATCTAATAAAGAGAGGTCGTTCAACAAGCAAAACCATAAAGTTAAATATCTTACTACAGATTATTGCAGCAAAGAGAGTAGCCGGATTGAAAGCTGGATGCACGATCTTCGCAGCTGGTCAAACAACAGGGCTTACAGGAACACATACATTGCCCCCGTTGTAACCAGAACCATTAGAATAGAACAAGCTGATGTTCTATATGAAGAAGACCTTGGACTGGAAAACTGGATGACCACCCCCTTCGAATGCTGTGTTAATGATGAAAGCGGATTTGCCGAAGAAGAGCTCAGCATGGAGATCTGGATGATTACTCCCTTTGAAAGCTCCAATTTTGAGGAGGAACTGATCCTTGAATCATGGATGACCACCCCTTTCCTAGGCACTGAAGCAATGGAAGTAGAAGAATGGATGACCACAGTCTGGATCTAGTTCTATTCCAGCGCTTGCGTACACTATATAATCAAAAGGCCGCCTTTGCGCGGTCTTTTTTTATTCTCTTCCAAATGCAAGCCTGCAATGAGTCACGAAGTGGCGATTTCGTTTCTTTGTTCTTTTCTCGAATGAATATTTAAAACCTAGAACGGCGCTGGTTCATCAAAACCGTTGTTCATTCCAATATCGTTATTCAAGACCTTACCCCCTCCCTCTTCCTGGTTCATCTTCGAGCCAACAATAAATCCGTTCTCATCATCTTCCACCATGGCCAGCGTATCATCCAGATCCACAAACTTGGCATACTCCCTTATAAACTTCAATTGAACATCTCCCACCGGGCCGTTCCTGTGCTTGGAGACAATGATCTCGGCAATCCCCTTCAGTGAATTTCCCTCTTCATCCACATCGATACCATAGTATTCGGGACGGTGAATAAATATTACCAGGTCGGCATCCTGTTCGATAGCCCCCGATTCTCTAAGGTCAGACAATTGCGGTCGTTTGTTCCCGGAGCGCATTTCCACACTACGATTAAGCTGGGAGAGGGCAATGATGGGTATGTCAAGCTCTTTGGCTACACTTTTCAGTGACCTTGAAATGTTACTCACCTCCTGCTCCCGGCTGCCGGAATCCTTGGAGCCGGTCATCAGCTGCAGGTAGTCAATCACCACAGCCTGGATGTCATATTTTTGTTTCAAACGACGGGCTTTAGCCCTGAATTCAAAAATGGAAATGGCGGGGGTATCATCAACGTAGATGGGAGCCTTCTCAAGGTCCTTAATCTTATATTCAAGTTGTTCCCACTCATAATTTTCCAGTCTCCCGGTCCGGATCTTGTCAGAAGCCAGATGGGTCTCCCCGATAATCAAACGGTTGACTAGCTGGATGGAAGACATTTCAAGTGAAAAGAATGCCACAGGCCGGCTGTGATCCACAGCCATATTCCTGGCCATTGATAGTACAAAGGCAGTTTTCCCCATGGAAGGACGGGCAGCCAGAATAATCAGGTCCGATTTCTGCCATCCCGAAGTGAGCCGGTCAAGCCGCGTATAACCCGAGGGTACACCGCTCAGGCTATCCTTGCGTTTCCCTGCTTCTTCAATCTGTTCGATAGCTGTTTTAAGCAGGTTGCCAAGCTTTACAGTCTCCTTTTTTATATGTCCTTCCGCAATATTCAGCAACTCCCTTTCGGAATAATCCAGAAGATCATCCACATCTGTACCTTCATCAAAAGCCCGTTCCTGGATATCTGAAGATACCCTTATGAGCTCCCGCTGGATGTGTTTCTGAGCCACAATCCGGGCATGGTATTCAAGGTGGGCGGCCGAACCTACCCTGGAGGTAAGCTGAGAAATATAAACAGCCCCTCCTACTACCTCAAGTTTCTCCAGTTTCCGAAGTTCCTCTGTAACCGTTAAAAGGTCTATGGGCTTCTCCTGCTGGGAAAGAGACTGGGCCACTTCATAAATCTGTTGGTGCGCCTCCTTATAGAAACTGCTGGGTTCAACGATGTCCAACACTGAAAGGATGGCATCCTTTTCAAGCATGATTGCTCCCAGTACGGCCTCCTCCAGGTCCATTGCCTGGGGTGGGATTTTTCCGTAATCAAGAGCTATGGCTGGATTCTTTTTCGGGGTACTGACCTGTTGTTTTGCCATGTAGAATTTATTTGGGCTCATAAAGGTAAGAATCCACTCCTACCCTGACTTTTGCTGTTTAGTTTTCTTATACACACTACCACCAAAGTTTTAATTAACAAATGTTGAAAAAACAATATCTTTATAACCAATGATACTTTTCTCACCTGCCAAGATCAATATTGGACTTCAGATTATTGAACGCCGGGGGGATGGTTTCCACAACTTACAATCGATCATGTATCCAGTGGGATTGTGTGACATCCTTGAAATCAGAAGATCGCCGGATGGAGGTGAAAGCATGAGATTCAGTCAGTCAGGAATCCAGATCGACTCCCCCAACAACAAAAACCTGTGCATCAAGGCCTGGGAACTGTTTACAAAAGAGTTATCTCTTCCAGCAGTTGATTTGCATCTCCACAAACAGATCCCGGTGGGTGCCGGTCTGGGTGGAGGATCGTCCAATGCATCTGTCACTCTGAAAGGTCTGAACAGGCTGGTTGGGAATCCCCTTCCGCTAGAAATGCTACATGAGCTGGCCGCCACTCTGGGAAGTGATTGCCCCTTTTTCCTTCAAGAAAATCCCATGATGATGGAAGGAAGGGGAGATATTCTAAGCAGTGTATCGCTCTGTCTGGATCACCTCTATCTGGTCTTGCTTTTTCCAGAGGTCCATATCTCAACGGCTGAAGCGTATGCCGGAGTGATACCTGCTGTACATGACGGTCATCTCCGGGAGGTGATCAGAGAGCCCATGGATCGATGGAAAGAGTTAGTGATCAACGACTTCGAATATTCAATATTTGATAGACACCCTGAAATTGACCAGCTAAAGCAGGATCTGTATCGTGCAGGTGCTCTGTATGCTTCATTAAGTGGAAGTGGCTCCTCACTGTATGGAATTTTCCCGGAATCCCCGGATCTACCTGAAAATTTGGAGCGCTACGTGATATGGAGAGGGGCCGCAGTTAGTGGGGACGAAACTAGCTAAACTCCACTAAAAGTTGTGACTTGGCAACCTGTTCGCCTTCAGAAATATAGATTTTCTTAATCACTCCATCAATGGGTGAAAGCACCTTGTTCTCCATTTTCATGGCTTCCAGGATCAGTAGTGGAGTTCCCTGGGTTACCTCCGTACCCTCCTTGACCATAATTTTCTTGATATTGCCCGGAATAACTGACTCCACCCTGTTCTCATCGGGCCGGCTCCATGTTTTCCTGTTCCTGAACTTGGTGTTAAGCCTGGTCTGGTAAGTGGCATCTCCAATCACCAATTCCTCCATGGGAGGACTGGCAACGGATTTCTTCTTTAGAAAGTTTTCTTTATTGCTCATAATCAACAATTAAAAAGGTGGAATGCCATGTTTCTTGGCGGGCATCCCCACACTTTTTTCCCCGGATACTTCAAGCGCATGCAACAACGACTTCCTGGTCTCCCAGGGTTCAATAACCGAATCGATGTACCCTTTTGCTGCCGCTACATAGGGATTGGCAAATTTTTCTTTGTACTCCTGGACCTTCTGTTTTCGCATCTTTTCAGGATCTTCAGCCGAAGCGATCTCCTTTCGGAAAATAATATTGGTCGCCCCTTCGGGTCCCATGACTGCCACCTCAGCATCGGGCCAGGCGAAAACAAAGTCAGCCCTCAGGTGCCGTGAATTCATAGCAATGTACCCTCCTCCATAAGCCTTACGCAAGATCAGTGTTATCTTGGGTACTGTTGCCTCACTATAAGCGTACAATACCTTTGCACCATGTCTGATTACTCCGGCATGCTCCTGGTCAACACCAGGCAGATATCCGGGCAGGTCAACAAAAGTGACAATGGGGATATTAAAAGCATCACAGTAGCGAATAAATCTACCTGACTTGTCGGACGAATCCACATCCAGCACACCCGCCAGAATTAAGGGTTGGTTGGCTACAAAACCAACTGTACGTCCCGCCATGGTCCCAAATCCAATGATTATGTTTGCAGCCCAACTCTCCTGGATCTCGAAGAAATCAGATCCGTCGGTGACAGCCCTGATTACGTTGCGAACATCGTAAGGTTGCTTTTTATCGGCAGGGACGATATTTGAGATATTATATTTTTTATGAGGCTCCTTCAACTCCTTCCTGACTGGCACATCCGTATTTGACCAGGGAAGATAGCTGAGTAAAGATTTTATCTGTTCAAAACATTCATCCTCGGTCTCTGAAAAGAAATGGGCATTCCCGGTGACTTCGCTATGCACCTTGGCACCACCCAACTCCTCCATGGAAATATCTTCTCCAAGTACTGTTTTGATTACCTCGGGTCCTGTGATGAACATCTTGGAAATATTCTCCACAACAAATACAAAATCGGTCAGTGCCGGAGAATATACCGCACCTCCTGCACAAGGCCCCAGGATCACCGAAATCTGCGGGATCACGCCCGATGCCAGGGTATTCCTAAAAAAGATCTCCCCGTATCCTGCAAGGGAGTTGACCCCCTCCTGGATCCGTGCTCCACCAGAATCGTTGATTCCAATCAGAGGCATCCTCATTTTTAACGAGTGATCCATGATCTTGGTGATCTTTCTGGCATGCATGTTGCCAAGCGAACCACCCGCAACGGTAAAGTCCTGAGCAAAAATACATACCGGTCTGCCACCAATGGTTCCGGTACCCGTGATCACACCATCACCATGCAGGGTTTTCTGGTCCATCCCAAAATCCCTGGCTTCATGTTCCACAAAGAGATCATATTCATTAAATGATCCTTCATCCAGAAGCTTCACAATACGTTCCCGGGCAGTCATTTTTCCCATGGCAACTTGCCTTTGGATGGCTTTTTCACCACCACCCTGCTGTACTTCTTTCCTGCGCTTTTTGAGTTCCTGAACCTTTTTCTTGGAGGCCATTGGTAATTGGATTTGATTTAAGGGTACAATCTTACGAAAAACAAAGTTGTTAGAAAAACGGTTTTAAAATATTTTCCTATCTGGGAGCCAGCCTCATCAGAAACAGGGCAATGATCATGAAGAAGATGTTAGGCAACCATACTGCAGCCATGACAGGCAATATTCCACCAATGGCAAACTGCTTTGAAAATTGTGTAAATAAAATATAGGTGAAACTGATCACCACACCAATGGCAATCTGTAACCCAATTCCACCTCGCATCTTCTTGGAGGATACTGCCACCCCGATTAATGTAAGTATCAAAGTAGTAAAAGGGAACGCAATTCGATTGTGTCGTTCTATCTGGTAAGAAGTTACATTGGTCTCCCCCTGCATCAGTTGTTTCTTAATAAACTCATCAAGTTCTTTCAGACTCATGGTTTCCACAATGGTCAATCGCATCCTGAAATCATCTGGATGAATGCTCAGGGTTGTATCAATTAATTTTCCCTCCTCCAATGTCTCATTTAAGCCGTCGATGGTACGGATATAGTATCTCCTGGCCTGCCACTTATTGATGGTTGTATCCCATCTGATCTGGTCGGCAAACATTTTCGATACCAATTCCCCATCTTCGAACTTTTCAATGGTAAATTGATAACCCACTTTGGAAACATTGCTATAACTTTGCAGATAAATATAAACACCCGGCTCAATCTGACGGTGAAAGTCCTTTGTTTTAAATCGTACCGGCCTCTTCTTGACATATTGTTCTTCAAAATCGAGCTTGATCTTATTGGCACCGGGGATCACCTGGTCGCTTAAATAAAAGGCCAGTAGAGCAATGAAAGCGGCTGAGATCATGTAAGGGAGCAGCAATCGACGAAAACTCATGCCACTGTTTAGTATGGCTATGATCTCCGTATTGTACGCCAACCTGGAGGTAAAATAGATCACAGCAATGAATGCAAACAGGGAACTGAAAAGCACAGCAAAATAGGGGACGAAATTGAGGTAGTAATCGAACAGTATCGCCTTGAGGGGTGCCTCACTTTCAATAAAATCGTCGATCTTCTCGGAAAGGTCAAAGATCACTACGATTGAAAGGATCAGAATAATTGACAGGAAGAAGGATCCAAGGAATTTTTGGATCACATACATGTCAAACATTTTCAGGCCGAGAAACCTTACAATCTTGTACTTAAAGCCGGTATCATTTTTTCCTTCCATGCAGTGAATGTTCCGCTTCTGATTTCTTCAAATGCTTTCCGAACTAACCAGAGGTAGAAAGCAAGGTTATGCAGACTGGCAATCTGTGCTCCAAGCATCTCCCCGGATATGATTAAATGACGCAAATAGGCCTTGGAATATTGCATATCCACATAACTGTGTCCATCAGTATCAATGGGTGAAAAATCATCCATCCATTTCCTGTTTTTAATGTTGATAATCCCGTGTCTGGTGAAAAGCATGCCGTTGCGTCCATTCCTGGTGGGCATTACACAATCGAACATGTCTACCCCAAGAGAGATGGCCACCAGAATATTTACAGGGGTCCCAACCCCCATCAGATACCGTGGTTTATCTTCAGGTAAAATACTATTTACTACTTCCAGCATTGCATACATCTCGTCGGCTGGTTCTCCAACAGAGAGGCCTCCAATGGCATTTCCCACAGCTCCCTTTTCCGCCACAAATTCTGCCGACTCTTTTCGCAAATCTTTAAATACACTCCCCTGGACGATGGGGAAGAATGCCTGGTTATGGTCATAAAGAGGCTCAGTGGTCGCAAACTGTTCCAGGCCCCGGTCCAGCCAGCTGTGTGTTAGATCCAATGAGCTCTTGGCATATTTTAAATCACAAGGCCAGGGAGTGCACTCATCGAATGCCATGATGATATCGGCGCCGATAATTCGTTGGATATCCACAATATTCTCTGGTGTAAAGAGATGCTTTGAGCCATCTATATGAGATCTGAACCAGGCGCCTTCCGGCTTTAATTCTCGATTGGCAGCCAGTGAAAATACCTGGTAACCCCCACTATCGGTCAGGATAGAACGATCCCAATTCATGAACCGGTGCAATCCGCCGGCACCTCTGATGGTATCCAGACCCGGCCTCAGGTAAAGATGGTAAGTATTACCGAGAATGATAGGTGCGTTTATATCGTTCAGCAACTCCTGCTGATGAATCCCTTTTACACTACCTGCAGTCCCAACCGGCATAAATACCGGAGTTTGGATTTCAGAGTGATCTGTTTTTATTATGCCTGCCCTTGCGTGGCTGGCACTGTCCTGGTGTAATAATTCAAATTCCATGGAAAAGCTTGAAATCAGCCAAAGATAAGCAATTGTTGAAAACCTGCTTTTTCTTTTCTGCTATTGGCAGCTAAATTTGCACATCATGAAACTTGGGGAATTGATCGCCACTACGGTGGCATATGAGTGGATCCTGCTATCACTATTTTTTTCAGCTTTACTGATTCAGCTGGGATATTATCTCCTTGTATTCCTTAAACTACCACGCTACAAACCCTCAAAGAAAAAAAAATCAAAAAAAGGCATTTCGATCATCATTTGTGCCAAGAATGAAGAGGAGAACCTGGAACATTTCCTCCCCAGGGTCCTGGAACAGGAGTATCCCGAATTTGAGGTAGTGGTAGTCAATGACTGCTCCACCGATGGAACAGAACAGCTGCTATCTGAATTCTCGGTCCGTTACAAACATCTTCGGTACACTTCCATCCCGGCAAACGAGAAATTCCTGCATGGAAAAAAACTGGCAGTCACCATCGGACTAAAATCGGCCCGGTTCGATCATGTGCTCCTGACAGATGCAGATTGTTACCCGGTCAGCAATCTTTGGCTACAGAATATGGCATCCAACCTCACCAGCGAAAAAAAGATTATCCTGGGATATGGCGGATATGAACGGAGAAAAGGATTGTTAAACCTCATCATCCGATATGAAACCGTGTTCACCGCCATCCAGTACCTTTCATATGCCATCAAAGGCACTCCTTACATGGGTGTTGGCAGGAACCTTGCCTATGAAAAAGAACTCTTCTTTAACAACAAAGGATTTGCGAGTCATTACCACCTCTCTTCAGGAGATGATGACCTGTTTGTTAATGAAACTGCTGTAAAGGAAAATACAGCTGTTGAGATCAGCAAAGAGAGTCATACGCTCTCTATTCCAAAGAGTACATTCAGAAGTTGGGTAAAGCAAAAGAAAAGACACCTCTCTGTGGGAACCCTTTATAAAAGAGGATCCCGGATCCGGCTTGCAGGTGAATTGATCAGCCGGATGCTGCTCTATTTAGCCCTGTTTTTGCTCTGTTTTCTGTCGCCCTGGAAGTGGATTGTACTGGCCTTGTTCGTGATATTCCTGATTGTCAGGATGGTCATTTTTAATTTGGGAATGCGCCGTTTGGACGAGAAATATTTATTGTTACCTTCGCTGCTGCTTGACCCGGTCTTGCCACTGGTACTTGGGATCATCTGGTTGAGCAGTAAATTCGAAACAAAGCATCATTCATGGAGTTGAATTCCAATCTTTCACTGAAGGCCCAACAAGACATGGAACTGGTGGAAAAAGCCAGGAAAGGTGATCAGTTGGCTTATGGTGAGCTGTTAGGCCGATACCGTGATGCCATTTACTTCATGTTGCTCAAAATGGTGAACAGTTCCGTAGATGCAGAGGACCTTACCATCGAAGCTTTTGGGAAGGCTTTTAAGAATATAGATCAGTATACTCCTAATTTCGCTTTCTCTACCTGGCTCTTTAAGATCGCAACCAACAATTGCATCGACTTTATCAGAAAAAAGCGGGCCAGTCACGTTTCACTAGACCAAACCGTGGACGGAGAGGACTCCCTTTCCCCCTCCTCATTGATCCAATCCGATTCTCCCGATCCGGAATTGACAATGATCAATAAACAGAAAATAAAGCACATGCGAAAGGTGGTTTCCCGTCTGAAACCAAGATACAGAACGCTTGTGGAGCTAAGGTATTTCAAAGAATACTCCTATGATGAGATTGCTGAAGAACTGGATATACCCATCGGTACTGTTAAGGCACAACTATTCAGGGCCCGGGAATTACTGCTAAATATCCTAAACCGTTCCCAGGAGAAGCCCTAGTGCATGCATTTGATCCGTAAATACTTTCCTGATCTTGACCAGGAACAGTTCAGGCGGTTTGAGAAACTTCTTAAAATCATTCCGCCACTAAATGAAAAGGTAAATATCATTTCCAGAAAAGATGTGATCTCCCTTGAAGAACGGCACATCCTGCACTCTCTTGCAATTGCAAAGAAATTCAGTTTCGGACAGAATAGTTCAGTCATTGATGTGGGGACAGGGGGTGGTTTTCCCGGAATCCCTCTGGCCATTCTGTTCCCGGAAACCCGGTTTACATTGGTGGATTCCATCGGGAAAAAAATTCGACTGGTTCAGGAAATTTCAGAAATCCTGAAGTTGCAGAATGTGAGGGCCATTCAAGAGAGAATGGAAAACCTGAAAATAACTGCCGATTTTGTGGTTTCAAGGGCAGTGACCGCTTTCCCTCAGTTGTACCGATGGTCAGACAAACTCATCAAACCGGGCCTGCATAAATCCATGCCCAATGGTTTGATTTCCTTGAAGGGAGGAGACCTGGAGAAAGAACTTGAACCATTCAAAAATCGGATTGAACTCTTCCCCATCTCCACCTGGTTTGAAGAGCCATTTTTTTGCTCAAAAATGATTGTTTATCTAAAAAAATAACTACTTTTGCACGCTCAAAACACTTATTGTCATGAAGCGAACATTTCAGCCATCCAACAGGAAAAGAAAGAACAAGCACGGTTTTAGGGAACGGATGTCTTCAGCAAGCGGACGTGGTATTATTGCCGGAAGAAGAAAAAAAGGCCGGAAGAAACTGTCTGTCTCAGATGAGCCAAGGCATAAGGCCTAACGATAAACATTTAATAATTATCCTGAATAACTGACCGGACTCCGGTTGGTTATTTTTTTGCCCTGAATATTGCTGATTATTTGTATTTTCATACGGATTTCATTCCAGATGCAATGGCGAAAAACGTTTCCACTAAGAAGAAAAAGCAGAAAGAGCAGCAAGCACCGAAACGCAGGCATAACCTTCAATTCCTATTTCCCGGGTCCGGCGATCAACAGGTATCCCCTGATTATCTTTCGGAATTTGCTGGCAAAATAAAAACGGAGCATTCATCACATTCAGCGATCTATTGCCTTTGCCCGGAACCCCAACCTCCTTTGGTGGAGCATAGTTTGGTCCAAAACCTGGCTGCAGATCAAAGGGAGAGAAGCAAGATCCAGGATTCCTTTAAAGAGGGTTATGCGGTTATCTTTGAAACCCACTCACGGGATATGCAGATCAATCCCAATGAGTTTTTCAGCTTGAAGATTCCCGAAGACTCCCGGCACACTATCTTCTACGACATCTCATTTCAGGGGAAAAACAGCAAAGACCTGGGAGGTGTGATCATCCCTGCAGAAGCCATGCAATATGTGATTGCCATCACCGATAGCAAAAAATTCCCTGAGCCGGGTCTCATAAGAATACTCCTTCAAAAAAATGGTTTTGAGAGAAAAGAGGTGGTGATACATCAGGATGTTCCTTCGGGCCTAGTTCCTTCAGAGGGTACCATGGTATGGGATAAAATAAAACTAAGCCTCACCTGGACTTCCATACTACCCGTGAAAGAATCCCGGGAATCTTTCCTGAGGGACCTGTTTTTTTCAAAGGAACACCCCCTCTTCAGACTGGCTTTCTTTATCACAGCACTGGCCATCTTTATCATTCTTCCCATATTAAGTCTTGATGCCGGTCTCTCTGGTGACGATGAGAAGCACTATCAACATGCGGTCAAAGTATACCAATATTTTTCTGAAGACAATCCATCGGCCCTGGACGATCCCAAGCATAAATTGAATTTCTACGGTCAGTCCTTTGACTTTTTCACCTACCTGCTTATTAGACTCTTCAACCTGGAGGAGAATCCCTATGAGGCCAGGCATGTGATGATAGCCATTTCAGGTGCGGCTACCATCCTGGTAACTGGACTTCTTGTAAAACTTTTTGCAGGGTATTCAGGGGGTTGGCTGGCCCTCATCCTTATGTTTCTTTCACCCAGATTCCTGGGTCATGCTTTCAACAATCCCATGGATGTTCCCTTTGCACTGGGCAACATCTTCACACTTTACCATATTATATTATTCCTGAAGAAACTGCCTCGGATTAGTGCCCGTTCTGCCCTATGGATTGCAGTGGGAATCGGGTGGAGCAATGGGATCAGGATTGGAGGACTCCTCCTCATACCATACCTTTTTATGTTTGCGGGCATTTACCTGCTCGTTCATCGATGGCCATGGAAGATTCTTTCACTCCAATGGTGGCGATTTGCCATGAGGGGTCTGTTAACCCTTGTTTTGATCTCGGGTGCCGGTTACCTCATGAGCCTGCTTACCTGGCCCTATGCCCTTCAGGATATTATCAACCATCCCATTCAGGCATTCAAAGTAATGACAAATATCCAGGTCTCCATCAGGGTATTGTACAATGGTTTGATCCATTGGTCCGACCACCTGCCCTGGCACTATATTCCATTAAATGTCCTGATCACTGTACCTGTTATTATCCTCCTGGGATGGCTCGCTTCTGCTTTTACTTGGTACATCGACCGAAAAGAGAAACAGGGATACGGATATTTCCTTTTATGGTTCACAATCCTGTTCCCGTTAGCTTTTATCATTTACCGTGAGTCCAATGTGTATGGAGGATGGAGACATATGATGTTTATATATCCCTCCATGATCGCATTGGCAGCCATTGCCATTTCCCGGTTGATCCGGAAGGTGAGTCGGGGATGGGTGAAATACGGTTTAGTTGCCATGATAACCGCAGGCCTCCTCCACCCCCTCCTTCATATCATCCGTAATCACCCCAACACCTATATCTATTTCAATGAATGGTCGGGAGGTATCAACAAGACATATGGCACTTTTGAGACAGATTATTATGCCAATAGTCTGAAGCCTGCAACGAAATATTTCCTGGAGGAAATTCTTCCCGAAATCGAATCGTCTCATGATCAACCGGTACTTGTTGCCAGCAATTCTAACCTGACCTACTATTTCAGAAATCACAGGGATCAGGTGAAACCCTACTACAGCCGTTACTACAACCTTGGAAAATATGATTGGGATTACGCCATCCTCTACTGCAATTACATTCATCCATACCAGTTGAATAACGGTTTATGGCCACCCAAGAACACCATCCATGAGATCAAAGTGGATGATGTGGTGGTAGCTGCCATTGTGGAAAGAAAAAACAGAGATGACCGTAAAGGGTCAATCCTGCTGGCCCGAGGAATCAGGGAGCAGGATCCGGAGAAACTTAAGGCAGCAGTGGAGTTGTTGGAGAGGGCTGTGGCATATGATGAACACAATGTAGCTGTTTACCTTGAACTTGGAAATGCATACTCAACCTTGTTGCGACTTGAAAAGGCAAGGGCTACCATGGACCGGCTATTAGAATTTTACCCGGAGTATGACAAAGCTTTAAACCTGAAAGGGTACTCCTACCTGATTGAATCGGAGGTCAAACAGGATGTGGCGCTTTTAGACAACGCCATCCAAATCATTAATATGGCCATTAAATCCAACTACAAGTTTTACTCGGGTTACTTCAACCTGGGATTATGCTATGCAATAAAGGACGATAAGGACAACGCTATTTACAACTTCAAGCAAGCCATCCGCTACAATGGTAAATTCAAAGCTGCCTATGAAAAACTCGCCGAAGTGTACGAGTTTTATGGAGATAGTGATATGGCCAACAGCGTAAGGGCACAATTAAACAGGCTCCGGTGACGTTTTTTTTCTAATTTTGGTCTCTTCAAGATAATTTAAAGGATGAAGATAGCGGTGATTGGAGCCGGACCGGCGGGTATGACGGCGGCATATGAGATTTCCAAACAATTGGGCAAAAAGATTTCTGCCCTTGATCTGTTTGAAAAAAGTGACCGGGTAGGTGGATTGTCCAGGTCCATTGAACTTTGGGATCAACGAGTAGATCTTGGACCTCACCGTTTTTTTAGTCACGACACGAGAATCAATACCTTCTGGCTTGAAGTAGTCCAGGATCGATACGACATCGTAGACCGCCAAACAAGGATCTATTACAAAAAGCGCTTTTTCGATTACCCCATCCGCGCCTTCAATGCCCTGAATGGTCTGGGAATTTTTGAGGCAGGCCGTTGTTTTCTTAGTTACCTTTCAGAACGCATGTTTCCCACAAAGGAGAGGTCCACTTTCGAAGGGTGGGTCACCAGCAGATTTGGCAAAAGGTTGTATACCATCTTTTTCAAAACCTATTCGGAAAAGTTGTGGGGTATCAAGTGTACCGAGCTTGACTCAGACTTTGCTGCCCAACGAATCAAAAAGTTATCTTTTTTTGAAGCCGTCAAGAATGCGATCTTTCAGGGAAAAGGAAACAAACACGCCACATTGGTAGATCAGTTTGCTTATCCCATTGGTGGAACAGGGAGTGTTTATGAATCCATGCAGGAACAGATCGAGATCAGGGGTGGAGAGGTTCATCTGAATACCGAAGTTGAGAAAGTGATCACTTCCGGGGGCGTAACTCATTCGCTGCAACTGGAAAACGGTGAAATCAGAGAGTATGATCATATCATCTCCACCATGCCCATATCACTTCTGGTAGAAAGATTACCAGAAGTTCCGGCACCGGTGCTGGAGCAGTCAAAGAAACTGATCTTCAGAAACACAATCCTGGTTTATCTCAGAGTGGATCGGAACAACCTGTTTTCAGACCAATGGTTGTACATCCATGATCCATCTGTGGAGGTGGGTCGGGTAACCAATTTCAGAAACTGGCTCCCATCTGTTTACGGGCAATCGGAATCCTCTATCCTTTGCCTTGAATATTGGTGTTATTTTGATGATGATCTGTGGAATCAGGACCCGGAGGAACTTATTACAAAAGCAGGGAAAGAGATTGTGATGACAGGTCTCGTAAATGAAGAAGATGTGAAAGAGGGACATGTGGTAAAACTTCCCCGATGCTATCCCGTATACTTCAGTGGTTACAGAGATGTTATGCAACCTGTGGAGGATTATCTGACAACAGTGGGAGGATTGCATGCCATTGGCAGGTATGGGGCATATAAATACAACAATCAGGATCACAGCATTTTAATGGGAATACTTGTTTCGGAGAACATCCTGGATAAAACAGGTCATGATCTCTGGGCCATCAATACAGATTACGAGGTATACCAGGAATCGTCTGTCATCACAAAAACTGGTCTTGTTACCAAAGGTTCACAGAAATAATTGAATAAACCTTAACTTTACACAAAGCATCGAAATGGATTTTTTTAGGTTTCTGATCACAAAGAAATTTTTTCATCACCTGGGCCTGGCTGTTGCCCTGGGGATTATCTTACTGCTTGGCACACTTGCATGGCTCAAAATATACACCCATCATGGACAGTCTATTACTGTACCGAATCTGGCCGGATTGACGGTAGAGGAGGTTGATGATGTCACATCATCGCGGCACCTTCGGTTCGAGGTTGTAGATTCGGTATTCTCAAATGAAATGCCACGGGGTACTGTGTTAAAGCAGAATCCAAAAGCAAGCTCCCGTGTGAAGAAAAACCGGAAGATCTTCCTCACCATGAATGCAATAAATCTGGAAATGGTCTCCATGCCCAGAATGGTTGGGTTGTCCATTCGTCAGGCGAGACTTGCACTACAAAATGCAGGATTAATCCTGGGGGAGATAGAATACAGGCCCAACTTTGCCATCAATAACGTACTACAACAATTGCACAATGACTCCGTTATTAATGAAGGAACCGAGATTACCAAAGGGGCTGTCATCGACCTGGTGCTTGGGATGGGATTAAGCAAGGAGAAAACAAGGGTCCCCAAGCTTGTTGGCGTGTTGCTGGATGAAGCCATAGAGATAATTGCAGATTACTATTTGAATATCGGGGCCATTACGTATGATGAAAGCATGGCTAATGCAGAAGACAGTGCACATGCGTTCATTTGGCAGCAGTATCCCGAATTCGATGAATTCAAAAGGATGAATATGGGAATGGAAGTGGATATTTGGCTTACAGTGGATTCAACCCTTTTACCGCTGCCCGATGCGACCCTCTTTGGTGAAGACACAGAAACCGTGCATGAATAGATCCGTCAAAACTTTTATAATCATCGCATTAAGCCTGGTTGGGCACCCAGGGATCTTCGCCCAGGAGGTGGTAATGCCGCTGTTCGGGAACCCCCATGCTGCTGAGCACCACCGTGATAATCTGCACGTGAAAAAATCTGCCTCAGTCACGTTGCTGGACCTTCCATTGTTTGATGATTTCTCTGCAACTGCTGTGGTTCCCGATACCGGGATCTGGAGTGATGCCTATGCTTTCGTTAATAACAACTTTTGTAAAGATCCGGTTACCAATGGAGTTGCCACGCTGGATGCGCTTGATTCCGACGGAAGCATATACACAACAGCAGTCCTGGCTCCTTCCACCTTTGTAGCTGATCATATGACAAGCCACTCCATCCAGCTGGAATATCCTGCTTCGGATAGTATATACCTCAGTTTTCTTTATCAACCCGGAGGACTCTGTGACGCGCCCGAGGAACAGGACTCCCTAATGGTTGATTTTTTTGCGCCTGATTCGGGACAGTGGATCAATGTCTGGAGCATTGCCGGTAGCGATCTCCTCCCCTTCAGGCATGCCATGATCCCTGTAACCAATGAGCGGTTCCTTACCAGCGGATTCAAGTTCAGGTTCAGAAACAGGGCCAGCCTCTCTCGCAGCAACGATTACCCTGATATGCGGAGTAATGTGGATTTCTGGCACGTGGATTATGTGCGGCTTGACCGCAATAGGTTTGCGGCAGATACCGTACTTCGTGACGTGGCCTTTAACACCCCTCTCAATTCAATCTTAAAGGATCTCACTTCCCTGCCATGGTCACATTTCGAACTGGCTTACAATACCGTTTTGGATAAATCAGCTTTTGCCAGATACAGGAACAATGATACCATCACAAGGAACGTGACCCGGTCACTCACCATTCATGAACCAATGTACAATGAGACCCATACACCGGAAGCTCCCACTGCCCAGGACCTTCCTGCATTGAATGATACCATAGTGAACTTCGGGTATATTTACCCTTTAGACTTTAATCGTGGAGATTCGGCCATCATCAGGTTCAAAGCAGCCCTGCGTACCGATGAATTTGATCCCAAAGTGAATGACACTGTGATCTACGACCAGCTCTTTAATGATTACTACTCTTATGATGACGGTACGGCTGAGGCAGGCTATGGATTAAGGGGAGGAGGTACAGCAGAAGGTGTTGTAGCCATGAAGTACCACTCATATCAACCGGATCAGCTGGGGGGTGTTTACATCTATTTTAATCATGTCTATGATTCTCTCAACCTGAATTACTATTTCAATCTTGTGGTTTGGGACGATTCAGAAGGTCAACCTGGTTCGGTGATATGGGAAGACGACAATGAATACAAGCCCATCTATTCTTCCTCCTATCCCGGATTTATAAAATACCACTTCTCCCAGCCTGTACCGGTCAATGGGCCCTTTTACGTTGGGTGGCGACAGTACAAAGAGTATATATTGAACGTGGGACTGGACCTAAATAACCGGCCGGCATCTCCGGTTATGTTTTACAACCTGCAGGGTATCTGGGAATCATCTGCAGCCCCGGGAGTAATGATGTTCAGACCCTTTCTTTACAATGAGACCTCTGGTTTACCGGGGAATTCTGCTGAATCCTCTTCCCTGCACATTTATCCAAATCCGGCCACAGATGTGATTTATTTTGAGCTACCGGTATCCCCCAATGGAGAAAGGATCCAGCTTGAGATCTTTGATGCATCGGGCCGACTGGCGGAGCGTACCATAACAGATTCCAACAGCATGAACATATCCTCACTGCCTGCAGGGATCTATTACATTCGGGCACTGGTTGGCAGGAGTGTTTATCATTCGAAACTACTGATTAATCCATAGGCCATGAGTACCGATGTGGTCGACAATCACGAATTGTTTGAGCATTTTCGCTTTTCAGCCGATCCCGGACAGGCTGTCTTAAGAATTGACAAATTTCTTTTTAACAAGATGGAAGGAACCTCCAGGAGCAGGATCCAGGCTGCCGCCAAGGCAGGGAACATCCTGGCAAACGGAACTGCTGCAAAGCCCAACTATCGTGTAAAACCCGGGGATGTCATAAGCATCGTTCTCCCCCATCCCCCGAGAAAAATAGAGTTGGTACCGGAAGATATTCCCCTCGACATAGTTCATGAGGATGAAGATATTCTCGTGGTAAATAAAGAAGCTGGATTGGTGGTTCACCCCGGTTATGGCAACTACTCCGGCACCATGGTAAATGCCCTGATGTACCACCTCAAAGATCATCCTCTTTTTAGTACCGGAGACGAACGTCCGGGCCTTGTGCACCGCATCGATAAAAATACCTCAGGATTGCTGGTAGTGGCTAAAAATGAACTGGCACTCAATAAACTGGCCAGTCAGTTTTTTAACAAGACCTCCAGGAGAACCTATTTGGCGCTTGTGTGGGGGGATATGAAAGAGGAGGAAGGCACCATCGAAGGTAACATTGGGCGCAATCCAAAGGACCGAAAACAGATGCACGTTTTCCCTGAAGGTAATCAGGGAAAAGTAGCTGTGACACACTACCGTGTTCTGGAACGATTAGGCTATGTCAACCTGGTGGAGTGCAGGCTGGAAACAGGACGAACCCACCAGATCAGGGTTCATTTCCAATACATGTCACACCCCCTTTTCAATGATCCCGAGTATGGGGGTGACCGGATTCTGCGGGGTACCACCTTTACCAAATACAAGCAGTTTATTCAGAATTGCTTCGACCAGTTGCCCGGCCAGGCACTACATGCCCAAACCCTGGGTTTCATTCACCCAACATCCGGAAAAGAGCTATTGTTTGAGGCACCACTTCCTGAAGGTTTTAGCGCTGTACTTCAGAAATGGCACACTTATCTTCAGGGACGCAGGGATGAGTAGAGGAAAATGATCCAAAAATAAGGTACGTTTGTGGAGGTATGCGTACATTCGTCAATTTGAGCCTGCTATATGAATCCTCTTTCATAGAAAAGATCGTAAATTTATCGAAGGAGTACAGTGCAACATTGAGAAAATATGAATATTGCCATATTTACCGGAGGAGATTCTTCTGAATATGTGATCTCCATGAAAAGCGCCGAACAGGTCCATAAATGGCTTGAACAAGCTGGCCATTCCTGTTTTTTGGTGGAGGTGAGAGGGGCTAAATGGACAGTTCATTACGGTGATCTTCGAATCCCGTTGGACAAAAACAGCTTAAGCTTTAAAACCGATAGTGACTCTATCCACTTTGATTTTGCATGGAATACCATCCATGGAACTCCTGGAGAGGATGGCAAGCTTCAGGGATGCTTCGATATGATGGGGATCCCTTACAACAGCTCTAATCACCTCTCCTCAGCACTTACTTTTAATAAGTATACCTGCAAGACTTTCCTTAAACAGCACAATGTACTCACTCCGGAAGCAAGCCTGGTCAGAAGAAAAATGGATACAGACCTTGAATTGGTAGCAGAAAGCGTGGGCTTGCCATGCTTTGTAAAACCCAACAGTGGAGGATCCAGTTTCGGCATTGCCAAAGTTGGTAAATTTGAGGAACTACAACCTGCTTTGGATGAAGCCCTGAGAGAGGACAATGAGGCCATCGTTGAAAGGTACATCAAGGGTACCGAGGTGACATGCGGATTGATGAAAACCCGTCAGGGATTTTCCCTCTTTCCGGTCACAGAGATTGTCCCGAAAAATGAATTCTTCGACTATGAGGCGAAATATACCGATGGAAAAGCTGAAGAGATCACCCCTGCACGTCTTGAGGAAGGTCTTGGGCGCAAATGTCAGGAACTCGCCAAAAGGATTTATGAACTCACCGATTCCTCCGGGATCATCAGGGTGGATTTCATCATCAAAGGCAACCAGCTTTATTTCCTGGAACTCAATTCCATTCCTGGCATGTCCAGGGAAAGCATCATTCCCAAACAGGTCAACAGCATGGGCTTAAAAATGGAGGATCTCCTTCAACAGGTCATAGACAACGCCCTGCAATAGTTGACTATTTGATTATTTGAAAATTATTTCTCTCTCTTATATTCCATTCTACAGATGTCATTATTCGATTTAAATATTTTATCCAACTCTCTTGTTAATGGTAATGACATTTTTTGCAAGTACTCCGACATTTTATTAATTCGCTCTCCTTCTTTTCTCTTTTTTGAATTTAATCCTTTCCTGATCGATCCACTTATATAATAACTTGTTCGTATATTTATAAATTCTTGATTGACCAATTCAAATCCATTTCCCCGCATTATCTTTTCATAATAAGTTATTGGTCTTCCTAAACATAATTCATCACCTTTTATTTCGCTTTCAATTCGTTCAAATAAATATGCTTCTGTTTTACTCACTCTTGCTAATTCACCCATTATCTTTTTTAACATGTTTTCATCTGTATTATGTTGAAGTACCGTTGCTGTAATAACTATATCAAATTCTCTATCTTTAAACGGCAATCTAGTTCCATCAATTTTGATTATTTCCACATCTGAGGGTACTTTATTCCTGGCAAGTTTCACCATTTGTTCTGATATATCAACTCCTGTCAACCTTGATGGTTTGTGTTTATAAATTTCTATTAAATTTCCTCCAGGTCCATTTCCTATTTCAAGTACTGACTTGTCTTTGAATTCTATCTCATTCAGTAATTTTAAAAACTCTTTTCTTTTGTAACGATAATATGGTTCGTCATCTCCTGCTATTATATTCTTTCCATTCTCCCGTTCTTCTATTCTTTCTCCTACTTTTGTCCAATATCCTTCCGGATGATATTTTTCTTCTTTCATTTTCTCTGTCCTTTATATTTTATTCTAACTAGCGTCAAATTTTGTTGTTGATATTCAGTAGTTTATATTTTCTTCAAATTTAATTATTTTTCTCTGTTTTTTTCCTTCTCATTTTGTCGTTAGCTTTAGAAATCAATTGGGATTTCTTAATCCTTGGGAAATAAAACTGATCCAATCTAATCCTCGAAATTGACAATTAAAACATGATTTTCACAATTTTTACTACTTTTGGATCCCCATGATAAAGCACCTAATTAGCATCATACTGACAGCTCTTGTAGCTATGATCAGTGCGTGTACCTATTCAGAGTCAGGAATCTATCGCGTGGACCCCGTTCCTGGTGATCCACCAATGATATCGGCACATACTAACCTTGACACCATCATTGATCCAACTGTAATTGACAGTCTGGAGGTTATTTACAACGTTGATATCGAGAATGGAAAGTTTTATCAAGTGGAAGCATTCGTTTTCGATAAGTTGGTACATAGCTCCGACACCACCCATGGTTCATTCTGGATCACCTCCGCTTTTGTGACGGATACGGTTGTTGACACCCTCTCCCTATATTTCTTTCACAGTACCAATTCAAACAGCCTGGCTGATATTGTCGGACTGGAATACGATTATATTGAATTGGACTACCCGATCATCTTTGAAGAGGGAGGCAGGCGATGAGAAAAGCACTCACACTGATCTTCCTGCTTGCTCTTCTTTATTTACCGGAAACGGGAGCCCATGCCCAGGACAAAGGCCTGATGGCCTCTTATGGAGGAGCCACCTTTAGAATGGATGACCTGAAATACTTTCAGGAATACATACTGAGTACCTATCCGGTGGAAGGGAAGATTATCAGCTCATTTCCTCCATACCCCTCTGCTTCAGTCAGTTTCTTCAAACAGTGGTTCCCTCAGGTCCGGATTGGTGCAGGATATGCATATACCTCCACGGGTGGCAAATCTGACTACACCGATTATTCTGGAAATATTCATACCACCATTATGGCAGCCTCACACCGCGTGGGAGCGTTTGTCTCATATACAGTTCTGGGGAATGACCACTTTGATCTTTCACTTTTCGGAAGGCTGGATGCAAATCTCACAAGAGTAGAGGTTTCATCTTCCATATACGCCGGTGGCTATTCCAACGCCCTGCTAAACGAGTACAGATCCATCAGTCCCAATGCATCGACCGGACTGGAACTGACATATAGTTTCAAGGACTTTGCCATCGGAATGGATGGTGGCTACCTGGTGGACTTTCCCGGAGATCTAACTGACAACGAAAGGGATAGTAAATTGTATGATCCTGTTGACGGAGAGAGGATTCTCACCTCTGATTGGACGGGATGGCGTGCCAGCATTAAAGTCATTTTTTGGTTAAATTTCTAACCGCTTTCGCCTTTAACGGAACGAATGAATTCCACCACTTTCTCTTCAAGGGGACCTTTCTCTCCCATGGCCCTGATAAATGCGCTTCCAATAATTGCCCCCTCGGCATGCATGCATGCTGTCTTGAAGGTTTCATGATTGGAGATACCGAATCCAATCAATCCAGGCAGAGGAAGGGCCATACTCCTGATACGCTGGAAATAATCGACCTGATGCTGGCTGATTCCAGACTTCACACCCGTAGTTGATGCATCTGACACCAGATAGAGAAATCCTTTCGAGAGTCGGGCTATCTTATGGATGCGTTCTGTGGATGTATGTGGAGTGATCAGTAATATGTGGTGAATTCCATACTTCTTAAAGAGGTCAAGGTACCTGGATTCATACTCATAAGGAGGCAGGTCCGGGATGATCACCCCATCAATACCAACCTCATGACATTTTTCCAGGAAAATCTCCATCCCCATCTGCAGCACAGGATTAAGATAACCCATCAGAACCAGCGGGATATGAACAGTAGAACGGATCCCTGAAAGCTGTCTGAATAGCAGTTTCAGGTTCATGCCATTCTGAAGTGCAAACTGACTGCTCTGCTGGATTACCGGGCCATCTGCAAGGGGATCTGAGAACGGTATCCCGATTTCCACCATATCGGTTCCGCAGGTTTGAAGAGCCCTCAAAAGAGCCGGGGTATCATTTAGATCCGGGTATCCAGCTGTTGTATAAACGGAGAGTATCTCTCCTCTCTTCTCCTTGAATAATTGATCAATCCTATTCACCAGCTTTAATTTATTAATGTTCGTTTCATCTCTATTTCTCTTATAAACTTAATCTATCGATATATGTCTCCATATCTTTATCCCCCCGCCCCGAAAGGTTAACCACTACCGTCTCCTCCTTACCGGGACTGATTTTATCGAGGACTGCAAGGGCATGGGCCGTTTCCAGAGCCGGAATGATTCCCTCTTTCCTGGTACAGAGCAGGGCTGCCTGAAGGGCCTCCTCATCGGTGGCAGTATACACTTTGGACCTTCCTGACCTGGCAAGCCAGGAATGGAGTGGACCCACACCGGGATAATCCAATCCTGCAGAAATTGAATAGGGTTCCTCTATCTGTCCGTCTTCATCCTGCATCAGCAGGGTTTTACTGCCGTGAATGATCCCTACTCTTCCCAAAACCGAAGTGGCTGCTGTTTGACCACTGTTGACCCCCATCCCTGCTGCTTCGGCAGAGATCAGGCGAACCCTTTCATCCTTCAGGTAATGATAATATGCTCCGGCCGCATTGCTCCCTCCTCCCACACAGGCCACCAGGTAATCGGGGAAATCCCGTCCCGTTTTTTCTGCCAGCTGGACCTTGATCTCCTCTGAGATGACCGATTGAAACCGGGTTACCATATCAGGATAGGGATGGGGTCCCACAACAGAGCCAATGATATAATGGGTCTCAACAGGATGATTGATCCAGTCGCGTATTGCTTCATTGGTAGCATCTTTGAGGGTTTTATTCCCACTGTGTACAGGCACCACCTCTGCTCCAAGCATCTTCATCTTCTTTACATTGGGCGATTGCCGCTCCACATCCAGTGCACCCATATAGACAATACAATTCATACCCGTCAGTGCACAAACAGTCGCTGTAGCCACACCATGCTGTCCGGCACCTGTTTCAGCAATGATGCGCTTCTTTCCCAGATCTCTTGCCAGCAGGATCTGACCAATGGTATTGTTTATTTTATGGGCGCCTGTATGGTTCAGGTCTTCCCGCTTAAGATAGATGTTGGTCCCATAATGTTCCGACAGGCGATCTGCCCGGAACAGTGGTGTGGGTCTGCCGGCATAATCCTGCAACAATCGACTGAACTGCTCCCTGAACTGATCCGATCCGATAATCTTCAGATAATTCTCCTCCAGCTCCCTGATATTGGGATAAAGCATTTCAGGAATATAGGCTCCCCCAAATTCCCCATAAAACCCATTTTGATCAATTTCAAAACCCATCATTCTCTATTTTCTGATTTCCCTCATAAACTCCTCCAGAAGATTCACATCTTTCAAGCCGGGAGAGAGCTCAAACCTGCTGTTCAGATCAATCCCGAATAATCCTTCAAAGTGGAGTTTCCGAATGGCAGCTCCATCTTCCGGACCAATCCCTCCGCTAAGCAGGAAAGGGTTTGGAATAAATGATTCATCGAGAAGTTCCCAGTCAAACTTCCGGCCGGTTCCCCCGTATGTTTCTCCCGGTGTATCGATAAGGAGATAATCAACTCCCTTTTTGTATGCTTCAGGAGTAGCACCTTCAGCAATAGAATCCGGACTGAGTGCTTTAATCACCGGTATCCCCATATCTTGCATTGTCTCACAATAGTGGGGAGATTCTTCTCCGTGCAATTGAACCATATCAAGCCGGCATAAGGAAAATATCTGTTCCACTTTGGAAATCTCCTCATTCACAAACACCCCCACCTTCAGTGTACTCTCTGCGGGTATACCGAAAATGGCCGGATCGGGCTTCTTACCTACATACCGCTTTGATCCAGGGTAAAAAATATACCCAACAAAATCGGGCTCCAGGGCACATACCCCTTCTATGTTTTCCGGGTGAAGTAATCCACACACCTTTATTTTCAACGAGTGCTTCATTTTAGTTGACCAGTATATATCACAACTTCTCCATCAGTTTTTTACACGCCTTGCCAGGATCCTGCTCCTTCATAAAGGACTCTCCCAACAGAAATAGCTGGAAACCTGCCTCCCAAAGTCTTTTTATTTCATCACTGCTGTTCAAGCCGCTTTCAGACACCGGAACAACCCCTTCTGGCATTTGCCCGATCAGCTCCATGCTTCTGTCAATATCTACCTGGAAGGTTTTCAGGTCACGGTTGTTTACTCCCACATAGCCGATGGAGTCGCTGTATTTTTCCAACTCATCTCTGTCATGCACTTCGAACAGTACCTGAAGTCCAAGGGAGCTGGCCTCAAGAGCAAGATCCTCCACCTCATTCTTGTCCAGGAGGGTAGCAATCAGCAATACCATGTCTGCACCATATGCGCTTGCCTCATGCAACTGGTAAGGATCGATAATGAAATCCTTTCTCAGAAGGACCAGGTCAGAATAAGATTCTCTTACATGCTTCAAGTCTGAGAAGGATCCCCCGAAAAAGCTTCTGTCCGTAAGGATACTCATGGCAGCTACTCCTGCATCACGGTATGCGCCTGCCACTGCAACAGGATTGGCTTCCATATTAAGGGGACCTTTGGAAGGTGATTTTCGCTTGAATTCTGCAATGATCCCAGGAGTATCGATCAATCCTGCAGAATCAATGCCATTGGTTTTCCGCCTGTAGAATGGGAACCTGTTCAAGTTGGATAAAGGCCGCTTCTGCTTCCGCTTTAACACCTCCATTTTTTTATGCTCAACAATGGCATCCAGAATGTTCATGCTATTTGCTTTCTACCAGGTTTTCAAATGTGCTTAAAGCTGAACCCGATTTCAGAGAGTCTCTGGCTCTCTCCAGGCAACTTTCGATGCCCCTGGATTCATCCATACAGTACATGGCAAATGCTGCATTGGCCACTACCACATCGTTCTGGGCATGGCTTCCTTTTCCCTCCAGGATTTTCAGGAAAACTGCAGCAGCCTCTTCCACGGTGGAACCGCCATAGATATCGGAGGGTTTCACCTGTGCAAGTCCAAGGTCGGCAGGTACAAAGGTACGATCGGTCTGCCGGGTCAGTGCCTTAAAACCACCTGTTAAAGAAATCTCATCGTACCCGTCCAGTGAATGTATGATACAATACTGTTTTTCCGATTCCTGGTATAAATAGTTGTAGAGTCTGGCCACATCAAGGCTGAAAACCCCAACCAGTTGATTCTTCGGGAAAGCCGGATTCACCATGGGTCCCAACATATTGAAAAAAGTCTTGATCCGGAGGCTCTGCCTTACAGGCGCCACATTTTTCATGGCCGGGTTGAATAGTGGGGCATGCAGGAAACAGATATTATACCGGTCCATCTCCCTCTTTAACCTGTCGTTATCGCTGGAAAAGGAATATCCGTAGTATTCCAGCACATTGGATGAGCCACAGGCTGAGGATACACTGTAGTTCCCATGTTTGGCCACCTTTTCTCCTGCACCAGCTACCACAAAGGAGGTGAGGGTGGAAATATTGAAAGTATTCTTTTCATCACCCCCGGTACCACATACGTCGATGGTATTGAATTCCGATAGATCTACCGGTGTACAAAGTTCCAGCAGGGCATCACGGAAACCCGACAACTCCTCCACTGTAATGCTTCGCATCAAATAGACCGAAATAAATGCAGCTATCTCCGAATCATTGTATATACCCTCTGCCATATTCCTCAGGATCAGCTTGGCATCCTCCTTACCCAGGGTCCGGTGGTCAAACAAATATTGTAGTGTCTCTTTCATACGTATCACTTCTAAGTTATCACCTTTTCTGTCACCTTTTCTGTCACCCGTCACTTATCACCATTTAGCCAGTTCAGGATGATTCTACCACCATATTCGGTAAGGACCGACTCAGGATGAAACTGCACCCCCCTAACATCGTACCTTCTGTGTCTGATAGCCATGATATAACCCTCATCATTTTCCACTGTAATCTCCATTTCATCGGGCAATGTCTCATGCTCAACAATCCATGAGTGATAGCGTCCTGCATCAAAATCCACCGGGATCCCATCCAATAGATAATCCCCTGTCACAACCTGCTTCATTTGTCCAACCACTCCGTGGTAAACCGTATCCAGGTTTACAATGGACCCACCATAGGCCTCCGCGATGGCCTGGTGACCAAGGCACACACCCAGGATGCTTTTTGTGGCACCGTATTCCCTGATCAGATCCAGGGCAATACCTGCTTCTTTCGGAATACCGGGACCCGGACTAATAAGGATTTTATCATAAGAAGCAATTTCCTCTAAGGAGATTTGGTCGTTCCGCTTCACATCCACAGGTGCCTTCAGCACCCTCTCAATATATTGAACCAGGTTGTAGGTGAATGAATCGTAATTATCCAGAACCAGAATTTGCATGTTCGTGTTATTTGTCTCAGTTAATACTCCGGGCCATCTCTATGGCCGATTTCAAAGCTGCCAGCTTATTGTTCACTTCCTGCAGTTCCCCCTCTTCGGTTGATTCAGAAACAATCCCTGCTCCAGCCTGATAATATAGCGTATGATCCCGGGAGAGAAAGGAACGGATCATAATGGCATGGTTGATATCACCATTGAACCTGATGAATCCGATGGTACCTCCGTAATATCCCCTTCTTTTGCCTTCATACTTATCGATCAGTTCCATAGCCCTGTACTTCGGGGCACCCGACAGGGTTCCTGCCGGGAATGATTCGGCCATGATCCGGATGGTATTTGCATCCTCTGGTAATATTCCCGACACCTTTGAAACCATATGGATCACATGCGAATAGAATTGGATCTCCCGGTAATCTTCTACAGTCACCTTTTTGGCGCTCCGGCTCAGATCATTTCTGGCCAGATCGACCAGCATCACATGTTCGGCATTCTCCTTCTCATCCTCAGCCAGTTTCCTGGCCAATTCCTGGTCCTCCCGGTCATTACCAGTGCGCCTGAAGGTTCCTGCAATGGGGTTGATGTAAGCTTTTCCACCTTTCACCTCGATCTGCGCTTCCGGGGAAGATCCGAATAACTTGTAGCTTCCATAATCAAAATAGAAAAGGTAGGGAGAGGGATTGATAGAGCGCAATGAACGATATACATTGAACTCATCACCTGTAAAGGATTGGCGGAATTGTCTTGAAAGGACAATCTGGAAAACATCTCCCCTGAAACAATGTTCCTTGCCTCTGGTTACCATCTGTCGGTAATCCTCATCTGTCAGGTTGGAAGATTCCTGGCCGGATACCTCAAATCCATACGTTGCTATATTGCGGTTGTGAAGCAGTGTGGTTACCCGGTCAATCTCACTTTTGCCACCATTGACAATATGCTCGAACAGCATTAGCTCATTGGTAAGGTGATTGATGGCCAGTACAAACCTGAAAAAATTGTACCGAACCTCAGGGATCTCCTCTTTCTCGGGCATGGGCGAATGAAACTTAATCTCTTCAAAATACTGAACCGCATCATAGGTAGAATAACCGAATACTCCATCCACCAACATCTCCTCCCCACTTGTATCAATGTCAAAAGAGGAGATGAATTCATTCAGTAATCCCACCACATTATTCCCGGGGTTCAACTCCGTTTGTGCCGGCTCATGCCCAGGCAGGCAGATATTCACCTCTCCCTGATTGATACTGAACTCAGCCAGTGGATCCATACATATGAATGAGAAGGAGTTCTCCTTGCTGTGATAGTCAGAGCTTTCAAGCAACAGTGAATTGGGATATACATCCCTCACTTTTAAATATATACTAACTGGTGTGATGATATCTGCCAATATCTTTCTTCGCTCTATCCTTACCGGTACTTTCATCTTCAGTATAATTTTTATTTTTCATATCATTGTTCATTGCTCAATTAAGTGCAATAAAAAAAGGCCCCCGCCGAAGTGGAAGCCTTTATTATTTCATTGCACAATGGGGCTGAACCTATTCTCCGGTCTTTTGGAAATTAAGTTGCCACCACCAGTTTGTGCGAATCATTTTCATAGTGTAATCTTTATAGATGTCAAATTAAAGGAAAGATTTCAATTAATCCAAATTTCATTACTTTCGCCTCTCAGAAAACTCATTCCAATGGCCAAAAAGTATTTCAGGAATATCTCTCTCTTCTTCATCATATGGCTGGCCGTGATGGTGATCTACTCCGTGACCCACAGAGTAACAGACCTGGATTACCTGTGGAAGTTTTTTCTGCTTCCGGCTCTGTTTCTGGGATTTATTGCTGCGCTTGCTACCACCCTTGAATATGTTTTCAATGTAAAGAAGGGGATCAACTGGATCTTCCTGGTGGTGGCAGTAGCCATAGACCAGGGGATCAAAGGGTATCTTTTTTCCCTGGATTGGCACTCCATATCCATCCCATTGATCAAACCTGTATTTTTTATCGAGCCCACCCAAAATACCCTGGGTTCATATCTATGGGTACTCCTGGGACTAAAGCAGGGCTCCCATCTGCTGAACATCATCCTGTTCAGCCTGATCGGTATCGTATTCATCGAGGTATGGCGGTTTTATGTCAAAAGAAAGAGAAACAGTTTCTGGATCAATGGCTTTATCCACCTCTTCCTGGCCGGTCTTGCAGCCAACCTGATAGACAATGCATTCTGGGGTGGCTCTCTGGATTATATCACCATCAAACCTTTCTATACCTTTGACCTGAAGGATCTCTATATTACGTTGTGTGAGCTGTTCCTGGTTACCGAACTGATGGACAACAGGCTACTAAAAAAGTTCATGAGAATGCCCCGAGAGGAGAGTAATCAGCTGAATAAAGATTTTATCACTTTTGTGAAACGCGATTTGGGTATTAGAAAGAAGAGGGATGATCATCATGAGTCCGGAAATGCTAATGAATAACTTCTGCATCTCTTAGCATCAACATCAGTTGATAACACCTTTCAATATCCTTCACCATTGAAGATGCAGAAAATGTAGCACCCGAGATGGTATCTATATCTTTTCCCAGTTCAAGTTCCTCTCCGCTGTATCCTTTAAATTGTTTCAGCCAGCTCTTGCTGCAAATTCCCGCCCCATGTGTTGAACGGTAAACAAGAACCATGATATTGAGAACCGTTAGCTCCTCAGAAAAGATCACACTGTAGTCAAACAGATCAAACCTCCCTTTGGCTTGTGTAGATAATAGATAACCCAGGACCAATTCATTCCTGATCAATTCAAATACGGCATCTCCTTGCTTCAGATAGGGCTGAAGGATTGAATTATCCACGGAAATCTCAGCCTTCCGATACGCTGTTTCACTGCCAAAAATCCGGGAAATCTCTTTTCTCTCTTTCTTTCCAGGTATTCCGGGCTCTTCTGCACTGATCCTTGTGATGCAAAACAGGCAAAATATGATTGCTATGACCCTCATTTTCTCCTCTCGTTTGACTAAAACCAAATAGCCACACCGGCATTCAGCTGCTGCCCGGATCCACTTGTACCGCGATTATTAAATATCTGATAGTCCAGTTTCAACATGGCTCCCGATGCTAATTTCCAACCCAAACCAAAGGTCAGGTCACTTCGGTTATTGGATTCATTCAGGATCGTCCCTTCCGCAACAGAGCCATGTGTGTGGTATTGCTCCACCCTGAGAAACGGGATCAGATCAGTTTCAAACCTGTCCGAAGCATGAAGCAAATTGTAAGCAACTTCACCATACCACCCATAGATAGTGCTACCCAGGTCACTTCCGGTGAATTCATTATAATTCGAAGAATTTGAAACAATGCCATAATTCAACTGAGCTTTCAGTTGGAGACCTCCCTTGGAATAACGTGCATCTGCACCTATCATACTGAGTCCTACCACAGAAGAATCAGCCCTGATCATCGCATCATTGTCCGATTTGTCGAGACCATCATAAAGAGTGGACTGTGTGTTTCCTCTATAGCCTGAAAATCCCAGCTGTAATCCTGAGATGCCAAAGTAATTGACTTTAAAGGTAAGATTAGGGGCACTCATCAATGATTCTGCTCCCTTCTGACGACCCTTTCTGAATCCGTTGGAGCCGCTAAGATTGGCAGAACCATCATATCCATTAAATCCATTCACTATATAGAGCTGGTATGAGAGTGAGCTGGATGGAAAGACACCTGCAAATCCTGCTCCGATTTCACGCCAGGTGGATGGAACGATGTATTTGTCCAGGTTAGGTCGCTCAACTCCGTTAAAAGTTGAGGGTTCATGATATTCATTGATAATGCCCATGGGGATCAGCATCAATCCACCTCTGAATTTCAACCAGGGAGTGATCTCATATTGCAAAAATGCCTGTTCCACATAAATCTCCTTAACGTGTTCAAACTCCACCTCAGAAACGAATTGTGTTTTTTCATTGAATTTGTATCCGAACATCAGGACCATCCGGTGTACATCCAACCCTGCATTCTGATATGTTCCGTTTTCAACAGGCTGGTTAAAGTCAATCTGCCCATACCCTCCGATAGTAAGACGCTCAACTTCATCCATCATTCGTGTCGCACTGTTTTTCTGCTCCTGCCCACTGAGCCATATTGTACTAACCAGAAGCCCAAACGAAATGGCCATGGTTTTACATCTCAATTCGTTCATATTCAGTAATGTTTCTTGTACCAAACAAAACTATGCCAAATCCAGGGTCATTTGACCCATGGCAAATTTTGGCAATACCATTCTAAATAGGAAAATTGGTTTTCTGTCTGACTGACAGGAAAATAATAGATAATAGAGATGGGTTATTTAGAATAAAATACCTAGAAGTAGGGATATCCCCATTATATCTCCCTGGCCGGCTGAACAGGGTATCTTTCGAAGATTTCAGAAGCCACTTCATGAAGTTTTGCAGCTCTCTCTTCCGGATCATAATCCAGTTCATCAACAGCAGCGCAATGCCAAACGTGCTTCCTGGCTTGATTGTCATACATATCTACTGCAATGGCACGCTCCATGAAATTGTACCTCCACCGATAACCATAATATCTGTCCATCGCCTCACGGTGGTAAACAGTTATTTTGACCGAAACATCGCCATTCTCTTCTACGAACTGTAAGCCTCTTTGCTCCAGTTCCCTGGCAATTGCTACACGAATTCGCTCCAGTTCCATCCCCGTTATGGTCTCTTTGTTCCCATCCGTAAAATCCATAAAACTGTAGGTCGCATACTGTTCGAAACTCGTTGCATCGTCCAGGTCATAATATACCCGCATGGAAGATCCACACCCGTTAAGCAGAACCACAGCAAGAATCCAAATAGGAATGAATATATTTCTCATGATTTCTATCCTTATATTTAAGCATAAGAGTCACAAATACTATGCCATGCAAAAAAAGTTCCCCATAGGGTAAATCCATTTTTAAGCATCCTATATGAAAGAGCATGATTTAAACATTAAAAAACCAAATAGTGATGAAAACTTTATACTTGAACAAAGGGTCCTGGGTATTGGTTCTGGCCATTTTCTTAAGTGCATCAGTATATGCTATGCCAATGGGAGACGAGGAGCTGATCGATACCATTAATTTCAAAGCATATTTCGGCAAGGTTATCGATGGTCATACCGCACGGGCCCTTCCTTTTGCTACTATTGAAGCGACAGGAAGTAACATTGCTACAGTATCCAATATTGATGGAGAATTCACCATAAAAATTGCCAGGGATTCAGATATATCCGATATAAAGGTCTCTTACATTGGATTTCGTAACCAAACCATACCCCTTAGTCAGTTTAAAAACAAGAAACTTACCATCAAACTGGATCCCAGCACGGTTCAGCTAAAAGAGGTCACAATCAGGCCAGCGGATGCCATGGAACTGATTGTTGATGTGCTGGCCAATGTAAGGGAGAACTATAGTAACGATCCTATGATGATGCGAGGATTTTACCGGGAGACGATCCAGAGGGGACGAAACTACGTTTCCATCTCCGAAGCGGTAGTCGACATCTTCAAAGGAGCGTACTCCAATGAATTCCAAAGTGACCAGGTAAAGCTTTTCAAAGGAAGGAAGAGTGCAGATGTTGAAAAAATGGATACCGTATTATTCAAAGTACAGGGTGGGCCCAACACAACCATTCTGCTTGATGTGATGAAGAACCCATACGTTCTCCTTTCAGTTGACTACTATGATATCTACGATTTTCACGTGAGTGATATCATCAACATCGATGACAAACTGCATTATGTGGTCACATTCAATCAGAAAATGTACGTAGAGGAGCCTTATTATTACGGGAAGTTATACATCGATATGGAAAAACTTGCCATCTCAGAAGCTGAGTTTGAGCTGAATATTGAGAACCAGGAGGAAGCTGCCAGACTATTTATTAAGAGAAAACCCATGGGCATGACCATTATCCCGGAAAGGGCAGCTTATAGGGTCAAGTATACCATTGAGGAGGAGCGTTGGTACTTCAGTTATGCCCGGGCAGAAGTAAAATTCAAGGTCAATTGGAAGAAGAAACTTTTTAATACCACCTACACGACCATGTCGGAACTGGCCATTACGGACCGCACCTACGAGGGAATTGAAAAGTTTGCAGCAAAGGAGAGATTTAAGAGAACTGATGTGATGGGTGAAAAGGTATATATATTCTTCGACCAGGGCTTCTGGGAAGGTTACAACGTAATCGAACCAGATCAGTCTATTGAAAGTGCCATTCGCAAGCTGAATCGAAAATACCTGAGGCGAAACAGTTGATCCAGTTTAAACAGTATCTATAAATATAGTTCAAAGCGCTGTCTACAAGAATTGTGTAACTTTACCATCCCTGTATAAGCCACAATAAGACAGCGCTTTTCAAACCTAACAATGGTCCTGAAAGAACAACAGCAGCTGAGAAAGATCCAAAAGGGTGATATCCATTCTTTTGAGAGGCTTTTTCACCGGTTTCACCCCGGGCTCTGTGGTTATGCTGAAAGTCTGGTAACTAAAGGCGAGGTTGCAGAAGAGGTGGTACAGGACGTGTTCTATAATATTTGGAAGAATAGAGAGACATTAAGGATCAACAGGAGCTGGCAAAGTTACCTGTACCGCGCGGTCTATAACAATTCCATGATGTACCTCCGTAAAATGCGCCGGGAACAACCCCTGGATGAAAGGAGCTCACTGGATCATCAGATTAACACTCCCGATCCGTCTCAGTTGATGCAGTTGAACGAAGTTTCGGAAATGATTTCGGGAACGCTTGAAGGTCTGCCTGAAAGAACCAGGGAGATCTTCTATTTGAATCGTCAGGAGGGATTGAAATACAGAGAAATTGCAGAAAGGCTCTCGATCTCAGTGAAGACCGTGGAAGCAAATATGGGCAAAGCATTAAAAGCATTGCGAAACAGCCTGGAGAAATATGAAAAAGAGTAGAGACATCCATATGGCCAGGTTCCTTGCCGGCGAGATGAGTGTGAAAGAGGAGATTGCATTCAGAAATGAAGTTGAAAGCAATTCTAAACAACAGTCTGAATTGAATAACATGGAAAAGAGTTGGAAATATTTTGACGAGAATCCCTCCCGAGGACAAAGGGATTCCAGCAAAGCCTGGAGCAATTTGCACAGAAGGCTTGAAGAAGAAGGATTATTGGAGGAGCGACCTGCCGGAACAGGGAGCAAGCATATACTTCCTGCACTAAAGATAGCCGCATCAATCCTACTGATACTGGCCATCGGAATCCCGACGCTTTACTTTGGGATTATCCGAAACAGCAATGGTAAGCCTGGTCAGAGCTATTATTCCGAGAAAGGAGTCAGCACCATAGATCTTCCCGATGGCAGCCGGATATACCTCAATGAAGGAGCAGAGATTTCCTATCCCCCTGCCTTTAATCAGGAAAGATCGGTGAATCTTAAAGGTGAGGCTTTTTTCGAAGTGATGTCGGATCCTGTTAATCCGTTTACCGTACGTACGGGCAAAGTAGTGATCTCAGTACTTGGAACCTCATTCAATGTAAAGAAATCGGGCCATGCGCAAAAGGTGGAGGTATTTGTTAAAACAGGGAAAGTCAGAATGTCCATGGAAAATGCCAAACAATTCATTACCCTGGAACCGGGGGAGATGGGGCTGGCCGAAAGTCAGAATCTGACCAGCTCTATCCAGAAAGATCCCAATTATATTTCATGGAAGACAAAAGATTTTAAATTTGTAGATGCAGAGCTTTTAGAAGTTCTCCGGGAGTTGGAAGAATCCTACCATGTGAAAATTCACCCCGATCGGGTTGAATTGAATGATATGAAGATCACCACCTCCTACAGCGAACAATCCATTGACGCCATCCTTGAAACCATTGGCGCTGCGTTCGATTTGACAATCAGCCACAGGGAGGACGGCTATTATCTGACCAAATGATATAGACCATATGGGAATCTTAAAAAGGGGAAATATGACTGGTCGTCTTCGCCTGGGCCCCCTTTTCATGATGATCCTATTCCTTTCCCCTCCCCTGCAATGTCAGGATTCAATACCGGAGATCCATGTGACAGTCTCATCAAAAAGCCGAACCATCAATCAGGTCCTGGATGAGATCACCCTGCAGACAGGATACAATTTTACCTATAACGCGGGACTGATCACCGGGAAACAACGGATTCAATTCTCAGTAGAAGAATTATTACTGGAAAAAACACTGGACTCACTCCTTCAAAATCCGCAATTAGCATACCGGGAAATCGATCGTAACATTGTCATTTATAAAAAGAATGAAACTGCTCCCATCCCAATCAACCCGGAGTTCAATCGTATCATATTTAAAGGAAGAGTACTTGACAGTCGCTCCGGAAAACCACTTCCTTATGCAACCATTGCACTTTTCGGAACCAGCCAGGGATCCATTTGCAACCAGGAGGGTGCCTTCTCTTTCAAAATCCCTGAAAGAATATCCGATCCACTGTTGGTTGTCTCATACATGGGATACAAACGATTGTTGCTGCCAGTAAGCTACCCTGTGGAAGAGGAGATCAGCATCCTGCTTGAAAGAGAAATGATTCCCCTTCAGGAAGTAATTATCAGGTTTGCAGATCCCGAATTACTGTTAATTGAAGCCATGAGTCGGATTCCCAGCAACTATCTGGATGATCATGCCACCATGACTGCTTTTTACAGGGAATCGGTGAAACGAAATGATCATTGCATGGTCTATTCTGAAGCAGTGCTGGATGTGGCAAAAGGACCTTACTCAAAAAACTCAACCGGCGACCGGGTACGGATCAGGAAGGGGAGAAAAATAGCTGATGTCTCCACAAAGGATACGGTGCTGATCAAACATCGCTCCGGGATATACACCTCCCTAAGTCTGGATGTGATCAAGGAACGTCCTGACTTTCTCGCCGATGATTTCCTTGACAGGTATGACCTTGAATTCACGGATCTGATGACTTATGGAGAGCGTTTGGTTTACGTGATCAGCTTCCGGCAGAAAAGTAATATTTCTGCCCTTCTTTTTAGTGGACAGCTATACCTGGACCAGGAGCATCTGGCCCTCCTGGCAGCTGATTTTGAATATAACCCGGAAATGATTCACAAAGAGCCAGGGCTTTTTCTGGTGAGTCGTTCACCCAAAATTCGTATCCGTCCCACACTGGCCAGGTATCATGTCGATTACAGGGAAATGGATGGCAAATACCATGTAAGTCAGGTTCGTGCAGAGGTAGAATTTAAGGTGCGTAAACGACGTCAATGGATCGGTGCCAGGTATCGGATCTCACTTGAAATGGCCATCACCGATGTAATCCCCGGCCAAAGGCTTCGGATCAAAGCTTCGGAAAGGGTAAGTCCGAATAGTGTTCTTTCCGATGAATCCTTCCAATTTGACCCTTCATTCTGGGGTATCTATAACACAATTAAGCCGGAAGCCTCTCTAAGGGAGTCCATCCAACGTCTCGAGCAAAACCTCCAACAGATCAACGATTAAAATTCATATCTTCGTCCATGGAGAAACTGTCGGAAAGCATCATAGAAGAACTGGTCCAACAAAAGCTGGAGGGTGAGAGTTACTCCCGGATCAGGTCCGGACTTGCCGAACAGGGATTCACTGATGAGGAGATCAGATCATCCATCAGGAAGATTGATGAAAGGGTCCTGAGGGCCGAGATTGAACAAGGAAGTCGTAACAGGGCAAAATCATGGTATCGGATCGGGCTTGCATTGGCTGTTGCAGGATTAATTCTTACCATTGGATCCAATGCTGGCTGGATGCTTAAAGGAATCCCGGGATGGGTGATATATAGTCCCTTTTTTGCCGGTATCCTGATCATGTATTATGGCAAACGGTTGCAGATTAAGCAATCCAATCCCTTTGAAAAAGGAGCGGATAGAATCAGGAAGAAAAGGCCCTATAAATAGAATATAATATGATTGAGGAGTTAGTAAAAAAACGCTTTCCATTTTTTGAATCAGGGCTCCGGTTAGCCATTAGTGAGGAGGGAACCTATAAAGTGTTTGAGGAGAACCAGGAACTTATCCGCGAGGACCAGTTTATCAGAGCCTTCCCTATTGTGCTCTCAGGGCTCATAAAAGTTTGCCGTACAGATGAAGCTGGCAATGAATTGCTGCTCTATTATATGCGACCGGGTGAGGTATGTACCGTATCCCTGATCTGCTGCATGGACAGGACAAAGAGCAGGGTGAAAGCCATTGCTGAAGATTCAACCACCGTGGTTTTGATCCCGGTAGAGTTGTTGGACAGTTGGATGACACAGTTCCAGACCTGGAAAGAATATGTAATGCATTCCATGCAGATGAGGTTTGATGAATTACTTAATGCGCTGGACAGTATTGCTTTTATGAAGATGGATGAGCGACTCGAAAGATTTTTTACTGACCGTTTCCGAACCACCGGCTCCATGATTTTTCAAGGATCACACCAGGATGTTGCTCTGGCTCTGAACAGTTCCAGAGAGGTCATTTCAAGGCTGTTGAAACAGATGGAGAAAAACGGATTGATCAGCCTCTACCGTGGAAGGATCGATTATTCTCCTTTATGTGACAAAAGTTACTGAAATCTTCACTTTACTGATGTACCTTTGCGCATGTAAAAAATTAGAGGTTTCGGACAATGAAAATAACACAAGTAAAATCCTATAGCGAACTGGAAGCTGGCATCTCCTCATTGGAAAAGTCCTTCCTGCTTCTTTACAAAGGAGGAACAGAGCAAAGCGAATGCGCACTGGACCGGCTCAAGGGCCAGATCAAAGAGAAAGAGCATCCGGTATTTACAGCTGACGTAAATGAGGTAAGGGATATCCATGGCAAACTTCAAGTGACGAATGCCCCCAGCCTGGTTGTGTTCGACCAGGGTGCAATGGTCAATGTAATCAAAGGATGCCAGACCGAGTCAGCCTATGAATCGATCCTCGCAGGTAGGGCAATCGGGTCTGTTTCCACAGAGGATTCAAAAAAAACCAGGCAGGTAACAGTATATACAACCCCTACATGTTCATGGTGTACCACGCTGAAAACCTATCTGAATGAGAACCATGTTTCCTATCGTGAGGTAAATGTGGCTGCAGATACTGCAGCTTCCGAAGCCATGGTCAGGAAAAGCGGACAGCAGGGAGTGCCCCAAACAGAAATTAACGGTCAGATGATTGTGGGTTTTGACAAAAACAGAATCAATCAACTGCTGGAAATCAATTGAGTTCGACTCGATTAGTAAACCTAAAATCTATTTAACATGAAAGAGTTACAGCCAATCAATCAACACGTGCTTCTGGAGATTGAAGCCACAGAAGGAAAAACAGCTTCGGGAATCATCATTCCTGATACCGTCAAAGAGAAACCTCAGTATGCAAAGGTGCTGGCAATCAGCGGGATCGAAGATCCTGAGATTTCAGTAGGCGATGTGGTTTTCTACAAGAATTTTTCAGGAACAGAACTGGAATTCGACGGTAACGAGTATCTGATGATGCCTTACGCGGATATCCTCGGAAGGATTGTTGAAACAGACGAGATCTAGAATCTTGCCTGACCGGCTGTAGGCAATTTCACCATTATCAAAATCTTTAGGTTTCTGCCGAAGGGTTGTCACTCGACATGACAACCCTTCATTTTTTTGCGCTACTGCATGGCTTAACTCTTTGAAAGCCTGAGGAATACCTGTAATTTCGGCCTCATACAAAAATCAAAAATATTAGCCGTGAAGAAACTTATTTTATCCACCGTTGTTGCAATACTCATGCTATCAGGTTTCATTGAGAAAAACAGACAGAAAATGAATCCTTTCCTGAATGAATACAATACCCCTTTTGGGGTACCCCCCTTTGATATTATTGAAAACAGACACTTTATACCTGCATTCGAAGCAGGTATTAGTGAGCAGGAAGCTGAAATTGATGCAATCGTTGGCAATAGCGGTGGACCAACATTTGAAAATACCATCGCAGCTTTCGATGAAAGTGGAGAGCTTTTGCGCAAGGTCAGAGGAGTCTTCGAGAAACTGAGATCGGCAGAGACCAGTGATGAGATCGATTCTATTGCCCGGATCCTGGTTCCCATTACTTCTGCTCACCAAAGTAACATGATGTTAAATACTGCGCTGTTCGAAAAAGTGAAAACAGTATACGAGAATCAGGAGTACATGGACCTTAATTCCGAACAAATCAGGGTCCTTGAAAAAATCTTCACCCGTTTTGTCAAAGGTGGTGCCAACCTTGATGATCAGGACAAATCGAGGATCAGGGAGGTTGATGAGAAGCTCTCCATGCTCTCCATGCAGTTTGGAAACAACTTGCTGGCCGAAACCAATTCCTACCAGCTTATCATTGTGGACGAAGCGGACCTGGCAGGATTACCAAAATCAGTTCGTTCAGCAGCTTCAGAAGCTGCCAACAGAGCCGGTCATCCTGGCAAATGGCTTTTCACCCTGCACAAACCCAGTTGGATCCCCTTTCTTCAGTATGCTGAGAATCGTACGCTTCGGGAAAAGATCTATAGAGCCATGTTCATGAGGAGCAACAACGGGAATGAGTTTGATAACCGCGAAATCATCAGGGAAATCCTTGCCCTGCGTATTGAAAGGGCCAATCTGCTTGGATATGAAACCCATGCCGATTATAAGCTCACCGACAGGATGGCACAGAAATCCCAAAATGTATATGACCTGTTGAAACAGATCTGGGAGCCTGCACTAAATAAGGCCACAGAAGAGGCTGCAATGATGCAGGAGATGATTAACAGAGAGGGAGGAGATTTTAAATTGGAATCGTGGGACTGGTGGTACTATGCAGAGAAGATCCGGAAAGAGAAATATGACCTGGATGAAGAGGAAGTGAGGGCCTATTTCAGCCTCGAAACTGTCAAAGATGGCCTCTTTCATATGGTGAACAACCTTTACGGACTCACCTTCGAACCCCTTAAGGATTTGCCGGTCTACAACGAGGAAGTGATGGCTTACGAGGTAAAAGAGAAAGACGGATCCCATGTGGGTATCCTCTATATGGACTTTCACCCCAGACCCGGGAAACGAGGTGGTGCCTGGAGCACCAGCATTCGTCAGGCTCATACCAAGAATGGGGGCCGTATCGCACCGGTTCACCTAATCGTGATGAACTTTACCCGGCCCACCGGGGGTAAACCTGCACTGCTCAGCTTCGATGAAACCCTCACCTTCTTCCATGAGTTTGGTCACGCGCTTCACTCCATGCTTTCAAAATGTGATTACCTGACCACCTCAGGCACTTCAGTAGCTACAGATTTTGTTGAACTTCCTTCACAGATCATGGAGAACTGGGCAGCACATCCCGATGTGCTGGCCACCTATGCAAAACACTATGAAACCGGAGAGATGATTCCCCATGAAATGATCAACAAACTGGAAGCTGCCAGCAAGTTCAATCAGGGATTTGTTACCGTGGAGTACGTGGCTGCATCCATTCTGGATATGGATTATCATACCCTCACAGATGCAACAGGGCTTGATGTGAACCAATTTGAATCTTCCTCCATGAAGAAGATCGGGCTTATTGACGAGATCATTCCACGTTACCGCTCTGCCTACTTTCAGCACATCTTCTCCGGGGGATATTCATCAGGGTATTACAGTTACATCTGGGCTGAGGTACTTGACAAAGATGCATTTAATGCATTCCTGGAAACCAGCCTCTATGATCAAAAGAGTGCTACGGCTTTCAGATCAAATATTTTAGAACGAGGGGGTTCTATTGATGAAATGGAGATGTATGTATCATTCAGGGGAAAAGAGCCTAATATTGAACCTTTGCTAAAAGGAAGGGGACTGCAATAATCCGGAACCTGACATAACAGGAGGTGGTGGATTAAACTCCCCTGCCCTTAATAATGGTAATGGCTGTATAGAAGAGAATCTTCAGATCCACGAAAAGTGACATATTCTCGATATAGAGGATGTCGTACCTGAGTCTTTTGATCATTTCCTGGACATTCTCAGCATAACCATATTTGACCTGACCCCAGGAAGTGATCCCGGGCTTCACTTTATGAAGGTGGATATAGTGAGGAGCCTCCTCGGTAATCTTATTGATAAAGTACTCCCTTTCAGGCCGTGGTCCCACCAGTGCCATATCGCCTTTCAAAACATTAATAAAATTGGGAATCTCATCCAACCGGTGCTTACGCATAAATTGTCCGAAGCTTGTCACCCGCGGATCATGTTTTGAAGAGAGCTCAGGTCCGTTCTCCTCAGCATTGTGATACATGGAGCGGAACTTGTAGATTTTAAATTTCCGGCCAAATCTTCCTACCCGGTCCTGTTTATAAAGTATTGGTCCGGGAGAGGAAATGATAACCCCCATGATCAAAAAAAGGTTCAGTGGCATGAGGATGATCAGTGAAAATGTAGCCAAAATCATGTCGAGCATTTGTTTTACATTTTGTTGCCAGGCTGGCATCAATCCGTGGGTAACCTCCAGCAAAGGGGTCCCGAAAATAGTGGTACTCCTCACTTTACCCGTTAAAATGTCGGTCATACTCGGTATGGCACTTACCCTTATATCCAACAATGATAAACGGTTCACAATATCTCCAATCTTGCCATGCTCGGAAGGCTCCAGCGCTATGATCACCTCCTCAACCTGAAGGTCGCGAAGAATATGTTCCATATTTTCATGTCCGCCAAGATGTGCAATGTGGTCTTGAAGCTGATAATGCACCTTTTGATGAACATTGACAAATCCCAGGATTTCAAGGCCGGTGGATCTCTTCTGTTCCAGAATGTCCATGTATACATCTACTGCATTCTCATTACTGCCGATCATCACTGTTTTAAATCTGATCTTGCGGTGATGCACCCGATTAACAGTTCCACTGGTAATGATCATTCTGGAGATCAGTGTAAAAGTTAAATGGAGCAGGAAGAGTGTAAAGAAAAGGCTGTAATAGTTGGTATAATCAACGATGATATCGTCCAGGATCAATAGGAAGAAAATAATGATAACTCCCAACAATGAAGTGGTAAAGGTACGAATGAAGTCATCCAGTCTGGATCGTCGAAAAACGTCGTTGTAGAACCCGGTGAAATAGTAAAACATGATCCATACAAATGGAAGACCAATGGCCCCTGCCCAAAAACGAATTCCAAGTGTGATAGGTACGTCTATGCCAAATACCTGTGGCTCAATCTGTACCTTACGAAACATGTAAAAGAGAACCCAAGCCGCAGATGCAGCAAGGAAGTCAAAAGCGATGTAGAGAAAACGTTGGTTTCTGTGGTTCTTCATTCAATAAGTCGACCTCTACATAATATAACTGCAATTGTATTTAAATAATTGCATAAGCAGTAAAAAAAATGGTCATTTATGTTCAAGAATATAAACTATCTTTACCCATTCAATCGGAACACTTGGACAGTTATCGACATAAAGGACTAAGAAATAAGCTGATAGACGATATCCGATCCAAAGGAATTAAAGATGAGGAGGTATTGGAAGCCATGGGACGGGTACCGAGACACCTCTTTATGGATAGCAGCTTTGTCAATTTCTCCTATACCGATAAAGCCTTCCCAATCTCTGCTGGACAAACCATTTCCCAACCCTATACGGTGGCTTACCAAACAGAGCTGCTGGATGTGAGCAGGCACCTGAAGGTTCTTGAAGTGGGAACCGGATCGGGATACCAGACCGCCGTCCTGTTGGAATTAGGTGCCAGGGTTTATACCATTGAACGACAACGGCAACTCTTTCTCGATGCTCAGAAAACCTTAGGCCCCCTGAATTATAAACCCACATTCTTTTATGGTGATGGTTATGAGGGATTACCTTCGTATGCCCCCTTTGACCGGATTCTTGTCACTGCCGCAGCTCCCGAGATCCCACAAAGTCTGTTGAATCAACTCAATATTGGTGGAGTGCTGGTGATTCCCGAAGGCGATCGTCACGGGCAGAGAATGATCCGGATGGTACGCGAAACTGAAGACCATTTCCAACGCAGTGAACACGGTCACTTCTCATTCGTTCCTCTCCTGAGGGGCAAAAACATTTAATATGATCCAAATAGATACACTTGTATTCAACTCCTTTCAGGTCAACACTTATCTGGTATGGGATGAAACGGGGAAATGTCTGGTGGTTGATCCTGCATTTTACTCCCAGGAGGAGCAAGCATTGTTTGAGAATCACATATCTGAAAAGGGCCTCAAGATAACCGGCCAGATTAACACACACTGTCATGTAGACCATATCCTTGGCGTTCAACACGTCCAGAAACACTATGGATGCACTTTCCGGGCTCATAGGGATGAAGTCAAACTGGTGAACAACGCACCCCTTATGGGTGACGTATTTGGGTTGACCATCGAACCCTTCACAGGGATCGGTCAAACCATAGATGATAAAGAGACCATTCACGTCGGAACTCAAATTTTACATTCGATCCATGTTCCGGGACATTCACCCGGCAGTCTGGCTTACTACTCAAAAGAGGGAGCGTTTGTAATTACCGGCGATGCCCTTTTCCAGGGAAGTATCGGAAGAACCGATCTGCCGGGTGGCGATTATGATCAGCTCATACAATCCATAAGGAGCAGGCTGCTTGTATTGCCTCCTGAAACAGTTGTTTATGCCGGCCATGGATCACCTTCCACCATCGGGTATGAGATCACCGAAAATCCGTTTCTCACCATGTCTCAATAACATAATTTCTGACATAAGGTTTCACACTCCGTTTACCTATATTTGAGCCTCAAACACAAACTTGTTCCATAACCATTTATTTACAATACATCAATGAAATCTGATCACTTTAGCCTTCGTCATTTGGGTCCCCGGCAGCCGGAAATTAAAGAAATGCTGGACAAAATTGGATTAGGATCTGTTGATGAACTGGTGGAGAAAACCATTCCCTCCTCTATCTTCAAAAATGAGCCTCTCAACTTGTCTGAAGGAGTTGATGAATACACCTATTTAAACAGGATGCGTGGTGTTGCTTCAAAGAATAAAATGTTTAAATCCTATATGGGACTGGGCTATTACAACTCCATTCTTCCTTCCGTTATACAGCGTAACATTCTGGAAAATCCCAATTGGTATACCTCCTATACGCCCTACCAGGCTGAGATCTCCCAGGGAAGGCTCGAAGCATTACTCAATTTCCAGACCATGGTGATGGAACTTACCGCCATGGAGATCGCCAACGCCTCATTGCTGGACGAAGCAACTGCAGCTGCCGAAGCCATGATCATGTTTTTCAATGCACGACCAAGGGCAGCCGTAAAGAAGGGGAAGCGGCAGTTTTTTGTGGATGAGAACATGTTCCCCCAAACAAAGGCAGTATTAATGACCAGGGCCAAACCGTTAGGCATTGAGCTGGTTTTTGGCTCATACGAAACCATTGCACTGAACGATTCTATGTTCGGATGCCTGATCCAATACCCGGCTGGCGATGGATCCATCAGGGATTACAGCTCCTTTACCAAATCGGCCCATGAAAAAGAGATAGCGGTGGCGGTGGCGGCTGACATCATGAGCCTGGTATTGATCACCCCTCCGGGTGAATGGGATGCAGATGTGGTAGTAGGTTCTACCCAGCGTTTTGGAATACCCATGTTTTACGGGGGACCGCATGCAGCCTTCTTTGCTACCAAAGAGCGTTATAAAAGAGATATCCCTGGTAGGATTATTGGTATCTCCATTGATGTAAATGAAAAACCTGCCCTGCGAATGGCACTGCAAACCAGGGAGCAGCACATCAAACGTGAAAGAGCCACCTCGAACATATGCACCGCGCAAGCACTGCTGGCCAGCATGGCAGGGATGTATGCAACCTATCATGGTCCCGGGGGATTGAAAAGGATCGCCTCCAACATTCACGCCGGGGCAGCCTATCTGTCAAACGGACTCAAAGAGCTGAAATACAACGTGGTTCATGATAATTTTTTTGATACCCTGCTTGTTGAAATGCCAGATGGAGTTTCAACTGAAAAGATCAGAACTCTGGCCGAAGAGAAAGAGATCAATTTCTATTATCCCAACCAAAACAGTGTTCAGTTTACAACCGACGAAACTACTACTGAAGAGAGGCTCAATGAGATCCTGGAGATCTTCTCAGTTGCCGTAAAAATAGGGATCCAATTTCATGAATCCATTGAACCAACAACAGCATTTGATCCGGCTTTTGCAAGGAAGTCATCCATTCTTCATCAGGAAACCTTTCATAAATACCGTTCAGAAACGGAGATGATGCGTTATATCAGAATGCTGGAGCGTAAGGACATCTCTCTTACCCAGTCCATGATCTCCCTGGGATCCTGTACAATGAAACTGAATGCTGTCTCGCAGTTAATGCCGGTAAGCTGGCCCGAATTCGCGTCACTCCATCCGTTTGTTCCAATCAATCAGACTGAAGGCTACCACCAGATGATCAATGAACTGGAGTATGCACTGAAAGAGATCACCGGATTTGAGACCATCTCATTTCAACCCAACTCGGGTGCGGCAGGAGAGTATGCCGGTCTGATGGTGATCCAGGCCTACCACAAAGATCAGGGGCAAACCCAAAGAAATGTGGTTTTGATCCCAGCCTCGGCTCACGGCACAAATCCCGCAAGTGCGGTGATGGCTGGACTGGAGGTCAAGGTGGTAAAATGCGACAACCATGGAAATATCGAAACTGAAGAGTTGAAGAAACTTGCTGCCGAGTATAGTGATGTTCTCTCTTCCATTATGATCACCTATCCCTCTACTCACGGAGTGTTCGAGGACAACATCCGGGAAATTATCGACATTGTCCATTCACACGGTGGACAGGTTTACATGGACGGAGCAAACATGAATGCACAGGTAGGACTCACCAGTCCGGCCCATATTGGTGCTGATGTTTGTCATCTCAACCTGCATAAAACCTTTGCAATCCCGCATGGAGGAGGAGGTCCGGGTGTTGGGCCCATCGGTGTAGCCAATCATCTTGTGGAGTATTTGCCCACCCATCCCCTGGTGGAGACTGGCGGAATGAAAGGCATCAACAGCGTCTCAGCCTCCCCCTATGGAAGTGCCGGAATCCTTGCAATATCTCACGCTTACATCCAAATGCTCGGAGGTGAAGGGCTCACAGAATCAACCCGAATTGCCATCCTCAACGCCAACTATGTGGCCGCATCACTAAGAGAATACTATGATATTCTTTATACTGGTACAGAAGGATTTGTTGCCCATGAAATGATCCTCGACTGCAGGAAATTCAAAGCCATGGCCGACATTACCGAAGCTGATATTGCCAAGCGGCTGATGGACTATGGTTTTCATGCCCCCACCTTATCGTTCCCGGTCCACGGTACCCTGATGATGGAACCCACCGAAAGCGAATCAAAAGCAGAGTTGGACCGATTCATTGAGGCAATGATTGATATTCATCATGATATCATGGAGATTGCCGAAGGTAAGTTGGAGGCTGGGCAGAGTGTCCTGCGGAATGCTCCGCACACAGCAGAAGTGCTCTTGTCTGAAAATTGGGAACAGACCTACTCCAGAAGCAAAGCTGCATACCCCCTGCCGTGGGTAAAAGAGAACAAGTTCTGGCCCCCGGTAAGCCGTATCAATGACGGATATGGCGATCGCAACCTGGTCTGTTCATGTGATCCCATTGAATCGTACCGGGACTAGGTTGGATATCGCCTAAATTCAACCAAAGCAAAACTAAGCTGAAATTGCTCTATTTCAGACCATTTTCTTACTGTATTCAATATGATGGACAAAGGGGTTTTGCTATTCAGCTATGATAGTTCCCCGCCATTTTTGAAAAAGGTAAAAATCACCATGAAATACAACATGGCAAAGTTCAGAAACGGACCAACTGTCAACGAGGAGAACCTGACCATATACCAGCTACTGGACAAATGGGATAGTTCCGGATTAATCAAATCAATTGGTGAATGCTGTGTGGATTGCTCATGTACAACAATCTTTGGTTGCATTGATAATTGCGGAGCGTTTGTGATAGGTGAGAATAAGTGAAAGCTATTAAACGATTTGTTCAAGAAAGTAATTGATTTGTACCATAATACAAGTATTCTCTATCCTTAAGTTTCAAGATTGACTATTACCTTCTCAGTTCGTAACTTGCTGCAGAGAACGTGTAACCGTTGGTCATGAATAGTTTCAAAACAGCAATCAACTGGAATACTATTCTGTGTCTGTTCATCATTTTGCCTTGTAACGCAGCTGGAACCGGTGGGCCTCTTGTTGATTCCATCCTTCAACAACAGCGGGACTCCATGGTATTTAACTTAAATCTGGAATACCTGAACGGAGTCAATGACCACAAAACACCCTTCGAACTTATCTCCATCATTGAAGAGATCCTGGAAATCGATCCGGATCAGTACAACCACTGGTTCAATCTGGGTATAGAGAATATCAAGATTCATGAATATGACCCTGCCATTGAAGCTCTCAACCGGGGCCTGAAACTCTGTCCAACCGGGGACAATCCAACCCTTGTTCAGATATACATTAGCCTCAGTTTCTGCTACCATAAAACCGAGAAGCACCAAAAAGAGAGGGAAATTCTCGACTTCGTTTCAAAAATATACCCCGACCACCCCGGTATCATAGGCAGGTATGCCGTCTGCGCCCATTCGAGAATGCGGTACATAGAAGCTGAGTCCCATCAAAAACAACTCGTTTCGATCCTCAGGTCAAAACATGAGAATGAATCCGACATATCCTTTTATCTGGGCTGGCTCTTCCTCAACACAGACTACCTTGAGGCAGAAAAACATTTCAGAATAGCACTTCAGTATGATCCGGATAATATTGAAAAGCGGGCTGCTCTCGCATGGGTCCTCATCAGGAATGCCTTGAAAATAGAGGAGGGTATGGCACTTATTGCGCAGGCCATTAAAGCAGACCCAAACAATGCCATTTACATTCACCAACAGGGATATGGTTTCTATGTGATGGGCAACTACGAAGATGCCATCTCCAATCTATACAATGCACGGGAACTTTACCAGCAATATAGTTTCGAACTGCACAATCACATCCGGATGGTGGAAGAGTCCATCGCCAGCCTGGAGAAGTAAATCCCTAGATCAGTGCTTTGATCACTGATTTCAGATCAACTACCTTGCTTATAGTTTTATAGACATCACATTCCCTGCAATTTTCATTCTTGCACATTCTCCCCTTTTCTGAAGCTTCCCAGCAGGGATGGTAATCCTCATTGTATGCGTTACAGGAGTGCCTGTCACTTTCGGAACAATGGCAAATAGCCCAACAGGGGACTATTGACATCATTGCCCTTATTCCAGCAAAATTCAAGCCCTTTTCATGGATCAGTAGATGTATATGCTTTAACCTGCTGATGTCATTTTGTGAAAAGAGGTGGCGCTTGGAGTCTAGCTTAAAGGGAATCAGCAATCCTCTGTCGACATATTGCCTAATGGAATGAGCTGGAATATTTGAGAGCCTGGAAGCAATACCCAATGTATACACTGCTCTGTTGGTGTCTGATTCCGGATGTTGGAATTGAGGGTTTTCTTTTTTCATTATTCTTATTTAATCACATTATAAATAAGCTGATAATTAAGCAATTAATATACATAAACGGATTGAATTTCCAATATTTTCTGTATTATTATTTACAGTATATCTGTATTATATAATACTCATAAGATATGCCTGCTCAACTTAAAAGACTCATTCCCCTGTTTATCATCTTTGTTGGCCTCTTCCTTATTGTTCGTTATTTCCTCGTTCCTGATTCATTTGGACAATACGGTCATTACAGGGGAGAATCACTCAAAGACAATGCCTCTAAAGAAGTTGTATTTGCCAGCCGGGAGCAGTGTTATGATTGTCATGAGGATATGCAAGAAAAGCTTGAAAATGATGTGCATTCAGATCTATCCTGCCTCACATGTCATGGCCCGGGGCTGGCACATGTAACTGATCCCATTGAAGCAAAAATCAGTAAGGAAAGCGGAAGGGAGTTCTGCGGCAGATGTCATGATATGAATGCTGCTCGTCCAATTGATGTTGTTTTGCAGGTAGATATCAAAACACATCATACAGAGAAACAGGATTGCATCGAATGTCATAATCCACACCAGGTATGGGAGGGACTCGAATGAAATCATCCAGGAGAAAATTCATAAAGGCCTCTATGGCTGCCGCAGGTACTGTTGTTTTATCCTCTGCCGTAAAACCATTCCAGATGCTTCTGATTGCCTCAGATCCTCCCCCCGAGGAAGGTCCGTGGTGGGGAATCGGTATCGATATCAGTAAATGCATTGGATGTGGACTCTGTGCCCGGGGATGTAAAATAGAAAACAATGTCCCGGAAGATCCATTCTACTTCAGAACATGGATTGAACATTATAGGATTCTGAACAATGGTGAAGTACAAATCGAGTCACCCAATGGAGGTATCGATGGATTTGAACAATCTCTACAGAAAGAGGAGGTCTTCAAAACCTTTTTCGTGCCCAAAATGTGTAACCATTGCGCCAGTTCACCCTGCACACAGGTTTGCCCCGTGGGAGCCTCCTATGAAAGTCCCGAGGGTATAGCACTGGTGGATGAAAAATACTGTATCGGGTGTAGCTATTGTGTTCAGGCCTGTCCATACGGTTGCCGGTATATACATCCCCAGAAGAAAGTCGTCGACAAATGTACCCTTTGCTATCACCGCCTCCAAGAGGACCTGGCGCCTGTCTGTATGGAAGTATGCCCATCGAAAGCCAGAATATATGGTGATCTGAGGGACCGCGACAGTGAACTTGTAAGGTTTCTGCGAGATCATGATTACCAGGTTCTAAAACCACATCTCAATACCGGCTCGAAACTATTTTATAACGCTCTCAACGCAGAAGTTAGTTGATATGGATAATCATACACAGCATTTATACGAGATGCTCTCCATGGTTGAAGGCTATATCTACCCCAACGAGATAGAGCTTCAATGGGGCATTCTTATCGTACTTTACCCATACATTACGGGCCTTGTTGCTGGGGCATTCATCCTGGCTTCCCTCGAAAGGGTATTCAAAGTGAAAGTCCTTCGTCCCACCTATCAACTGGCCCTTATTACAGCACTTGCTTTTCTGATTTGTGCTCCACTACCGCTGATCTCCCATCTTGGGCATCCCGAAAGGGCTTATGAGATCATGATCACTCCACACGGGAGATCAGCCATGGCAGTATTCGGATTTGTCTACCTCTGGTACTTGATGGTGGTGCTCCTCCTGGAGATCTGGTTTGATTACCGGCGGGACTTTGTTATCTGGTCGAAGGAGAAAAAAGGCATAATGAGCAAGGTTTACAGGGTACTCAGCCTGGGCGTTAGTGATATTTCTCCAAAGGCAGTCAGCTGGGATGATCGACTGGGATATATCGTGACCATCATTGGGATTCCATCGGCATTCCTGCTTCACGGATACGTGGGTTTTATATTTGGTTCCATTAAGGCAAATCCATGGTGGTCCACAGTACTTATGCCTGTAATATTCCTGTTCTCTGCAATGGTATCAGGCATAGCCCTGGTAATGTTGCTCTATATGGTTGTATCCTATGTGAGGAGAGTTAAGATAGATATGGCTTGTCTGGATATGGTTGGCAGGTATTTGTTTTACATGCTGATCCTCGATTTCGCATTGGAATCTCTCGACCAGGTCCACAGGATCTATGAAGCAGAGGAATCATTCGATATTCTTCATATGCTTGTAAACGGCAAACTCTACATCACTCTTTTTGGCATGCAGATCACTTTGGGAATGATCATTCCATTGATCAGTCTGGGAATTCTGCAAATATTTCAAGTAAGGGAACAGGTACGAAGGATATTCTATCTCTCCAGTGGAATGATGGTACTGGTGGGCATTTTTTTTATGCGCTGGAATGTGGTAATAGGGGGACAGCTTTTTTCAAAAGGATTTCATGGATTTACCGATTTCAAGCTGGGACTTGTCGGCTCAGAGGGATTGTTCATGGCATTGATCTGGATGGCCTTCCCTTTCCTGATCCTGGCATTTTTACTGTGGCTGATGCCTCCGTGGAAGAAGCAAGAGGCTATTTGAACTGATTTGAATCGTGATGGAGAATTCAACGCATCATCAACATACCGATTTTGATCAGCTTAACAAGCGGATCAGTGATCTGGAGAAAAAATTGATCCAGCTTGAAAAAGAATTTGCTCATTCTGGGAACCGAAATCTGATCAGATACTCCAGAACCTCAAATCCTCACAGCGTTTCACATTCAAAGGACGCCACTGATCGGAATGAATCCATCGAATCAAAAATCGGGGAATATGGAATGGCCTGGCTGGGTAATATTGTATTGTTATTTGGGATCCTGTTCCTTACACAATTGCTACAGAATAACAATCAGAAGATATTCTCTCTAGTGTTAGGTTTTGCATCGGTTGCAGCTATATATATAGCCGGGTATTATACCAACAGGTCATTCCCCTATTTGTCACAACTATTTAAATACAATGGACATATAATGCTATATATCATGTCCATGCGGATACACCTCCTCTCTGGAAGTCAAATCATTGAAAACGCATTTATTGGGTACGGGATCGTCCTGCTGGTAATTTCCGCTTTGATGTACCTCGGACTCAGAAACAGATCCCAGGTGTTGGTAGTCATTGCCTGGGTCATGGCTGTTGTCACTGCTTTTGCAAGTAATTCCACTCACATGATGCTCTCCCTAATGGTTGTAATAACCTGGACATCAATATTTATTGCATCGAGAAATGGTTGGTGGACCGGATTGATCATTTCCATTGTTCTTGTTTATTTCACCTTCCTCGGCTGGATCATGGGAAATCCTTTTGTGAGCGGATCTTTTGGAATTATCTCAAATCACCAGTTTGGCCATATTTACCTGTTCACCTGTGCATTGTCCTACTCACTTCTGGCCTTGCTCCCAAAATCAGATCGTGTTCCCGAACAGCTGCTGAGAAGTGGCATTATCTTGAATGGACTTGGTTTTTCTTTTATCCTGATTCTGGCCGTTCTTGCATTTTTCGTCCAAAACTATTTCATTTATTTTGGTTTAATTGCTGCCTTCAGTATGGGATATTCCATATTGCTTCAGTCTCGTGGTACATGGCAGACAATTGCCGCTATGTATTCTATTTATAGCTTTGTAGCCCTGAGTATAACCATCGCAGGGATCTATAGATTTCCCCTGGCTTTTTTTCTATTGTCCATACAGAGTCTTCTGGTAGTTTCCATGGCCCTCTGGTTCCGGTCAAGATTTATAGTGATCATGAATACCCTGTTATACGTTGGATTGTTGGTTACTTACCTGGCTACTGCTGATTCCCTGGTATCCATCGACTTCTCTTTTGCGATTGCAGCACTCATCACAGCAAGGACCCTGAACTGGAAGAAAAAGAGACTGGAAATACGTACTGAAGTGATCAGAAACATTTACCTTTTTTTTGGCTTTGTCATGATCCTATACAGCCTTCATCATGCCGTTCCAGCTCAGTTTGTGACCCTGTCATGGACGCTTTCTGCAATGCTATTTTTTATACTCAGTGTATTGATAAAGAATATAAAGTACCGCTGGCTGGCAATCATTACTATGGTTGTAACAGTATTTTACCTTTTCATTGTGGATCTTCAGAATATCAGCCTTGGTTACCGAATCGTAGCCTTGCTATTCATATCGATCATTTCGCTGGGGATATCAATTTTCTATACCAGGCGGCCAAAAAACAAGGAAGAAGGAGACAATTAATCTAGCTTAGACACTATGACTCTCCATTATTCTTCGGTGAAAGGAAGAGGAAGTTATCGCAGACAATTTCGGTACTGTATTGCTTGTTCCCCTCTTTATCATCCCAGGTGTTGGTAGAGATCTTACCTTCCACATAAAGCGCATCCCCCTTTTTGACATGCTGCTTCACAATATCAGCAGCCTTGTTCCACACCACGATCCGGTGCCATTCTGTTTTGGATACCTCCTCGCCCTCCTTGTTGCGATAAAACTGATTGGTTGCCAGCGGGAAGTTGGCCACAAAAGCCTCCCCTTCTTTTTCTGATACCCTGGGCTCATCACCCACGTTTCCCACGAGTGTCACCCTGTTTACTCCATATTTCATAATTGTTATGTATTGGTTACAGGGGTTAATGTGATAAAGGGTGGGGATATCGGTTATCATACCTCAAAGATTTGTAGATTTTGGACTTACCCCAAAATTACAAGTGATATTCTCTGATGAAATTTCAGGTAAGGTCTTAACATTGCTTGAGGAGATTGATGAGATCCTGGCAGTGATAGACCAGGTAGGGGATGCAGTGGATAACAGGGAGATCGGTTAGTTTGCTCATAAAAGATTCCGGAAAAACAATTTAACAGTGCAGTTGTTTAAGTATTATTGCTGAAATCCTTTTAATAGAAAGCTATGCATGAAAGACGTGATTTTCTAAAACAGATGGCAATGCTCACAGGTAGTTTGATGCTTCCTGTTTCAAGCTTTGCACGTTCTAATAAAGATAAGTGGGGGGACATACTTCCATTACGAACACTGGGTAAAACTGGAGAAAAAGTAACCATGCTTGGTCTGGGTGGTTACCATGTGGGATGGACAACTGAAAAAGATGCCCAGGGGGTGATTGAAAAAGCGATGGAGGGAGGTGTTCGGTTTTTCGATACGGCAGAGTCCTACGACAAAGGTGGAAGCGAAATACGTTATGGTAAATATCTTGTGCCTAAATATCGAGATGATGTTTTTATTATGAGCAAGACCGCTGCCAAAGATGGTATAACTGCAACACAACATTTGGAGGATTCCTTGAGAAGATTAAAATGCGATTACATTGATTTATGGCAGGTTCATTCTTTGCAGACTCCCGAAGATGTTAATAACAGGATAGAAAACGAAATACTGGCTGTTTTCGAAAAAGCAAAGGTTGAAGGCAAAGTGAGACACATCGGTTTTACTGGACATCAGAATCCATTCGCACTCAAGCAGATGCTGGATAAGACTGCTGAGAATGATATTTTTGAAACCGTACAAATGCCCATTAACGTTATTGACTCTCATTTCCACAGCTTTATTAAGAATATCTTACCTCTTGTCGTTGATCGAAATTTTGGAATTCTGGCAATGAAAACCCTTTCAGATGGCCGTTTTTTCAGAGAGAAAAAAACGATTGATAAAATATTATGGGAATCAGATGATCCAATAGTGCCTAACTATATATCTGTGAAAGAGGCGCTCTATTTTGTTTGGTCACTTCCGGTAAGTGTTTTGATAACAGGGGCTGAAAACAAAGAATTGCTCCAGGAGAAAATAGAATTGGCCACCAATTTTACTAAACTTTCCGAAAATGACAGATATGAGCTGGTTTACAAAACTTTTGAGAAGGCAGGAAATCAAGTTGAGTATTACAAGAAGGTTTAAACAAAACAATTTATTATTTAGGTAAGGATTAAGCCCTAATCCAATCTCCTTATCATTCCAATCTCAAAATGTGGTCTTCCACTTATCTGTACACATTACATAGACGTCAAACGGGGTGCCCGATTTTCTCCGTATTTCATAATTGCATGATCTGGTTAAAAGGGTTAATGTGACAAGAGGTCTTAAGGTTTAGCCATTGGGGACAATCTTCAAAAGAGCTATATTTACGTTTTGAGACAGTAGAAATGTTGGATTGAAAAGATTCCCTATGACCATACGATTTTATGAAGGCCGGAAACTTGAGATGGATGAGTTGAACAGAACTGTTGATGCACTCACCATTGAAGAAGCTTTGCAGATTAATATTAACAGCAAGCCTTTTACGATAACCATGCGAACACCCGGGGATGACGACAGTTTGGTACGCGGACTGCTTCATTCGGAAGGTGTCATCACAGACGTGAATTATCTTCCTGATTTAGTGCTGAAAAAAGAGAACAAGAACGGTATGGTGACGCTGGCCGATCTGACAATTCCTGAAAAGGAGCTGGGCGATGGGTATGCAAACAGCAGAAGCCTGTTATCTGTATCGTCATGTGGGATTTGCGGACGTACCGAATTGGAAGATTTGTCTCTCCCGGGGAAGATGATTGATGATGGAGCAAAAATAGATTTTTTCATGCTTCACAAAATATTTCAAAAGATGAATACTTTACAGCCTACATTTCGTCAATCAGGAGGCGCACATGCTGCAGCTGCTTTTACCTTACAGGGAGAAATGCTTTGTTCAAAGGAAGATATAGGCAGACATAATGCGGTGGATAAAGTAATCGGGGAGCTTATTCTGTCTGAAAAACTAAATCAGGCTTCATGCCTGACGGTTAGCGGACGTGTTTCATACGAAATTGTAATCAAATCATTTAAAGCCGGAATCCCATTTCTGGCAGCTATTTCTGCACCATCTTCATTGGCCGTGGATTATGCCAAAGAGCTTGGGATCACAATATTTGCGTTTTGTCGTGAGAACAGGGCCACATGCTATTCACATCCCCAACGTACAAAAATTACTGAACAACTTATCAAAGCAAGTTAAACCACGGTATGTCTAAAAATTTAAGTGATCTATCAGGTAGAAAAGGTTTAGAGGAGAGCCTTTTTAGCAGATATGGGAAATTGGCACAAGCTTCCGGCACGCCCGGAATTGAAGAGCTGGATAGTTTGGCCGATGAGTTCCTGGTCGGTAAAGCCAATACTTATGGTGCGGTTACATTTTATGATTTTCTGAAACCGGAAAACAAAGGTAAGAAGGTCTATGTTTGTAATGGGACCTCCTGTGTATGCTCAGGCACACAGGACAATGTTACCCATGAGCTTAATAATCACTTTACCCATGATGAAATTGGTCAGATGACCTGCCTGGGAAGATGCCATGAGAACAGTGCTTTTCACTATGAAGGAAAAAACTTCTCGGGCAGAGCAATTAGTGAACTTGAAAAGATAAAGAATAAAAAGAATGGACTAAATCTTGATAAATATATCGTTAAGGCAAATGGAAAAGAGATTCTTACCACTCCTTTTACAAATATAAACAAGTATTATACTCCATTCAGAGATGCACTCAGGAAAGATTCATCCCTTGTGCTTGAAGAGATAAAAGATTCAACTGTCAGGGGACGTGGTGGCGCCGGGTTCCCCACAGGATTAAAACTGGAGTATTGTCGCAAGTCGGAAAATGAAACAAAATTCATCATTTGTAATGCAGATGAAGGGGATCCCGGAGCCTATTCAGATAGATATTTATTGGAACAAAGGCCTCATTCCGTACTATTTGGGATGTTAATCTCAGGATATGTAACGCATGCCAACCATGGCGTGATATATATCCGGGCAGAGTATCCCGAAGCAGTAGAAAGTGTCCGGAAGGCAATCGATGAACTCCATACAGAAGGCTTGCTGGGAAATAATATTGATGGCTCCGGATTTAGTTTTGATATTACAATAATACAGGCCCAGGGTTCCTATCTGTGTGGTGAAGAGACAGCCTTGATTAATTCAATTGAAGGACAACGTCCCGAAGTTCGTGTCCGCCCCCCCTACCCGGCTCAACAGGGATTATTCAATAAACCCACAGTGGTGTTGAATGTGGAAACACTTGCCGCTTTGCACTATATAATTGAACAGGGAGGTGAAGCGTGGAAAGCGATCGGAACTGATCGCTCCTCCGGAACAAAGCTTGTGAGCCTGGATAGTCTTTTCAATAATCCCGGGATCTATGAGGTGGAAATGGGATTACCTCTGCCGGTGATCCTGAATGATCTGGGAGGTGGATTTAAAAGGGCAGTTAAAGCCTTGCAAATTGGAGGCCCTCTGGGTGGTTTGGTCCCTCTTTCAAAAATCGATGACCTTACACTTGACTTTGAATCATTCTCGAACAACGGGTTTATTCTCGGTCATGCCTCGATCATTTCAATACCGGAGGACTTCCCAATGATGAAATTCATTGAACACCTCTTTGATTTTGCCGCGTATGAAAGTTGCGGAAAATGCTTCCCCTGCAGACTTGGTACTAAACGAGGAGATGAATTGTCCAAAAAAGCTTTAAACTCTGAATATAAGATAGACAGAAATTTGTTTAATGACCTGCTCACCACACTTGAGAAAGGCTCCCTCTGTGCACATGGTGGAGGAATTCCTTTACCGGTAAGAAACGCAATGGAATATTTTGAAGCTGAGCTGGAACAATACTTTAATTAGGCAATTGCAAAAGCAATGAAACGCGCATATATAGACAATCAGCCTTTTGAAATTAATGAAGGAGAAACAATTCTCTCTTTTATCAGAAGGCACAAAGGTGAGAACCTGGTTCCCACATTATGTGATTCTCCGGATCTTGACCCAAGCGGTTCATGCAGACTGTGTAGTGTGGATGTGGCTCCGGAAAAAAACGGTTCCGCAACCACCGTGGCTTCGTGTCATAATCCTATAACAGAAGGCCAGTACATTTATCCCAATTCCGAATCTGTCAAAAAGCTCCGCAGGAACATCATAGAACTCGTTCTTACTGATCATCCATTGGACTGTTTAACATGCGAGGTAAATGGCAATTGTGAACTTCAGACTGTAGCTGCCCAGGTGGGTATAAGGGAGGTCAGGTATCCCCAGGGTGATAACCACCTGGATGTAAAACCCGACTCGAGTCACCCGTACCTGACTTCTGATCTGTCAAGATGCATCAATTGCTATCGGTGTGTCCGTGTATGTGATGAAGTGCAGGGGCAATTTGTGCTGGGTGTGGCTGGGCGAGGATTCGATGCTCATATTATAAAAGGAGATAACCGGTCATTCATGGATTCGGATTGTGTTAGCTGTGGGGCCTGTTCGCAGGCTTGTCCTACTGCTGCCATATCTGATCTCTTTCAATCAAAATCACTTATAGCCACCGGTAAAACAAGAACGATCTGTACCTATTGCGGGGTAGGATGCAACCTTGAGGTTTCAACGGGCAATGGTGAAGTGCTGAGTATTCAGGCACCCTATGATGCAGAGGTGAATCAGGGGCATGCCTGTATAAAAGGCAGGTACGCATTTAAATTCTATAATCACCCGGACAGGCTCAACGCACCATTGATCAAACGGAACGGTGAATTTGAAAAGGTGAGTTGGGAGGAAGCATATGATTATATTGCCACCAGGCTTTCATCAATAAAAAAAGAATCCGGGCCCGATTCAATTGCAGGGATCTCCTCTTCCAGATGTACCAATGAAGAGAACTATCTTATGCAGAAGTTCATCAGGACAGTGATCGGGACTAATAATATTGATGGATGTGCCAGGGTGTGTCACTCTCCTACAGCCCTGGGGATGCAGAGAACATTTGGTACAGGAGCAGCAACCAATTCAATCAAAGATTTAGATGATACAGATTGTATCCTGGTCATCGGAGCCAATCCTACCACAGCCCATCCGGTTACGGGAGCCAGATTAAAGCAATTTGCCATGAAATCGGGCAATCTTTCCATTGTGATAGACCCCAGGCGTACCGAACTGGCCAGGTATGCAACATACCATCTTGCCCTGAGGCCGGGCACCAATGTAGCTATACTGAACATGATGTTCTACTATATCATTTCAGAAGGCCTGGCAGATAAGGAGTTTATTGAAAAGAGGACAGAAGGATTTGAAGCATTCAGGAGTGAGATATTGAATATTGATCTGGATAGGATGGAGGAAGTGTCAGGTGTTGATCGCAATCTTGTGAGAGATGCGGCCATTGCTTACGCTTCTGCACCAAATGCAATGTCATTCCATGGCTTGGGAGTTACGGAACATTCACAGGGAACATTTACAGTCGTACAGATAGCCGACCTGGCTCTTATTACAGGTAACATTGGCAGAAGAGGTGTCGGAGTAAATCCGCTTCGCGGTCAGAATAATGTTCAGGGAAGTGCCGATATGGGGGTTCAGCCACATCAGGGTGCCGGATACCTGGATATCACGGATGATGAAGTCAACAAGAAGTTCAGACAATTCTACGGAGTTGATGTTCCAAAAGATATTGGATATAAGATTCCTGAAATGTTTGATGCAGCTCTGGAAGGAAAATTAAAAGCTATCTGGATTATCGGAGAAGATGTTGCCCAAACTGATCCTAATTCTCAAAAAGTGATTAAAGCCCTGGAAGCCATCGATCTTGTGATTGTGCAGGAGTTGTTTATTACAGAAACAGCCAAATATGCTGATGTGGTTTTACCCGGAGCTTCATTCCTTGAAAAAAGCGGGACATTCACCAATGGTGAGCGACGCGTACAGGCTGTTCGTCAGGCAGTTGATCCAATTGAAGGCGCAAGGGCAGATGGTCAGATTATTGTGGACATCATGAATAGAATGGGGTATAATCAACCAGATTATACAGCTGAAGGATTATTAAATGAAATCTCACAAATTGTACCTTTTTTTGCGGGCATCACATGGGAAAACCTGGGATTAAACGGTAAACAGTGGCCGGTTGCAAAAGATGGAACCGATACTAAGATTTTGCATCATACCGAATTTACAAGAGGTAAAGGCTATTTCGAATTCCATGGTTGGGAAGAGAGCAAAGAGATACTATCACATAGTAAAGATTATCCATTTATTTTAACCACCAACAGGGCACTTGAACACTACAATTGTGGAGCAATGACCAGGAGAACTGGTAATGAGCTAATCCTTTCCGATGACTATTTGATGATTCATCCTGAAGACGCAAAAGAGAACCTGATCAACGATGGGGATTATGTTTGTCTGGAGTCACCCAGAGGAAAGGTAGATGTAGAAGCTAAGATTACAGATAAAGTAAATAAAGGGATTCTTAGCACCACATTCCATTTCCCCGAAATAATGGTCAACAATATTACTTCTGACATCCACGACTCTGAAGCCATGTGCCCCGAATACAAAGTAGTAGCAGTACGTATACGTAAATCAAAAGGAAAGTTCAAACAGCCCCATCCTTCAATAGATTCATATTAAACAATTTAGGTCTAAATGTGTTTATATGTTATTGTTCATTAATAATAACAACAAAAATTGCGTGAAAAATGAAAAAGTTAATTGCGGAATTTATCGGAACATTATGGTTAGTATTAGGTGGATGTGGAAGTGCTGTTTTGGCAGCGGCATATCCTGAATTAGGAATTGGATTTGTAGGTGTAGCTATTGCATTCGGCCTTACCGTATTAACCATGGTCTATGCAATCGGTCATATCTCCGGTTGCCACCTGAACCCTGCTGTATCAATTGGCCTCTGGATCGGAGGTCGTTTTGATAAAAAAGAGCTCTTGCCTTACATTGTAGCACAAGTATTAGGTGGTATTGCCGGAGCAGGAATCCTCTATATTATTGCAAGTGGGAAAGCCGGATTTGAAATTGGAGGATTTGCTTCCAACGGATATGGGGAACACTCACCAGATGGATACGGTATGCTTGCTGCCCTGGTAACGGAAATTGCAATGACATTTATGTTCCTGATCATTATTTTAGGCGCCACACACTCAAAAGCACCCAAGGGATTTGCAGGATTGGCCATAGGATTGGGATTAACTTTAATTCATCTCATAAGTATCCCGGTAACCAATACTTCTGTAAACCCTGCAAGAAGTACAAGTCAGGCAATCTTTGCTGGCGATTGGGCTTTAGGTCAATTGTGGTTATTTTGGGTAGCCCCAATCGTAGGAGCAATTTTGGCAGGATTGGTATATAAATACATGTCTCCTGAATCTGAATAAACAATAACAGCCTTTAAATATTAAGTGCACCCGCCATTGCCATACTTCTGTGATACCCCGCCCGGAAGATAGTTTTGAAATAAACTAACCCGAGGAATAATGCCATTTATCACGGTAAATGATGTTCGGATATATTATGAAGAGCATGGACAGGGTGACGAGACCATCGTGTTTGGTCACAGTATGCTTTTTAACCTGCGGATGTTTGATGACCAGGTTGATGTTTTAAAGTCAAATTACCGATGTCTCCTTTTTGATTTTAAAGGACAGGGGAAAAGTGAGGTTGCACCCGGCGGTTATGACCTGGATAGTTTAACTGAAGAGACCGTCGAGTTAATTAAAACATTAAACTGCAATCCCTGTCATTTTGTTGGTTTTTCCATGGGAGGTATGGTTGGCATGCGTCTTGCAATAAGAGATCCCGAATTAATTAAGTCACTGATCCTTATTGACACGACCTCTGAACCAGAGCCTTTTCCAGACAGTTTTAAAAACAAGATGATGCTGTGGGTAGCCAGGAATGTGGGATTAAGACCCATAGCTAATAAGATCGTTTCAATGTTCTTTGGGCCCAAGTTTTTAAAAGACCCCAAAAGAAAAGATCTGCGAATAGCCTGGAAACACCATTTTCTTGCAAATGACCGGAGAGGGCTTGTTCTGGCTGTGAAGGGTGTATTATACCGAAAAGCAATTACGTCAGATCTGAACAGGATAAATGTCCCCACGCTTATATTATGGGGTGATCAGGATTTTCTGACAGATAGGGAGAAAGCGGAGATTATGCATAAACAGATCAAATCTTCTGAATTGAAGATCATTCCAGGAGCTGGTCATATGTCTACGGTTGAAGAACCTGTCATCGTGAATGAAATGATTATTGATTTCCTGAAACCAACATAACTCAGAGTACACATATTGTATTATTTAGTAATAATTCTTTCGCTCAGGTTCCTGAACTGGAACTGAATGATAATAAGTTGGATACAATCACTTTCGATTTCAGACTACCACACCTTGCTACAGGTAATCTCACTTCAAAGCTGCTATAATTTGGTTAATCGGGTTAAAGGGGTATGGAGCGGGTATACCGATTAACAAATTCTTAACTTATTCATATAAAACATTTTAGTAACGCTGGTGTTTCTTCACTATTGTATCACTACATTATTTCATGGAGAAATGATCCGGCTTTTCAGAAAGCAACTCAATTTTTTATTTCTAACTCCTGTCCCGGTTCCATTTCAATGGAAATGATTCCCGAGTCAACAGTGAAATCTCCATTTTGCACTTTGAAATTTTCGTTCTCAAATGGATTTTCCAGTTTGAACCAACCTCCTTTTTCAGATTTAACTTTTACCGATTCGACGACTCCACCATTTCGTTTTGCCGAGACAAGGAAAGCTCCCTGTGTACGCAATTGATTGAATTGAGCATCTGTCCATGTTGCAGGAATGGCAGGGAATATCTTTACAACTCCGGTATGGCTTTGTATCAGCATCTCTTGAACAGCCGATGCAAATGCAAAGTTTCCTTCCAAAGTAAAGGGCCGGTAAGTCATTGTTGAATGGCCGGCCTTGCATTGGTCGCCATTCACATGGAACGAATTCTTCAGACAAAAACATTGGGCAAAAATTCTTAACGCTTCAGCAGCTTTATCGCCTTCAAATGCGCGGGCATACAAGTTTCCCTGCCAACTAAATGAATAACCGGTCCAATAATCAGAACCCTGTGCTTGCAGATTGTCTAAAGTATTTCGTATGATCTTCTCATCCGTTGCACCATTAGAAAAATCAGTAAGCCCAAGCGGATGAAATCCCAAAAGGTGAGAAAAATGCCGGTGGGATTCATTGTATGGAAATCCCGGGGCAAACATAAATCCGGAATCAGGGTCAACTGCCAATTCCGGCCACTCCGACAAAGCCTGTTGCCATCTCGTTGCCTCATCTGTTAATCCCATTTCCAATGCAAGTTCAGCAGCTTTTTCATAATTCCATCGAATAAGTGCCAAATCGAAATTGGTGGTTTGGGCAAACCACGCTTTTTTCGAATTATGATAGATCTCAGGACTGGAACTCATCCTCAGTTTACGTTTACCATTATCTGACTTAACAGAAATTTCATCCAGAAAAAGGGCTACCTCTTTTAGCCAGGGATACGCTCTTGTTTCAAGAAAGTCACGATCCATAGAGAAGCGCCAGTGAAGATAAAAATGATGCGACAGCCAGGCAGAAACAGTTTGCCCCATGGAGTACTGTATCCATCCCCCCATGGGCTCACCTTCCAACGTGGTAACTCCAGGCACATTGATCCCCTCAACCCCAAAATAGGCTTTGGTATAATTCCTGAAAACCGGACGATATCTCCATAACCAGTTAAGGAAGCCCTCTTCCAGATGTAAATAATTTCCTGCATATGCGGGCCAATAACTTAATTGTGTATTGAGATCATGGTGAAAATCACCTTTCCATGGAGGGAGTTTTCCATGATCGGCTGTCCAGACCGATTGCAGTGCAATGGGGGGAGCATCGGCGCGGGCAGCTGCACCAAACTTGTACATTTCCATATAATACTGCTTTTCCAGCACCGAATCCGGAATGGAAACAGAGGAGTGGTCCCAGTAATCCGACCACCATTTTACATGCCCTTTCAACGAGCCCTCATATCCATTGGTGAGCTCGTCTGAAACAACCTCCGTTGCCATAGGAGTTGGTTTCCAACCTTCATTTGAGGATGAAACTGACCAACAGCCAGCAAGTTCATGCTCAGTCTCCTCCCATTGTGTATGAATCTGATAGGAAAAATCCCCCCAACCATTTTGATCGTAAGTAATAGATTGCTCCTTATCCGCAATTTCACCCTGGGAATATCCCAATTGGTTCAGGTCGGTGCGTGATTGATTCGTGTATGCTTCATCGTTTTCACGGTTATATGCAGGAGAAATCAAAGAGATCTTTAAGGGATGCACGAGGTTCTCAAATTTGTACCACCCGACCGGTTTTTCGGCATGAACGAAAGTAGTAAGTTTCGCCCCCTCTTCCCACTCCACAATGCAGGTTGCATTTTCAATATCCAGTTTCACTGATTCTACCCTTCCCAGTGATTCAATGTCGAACTCTAAAGCTCCGGCAGGTATTTTAGATGGTGCCGGGCGTTGATCGTAGGGTACATCAAATGCTTTTTGGACCTTTTCATAGGTATCGGCCTTCCAATGTTCATATACATCTGTAAACTTCCATTTTTCGAAATCAATGTTCTTCATTGGACGCAGGTCCCAGAGATCAGCCCGGTCTAACGAAAACCGAAGTTTTCCATTTTTTTGCCATACCAGGGTCCCCACCATTCCATTCCCAAGGGGCATCGCTTCATCCCAGGTTGAGGCCAACTCATTAAAAACAAGATTTTCGCCATTAAATGACTCTCTTTTCGTCTCTTGCTTCGCACATGAAAAGAAGAACAGCGCAATAAGGAAGGGTAAAAATGTTTTCATTGTGTATGATTAGGGAGTTTAATGCAGTATTGCTTTATTGACGAAAAAATAACGAATTCTACAGGAATTTCCAACACTCTCAGGATTCTTCTGTTTTGACACTTTTATCTGCAGAAGATGTTCACCCGGATTTAAACCTGAGGCCAGTGTATAATACCAGGGCAGATGCAAAGATGAGCTCCACCTGGTAAACAGATCCCTCTTTTGCCAGAGCCCACCATCAATACTGAACTCAATAATTCCGGCATCGGGACCAGCTGCCACAGCAATTCCCACAGCGTTGCCCTCAAATGTAAACTTCAATACCTTTCCCGGCTCCTCACCAATCAACATGGGTACCTCTGTATAATTTGGACGGGTATTTTTCCCATCCTTGGGATGCCAGCTCTCAACATATTTCCATCCTTCAGGGAGAGCCACATCCTCTATATACTTTAGCACCCCATTCTCATAACAAGCAGGATCCAGCGCTTTCGGCATTTGATCTATTTCAAATAGATCTTCTTCAGAATCAATTCCGAGCCAGGCTTTCTCTAAAAAGACTCTCATGGATTGATAATAAATGTTCTGTCCAAACGGAGAAGGATGGAGGTCTTTAAAATCATCTTTCCAGGTGAATTCTCCCGCATCAATCCTGTTCGTTACTTCCTTGGCCAGGTTTATCGTAGGAATGTTATAATGTGCCGCCACTTTTTCGTGGTTCTGAATCACCAGCGGGATTTGACCTTTACCATATGACTCTATTTTATCAGGATCCGCAAAATGCATAAGGACGATGTCACAGGCAGGATTACTGCTACGGAGATGCCTGACAATTCCTTCCATTGCCCTCTGTTGTTCTACTGAAGTACGTCCGTTTCCGGCATCATTCACTGCAGCCTCCTCAAAAAGCAGATCTACCACACCATTTTTCAACACATCGCGCTGGAGCCTGAATGCAGCAGGCGTCGTTCCCATGGAAGGTATTCCTGCAGCGATAAAATCAAATTCAGTTTCCGGAAAACGTTTCGTCAGGTAACTGCATATAGAATCGCGCCATCCCCCATTGTAGGTTATGGACCCGCCCAGAAAAGCTACCCTTCCCCTTTTCTCCCGTTCAAATTTTATAAACGAATTACTGATCCCACCACGCATGCTATGGTAAGTGGAGGCATCAATTGATGTCCTGGATAAACCACCACCAGGGAAGTTCGTCTCCCCGGGATAGGTTGAATTTGCCCGGGTCCCCTTCTGCATACACTCTAATTCTATAGCCTTCTCCCTTTTCGCTTCTATTTCATCTCCTGACTCTCCCGGATTTTGAAACCATTCGCTATCAATATGTTCATTCTTCATGATTTGTAATATTTCAGCTACGATTTCAGGATTCCCACTGGCCACGTCGTGCTCACACCCTAAGTCATTTTCCAGGTCCCATAATTGAACGGGCTCCTGACTATTTTCCCTCATCCCAAACCAATTGCCCAATCTTACTGCCTGGGCTTGCGGCATATATGTACCACCTCCCCAATACAAGAAAGCGTGTTCTTTGTGTTTCTCAGGTTTTCCTTCCAAAAGCGGAACAAAGCTAATTCCATCGTTTTTCGGAGGTTCTACTCCGGCCAGGTCACAAGCGGTTTCCATAATATCATACAAAACCACCTGATGGTTTGTAGTTCCATGGGGTACCCTCTCCGGCCAATAGGCCATCATCGGTACCCGCATTCCACCATCGAATGAGCCAAATTTGCCTCCCCTCCATGGACCTTTATTTTTAAAAACAGGGTCGTCTTCCCATCGGTCCCGTCCAAAATAGCCATAGTGGGAATAACCATTATCGCTGGCAAATAAGATGATGGTATTTCTATGGATATCAAGCTCAACAGTCAGATCGATCAGCTCTCCCACATGCCGGTCCAGGTGGGTCATCATTGCGGCCCACTCTTTATGTTTCATATCCCATGGTTTATCCTTATACTCACCCAGATCGGGTGTAATACAAGGGCCATGAGGAAGTTGGGTGGCATAGTATAAGAACAACGGTTTATTGCTATTTCCCTTAATAAACTGAAGTGCCTTTTCGTGAATTAAATCTTGTGAATTCCTGGCCTCATCACTCTCTTTTATTCCATTTGGAATAAGCTCTCCTTTCTCATTATACACATTTAAACCCTCTTTACTTTTCGTATGGGCATAACACTGATCCATATCAAAACCATAGTTTCCAGGGATGGAAATTTTCTTTCCATTTTCGTACAGAAAGTGGGGATAATAGGTATGAGCCCTACCCTGATCATAATACCCAAAAGTGTAATCAAATCCTTGTTTGTCAGGGACTCCTTCTGTTCCGGGAAGCCCTATTCCCCATTTACCCACAAAACCGGTTGCATAACCGGCGTCCTTTAACCTTTCAGCTACTGTAATATCTGTATCTAACAAATGATCTTGTCCACGAACAGAGTTATTTACCCGTATACGGTTATGTCCCAAATGTAATCCCTCCATGATGGTACTTCGCGATGGAGCACACTCGGGAGAACCGCTGTACGCTTCACTAAAAAAGAGGCCTTCATGACATAACTTATCCAAGTTGGGAGTTTTAAACTCCTTTTGTCCAAGGCAACTCAAATCGTAATAACTCATATCATCTGCCAATACCAAAATAATATTTGGCTGGCTATTGCTCAGTTCAGGCAGTTCCTGACAACTGATAAGCAGCAAAAATGATAAACAATAAATGGTGGCACTTGCTTTCATCGAAAAGGGTGTATGTTTCTGCTTCACATTTCCTAAAATACGCTTTAAGTTAAACATACATCAACTCTATTATATATTTTTTCCAATCATTTATTATAACTTAACATTTCAAGAATCACGAAATCAACAAATATGAAAATTCTGCATCTTCTATTCCTGGTACTATTTCTGTTTTCATTTCAATACTGTACTGGTCCGGAAAATTCAAGTGAAAACAAAGTCTCGAACATTTGTTATCTCGACTATTCAAGTCGGGATGATAAATTAAGTGGAGGGATTAAAATGATCCCAATCAACACTTCTAAAGGAGAATTTAAGGTTTGGACAAAACGTGTAGGTAACAGTCCCACCATGAAAGTTCTTTTGCTTCACGGAGGACCCGGGGCCACTCATGAGTACTTTGAATGTTTTGATTCCTATTTTCCAAATGCAGAGATCGAATATTACTATTATGACCAGTTGGAATCAGCTTACAGTGATCAACCTTCAGATAGCAGCCTGTGGAATGTGGACAGATTTGTTGATGAGGTTGAGCAGGTTCGGAAAACGCTTGGATTAAACAGTAGCAATTTTTATCTCTACGGACAGTCCTGGGGCGGAATCCTGGCCATGGAATATGCATTGAAATACCAGGAAAATCTGAAAGGACTTATCATATCCAATATGGTTTCTTCAATTCCGGATTACAACCAATATGCGAAGGATGTCCTGGGGCCTCAGCTTGATCCTGCGGTGTTGGCCGAGATAAGAGAGATGGAGGCCAATCAGGATTTTGGCAATCCAAGATACAGTGAGCTTGTTTTTACGCATTACTATCCTGAACATGTGCTTCGAATGCCTCTTGATGAGTGGCCCGATCCGGTTAACAGAGCATTCGCCAATATCAATATGGAGATGTATGTTACCATGCAAGGTCCCAGTGAATTTGGCTCTGTTGGAGATGCAAAACTGAAGTATTGGGACAGGAAGTCAGAGCTGTCAAGGATTTCCGTTCCGACTTTAACAATTGGAGGAGCGTACGATACAATGGACCCGGAGCATATGGAATGGATGGCCACAGAGGTTCAGAAAGGCAGGTATTTACACTGTCCCGAAGGAAGTCATATGGCACTGTATGATGACCAGGAAGTATATTTTCAGGGATTGATTCAGTTCATTAAAGAGGTTGATCAGGATAACTTTAACTAGAGACTAAACTATCCTTTGCTTAATTCTAACCACTGTAATCAGATGGTATATTCTCAGGCTCAGCCTAGGAAAACCACTTAATCCTATGTATTTTTATTGTGAAAAATAAGACTTACACACCATGATGCATATAAGCGAAAGTGCCAGACGACTCAAAGTAATGATCGAGAAAGCTATTGAAGATCATAAAATTACACGTGGCGAAATGGATAACATCATGGCAATTGCAACAGAAGACAGTCATATTGATCCACAGGAACAAGCTTTGCTTAATCAACTTCAGGAGATGATTGAGAATAAAGTAGTAAAGGTTATTCCTTAGAAATGTATTGAGAAACATCATTTGTGACCGGCAACCTCCTGGTCACTATCCAGGAAAACAATTTGGAACATTAAGTGTTTTACTCTGTTACTGATGGTGATGTGTCATGAAGTATTTTATAATAGTTTTATTTACACTCATTTCTACTCTTGCACTTGGTCAAAATAAGGTAATCCTACATATTACCGATGAATCTGAAATCCCATTAATCGGCGCGACTGTTATAATTATAGAAACTACAACGGGTACTATTACTGATGAAAAGGGTAAGACTACACTTCATAATCTACCTGATGGTAGCTTTGAAATATTAATTTCGTTTATAGGATATGAAGAAAAGAAGATCAACCTGAATTTTCCTGATGAAAATAATAAAACCATTGAGGTTGAACTTGAAGAAGAAGGTGAAGAACTGGAAGAGGTTGTTATTGCTACCACGAGGTCTTCAAGAACCATTGAAGATATTCCCACAAGAATTGAAGTTATAACAGCCGAAGAACTGGGAGAAAAAGCTGCCATGAATTCATCAAATATTGGCATGCTTCTAAGCGAAACAACAGGGATTCAAATACAACAAACCTCACTGAGTTCCGGAAACCTAAGTATTCGCATACAAGGCCTTGATGGTCGATATACTCAAATTCTAAAAGATGGCTTTCCCATATATGGCGGATTTGCTGGTGGCTTATCCATTATGCAAATCCCTCCTCTTGATCTAAAGCAAGTTGAATTAGTTAAAGGCAGTAATTCAACTTTATACGGCGGTGGAGCAATAGCGGGCCTTGTGAATTTAATATCCATTAAACCTGAGAAAAAACCTCAATTAAGCATCATGCTTAACCAAACAAGTGCATTGGGAACCACTGGAAATCTGTTTTACGCACATAAATATGGCAAATTGGGATTATCAATATATGGGTCAGCCAGCAATCAAGTTGCCTATGACCCTGATAAAGATGGTTTTTCGAATATGCCCAAGGCACAAACATATAGCTTAAACCCAAAGCTTTACTATTATATTAATCCGAACACAGAAATAAGTCTTGGGCTTAACACTTCGTTTGGGGGGAGCAATGGGATATAAACTCCCTACTATTTTCACAGAAGATTCCGAAAGGCTTTACTTTAAAGGGATTGCTCCAATTTCACCAAATCTTAATCCTGAAACCTCAATAGGAGGTAATTTTGATATGCATTATAAAACAGCATTTCTTAACAAGATTAGCTTTTCCATTAACCAAATGTTTTTTCTTACTCAATTAACCGATGCACTTGTAATACGGGAAAATATTTCACAAACCGGATTCTATTTTGAAAATGCCGATGATCATATTTTAAGTTCAGGGTTTGAAACAAATCTAAAGCTCACCTATGATGATTTTAAATTATTTGCCAATTATGCTTTTGTAAATACGCAGCTCCTGTACGACAATATCAACAATCAAAAACCGCTTACGCCAAAACATAATGCGGGCTTTGTATTGATCTATGAGGTTGAAGAGAAATTTTCAGCCGGGTATGAATTATATTATACCGGTTCTCAACACGATGAGATGTATAATAGTAAACCATCCTACTGGACAATGGGGGTTATGCTCATGATGCATCTTGAAAAACTTACGCTGTTTGTGAATTTTGAGAACTTCACAAATGTCATACAAACCGATTATGAGCCTTTGGTGCTTCCTCCATCTAACAATCCTACCTTCACAAATATTTGGGCGCCAACCGATGGCTTTGTTTTTTATGGAGGGATCAAATTCAATATATTTTAGTTGCTGCTTTTATTATTCGGTAAAAGCTGTTTTTTTTAAAGATAAAATGCTAATTTTGTGGTTCATATAAAATCATAAGTCATGAGCAACGGTACAGTAAAATTCTTCAACAACTCTAAAGGTTTTGGATTCATCAAGCCTGATGAAGGTGGCAAAGATGTATTTGTCCATCAAAACGGATTAATCGATGAGATAACTGAGGGAGATCAAGTAAGTTTTGATGTAGAGGAAGGTCCAAAAGGATTGAACGCATTAAATGTCAAGTTGGTATAATTACTATTTGACTGTTACGTATTGTTTAAGCCTGTCAAATATGACGGGCTTTTTTTTTCCTAAATTACCATTCAACCACCTCTGTGGGTAATCCTGGGCCACCTAAACATATTCAGATAAAACAATTCAGTAAAACAGGTGTTTATTCATTATTTAGATGAATATTTTAGGAATATACATCCATGCAGACAATATTAGGATCAGGCGGGGCCATAGGAGTTGAACTCGCAAAAGCCCTTAAAGGATACACAAGTGAGATTAGATTGGTAAGTAGAAATCCGAAAAAGGTAAATTCAACCGATGAACTGCTTTCTGCAAATCTATTGGACCCTTTGGAAGTCCACAATGCTATAAAAGGATCATCAGTGGTTTATGCAACGATAGGTTTTCCATACAAATTATCGGTCTGGAAAAAAAGCTGGCCAAAGTTTATCAGTAATGTGTTGGATGCATGCATTGAAAACAATTGTAAGCTGGTTTTCTTCGACAATGTCTATATGTATGATCCAGACTTGCTGAATGGAATGACAGAAGAAACACCTGTTAATCCGTCGAGCAAGAAAGGGGAAATCAGAGCGGAAATAGCAGAAATGATTAACAACAAACTGAAAGAAGGAGAATTAACAGCATTAATTGCTAGATCTGCAGACTTTTATGGACCTGGCATTCGAAACACAAGCATGCTCACAGAAACAGTTTTTAAACCACTAAGTAATGGAAAGAAAGCCAATTGGATGAGTTCCCTCGATTATAAACACTCATTTACATACACGCCAGATGCCGGAAAGGCTACTGCTTTGCTTGGTAATACGGATAATGCTTACAATCAGATTTGGCATTTACCAACTGCAGCAAATCCATTCACAGGAAAAGGGTGGATTGATGAAATTGCAAAACAATTGGGGGTAAAGCCCAGATATCAGATTGCATCAAAGCTTATTCTGAAAATTATTGGATTATTTGTTCCCGTTATGAAGGAGATGCCTGAAATGATGTATCAATATGATAGAGACTATGTTTTTAATAGCGACAAGTTTGAGCAACGTTTTGATATGAGACCAACACCCTATTTTGAAGGAATTCAGGCAATCGTAGAAATTGACTACAAAGAATAAAATAGTGCCAGGAATGTGTGTGGTTTGATGCACTAAGTTGCAACTTATACACGCTCATGTGTTCTGATTATCCAGAGCCCTCCAAATGTAATGATCCCATTAAATAATAAAAGTGTATAGCCCAGGTAAAAACCAAACCACTTAATGGTGAGGAGATTTAACAGATAGGCCATCAGGGGCGAGAGGATGGCCACCACCGGAACCCACCTGTCCCTCAACCTGTGTTTGGTAAACAAGCCAAAAGAAAATAATCCCAGCAAGGGACCGTATGTATATCCTGCAATGGTAAATACAGTGTTAATCACACTGTCATTATTCAGTGCGCGGAAAATCATGATGATCGTGATCAGTATGAGCGCAAATGAAATATTGATCCGGTTCCTGATTCTTTTCTTCTCTCTATCTGTTTTACTTTCAAGATTGAGAAAATCGGTATAAAAGGCAGTTGTAAGGGAGGTCAGGGCGGAATCGGCAGATGAAAAAGCTGCGGAGGCAATCCCCAGCATAAATATAATTCCTGCTGTTGTACCAAATTGATTCAGCGCAAGTTCTGGGAATAAATTGTCTGTATTCAGGAACCTCCCGGCCTGATCTACCGGTAACACAATTCCGGACATCTGGACGTATGCATATAGCAATACACCCAACGAGAGAAAAATCAAATTGGTTACTACAAGAATCAAACTGTAGAGGAAAATATTCTTCTGGGCCTCCTTCAGGCTTCTGCAGGTTAAGCTTTTCTGCATTTCATTCTGGTCAAGTCCATTCATGGCTATGGCAACCACTATTCCTGTAATAAACTGCTTGTAAAAGTTCTTTTCGAATTTCCAGTCCCAATTAAAAATCGTAGAATATTCACTGTTGAACACTGTTTTAGTCACATCTCCAAAAGAGAGATTCATATCACTGGAAACAATATAAATGCTTACCCCTACAGAAAGCAGCATCATAAATGTCTGAAATGTGTCAGTCCACACAATGGTCTTAATGCCTGCCTTGTTGGTATAGGCCCATATGAGCAATATGGTAATGACCACAGTGACCATGAAGGGTATGTGGTAATATTGAAACAATGCCAGGTGCAGTACACCCGAAACAACAAACAGCCTGAGAGAGGCCCCGATGGACTGGGAAATAAGAAAGAAAAGCGACCCGGTTTTATGGGAAACCGGTCCAAAACGTCTCTCCAGGTATGAATATATGGAGACCAGCCGCAGCCTGTAATATAAGGGGAGAAGGATAGTGGCAATCACAAAATAACCCACCAGGTAACCCAACACCAATTGAAAATAATATAACCCACTGTTTCCAACCTCACCGGGTACAGAAATGAAAGTGATTCCTGACAAGGAGGCACCAATCATACCAAAAGCAACCACATACCAGGGAGATTGACGATTTCCGGTAAAGTATGTATCTACATTTACTTTGCGGGAAGTAATGCGGGATATAAGAAACAGAATTGAAAAATAGGTTACAATTACTGTCAGTACCAATATTGGACTCATTGAGTGCAAAGATACATTTGTTTACTTTTACGATTATAAGCAAATGTAAAAGAACCATGAAAGATCTTAAGCCAGATATCCGCAGGATGGACACAGATAAAGAAAAATCAGACTGTGCTGAAATAATGGCCGGCTCGGAACCATGGATTACTCTGGGTATGTCCAAAGATAAGGTGATGATTACACTCAATGATCCCTTGAATGAGGTATTCGTCGTATATGTAAAGGATGAAATAGTCGGAACCATTGTCGTGCAAACAAAAGGGGCTTTCTCAGGATATCTTAAAAGCATCATAGTAAAACCGGGCTGGAGAGGCAAAAGCCTGGGTAAGAACATGATGGGATTTATCGAGAATGAAATCTTCTCCACTTGTGCAAATCTGTTTTTATGTGTTTCGTCTTTCAACCCGGAGGCACAGAAATTCTATATGAAACTCGGTTATGAGAAAATTGGAGAATTAAAAAATTATCTGGTTGAGGGGCATGATGAAATATTAATGAGAAAAACAATCTCTCCCATCCTTGAAAGAAACCACGTGAACCATGGAGGATGAGTTCGCTCAGCAATGCGCCTTAGAGCTCAATATTTAGCCAAATCCAAAACTGAGATAAGATTGGGATCCAAAAACAATAACAATTTGATTTGATAAAAGAATAGTATATTTTAGTATACCTTAATTATCTAAGGATAATCCAAATACCTGGTCAAGCCAGCATTCTCTGACTATTTTCCTCACAACGAAAAAACTTAAATGATGGCTGATAATAAAAATATAAAAAGACTCATTTCAAGTCCTCTGGTACAAACTTTTCTGATTTACATAAGTGGAAGTTGGATTGTCCTTGAAATGACCGATTATTTCATTAATCACTACGATCTGACCGATCGATTCAGAGATATTTTGTTGATCATCATGATCATCGGATTACCTGTTGCCCTGTTTCTTACATGGTATCTCAGCAGGGAGAAAGAGGAGGTTGAAGAAAAGGATAACAGATTATTCAAAGTGATGTTAAAGAGACCCTGGTTTTCCATACCAGGAGCATTGGTTGTGATCCTTCTCCTGTTTTCAGCAGTAAGATATATTTATCAGCATAATTCCAGTGATGCCGGCAATGGAAATGTTTATTCAAATATTACTGACATCATGAACAGAGCAGGTGCAGAGATTTCACTGGCAGTACTTCCCTTCACCAATTTTACCGGGAATTCTGATCAGGATTGGTTGGTTTCGGGACAGCATGAGACACTGATTAATGAGTTATCAAAAATAAGCCAGGTGAAGCCTCTTCGGGTGATCTCACGAAGTACAGTCAATGCATTTAAAAATTATGACAAGCCAATCCCTGAGCTTGCCAGGGAAATTAATGTGGAATACCTGGTGGAAGCATCTGTGCTGGGATCCGGTGACTCCATCACCCTTCAGTTAAGACTGATACAGGTACATCCAGAAGAGAGTGTGGTCTGGGCACAATCATGCTCCAGCAATTTTTCAAATATATTGAAATTGCACAGCGATATTGCCAGTCAGATCGCTCAGAACATGAATATCGAGATGTCCCATGAAGATACGGAGAAGATACCATTGGCCCGTGAGGTCAATCCTGAATCATACAAAGCATATCTCCGTGGTATGTACTATTTAAATCAGCTTACTCCGGAAGGTTTAGAAAAAGGATTGGAATATCTTCATGAGGCAGTCCGGATAGATCCGGGAGAGCCATTTGCCTATGCCGGACTGGCCCTTGGATACCAGGAAATTGCTCATGGGCCTCTGGACCCTGGAGATGCACTGGAAAAGGCTGAAGCAGCAGCTCTTCAGGCCATCAAGCTTGATACAACAATGGCTGAGATTTACTCTGCTTTGGGTGAAACATATTTATATAAGCTCTGGGAATTTGACAAGGCCGAAGAGTATTTTGTCAAAGCACTCAATTTAAATCCCAATCTTGCGCTAACTCATTATCATTATTCATGGGCACTTTATCTCTGGGATCGCATGGAGGAGGCGATTGTTGAACATAAACTTGCACAGAAATATGATCCTTTCAATCCTCTGCATACAGCCTGGCTTGGAGCATTATATTGCTATAATGGCCAATATGACAAGGCAATAGCTGAGGCCAATAAGTCTTTCGAAATTCGAAAAGACTACCCGGTGGGATATTATGTTTTGGGCCATACTTATAAAGAATTGGGCAAAATAGAGGAAGCCATAAAGGCTCATCAGAAACTTGCTGAGCTTATCCCGTTATGGTCCTGGGCACTTGGATATACCTATGCATCAACAGGGCATATGGATGAGGCAGAAAAAATCTTATCAGAACTGGAAGAAGCTCCAGTTATCCCTTTCACCGCCATAGGACGAGTTGTGATGAATACAGCATTGGGCAGATGGGAAGAAGCATTCAAATGGCTGGATTACGAGCCTCATCATGCGTGGGCAGCATGGGTTGCGGTAATGCCAGAGTATAAAGATCTTCGCGATCAGGCACAATATAAAGCGTTTGAAAAACGACTCAATCTTCCCAATTAGTACAACAGGTTCAAATAGACGGCCAAATAAACCTATTGCCCCTTTCTCTCGGCTATAGGAGACAGACGGATCACCCGGTCGGGTTCATTCACAACTACATATACATTTCCATCGGGATCAAGACCTATATCCCTGACCCGTCCGTGATTCTTCAGGATCACTTCCTGATGCATGACCCGGTCCCCGTCAATATTCAGGATCCTCACATCCTCATATTTCAATGCACCCACCAGCAGCCGGTTCTTCCATTTTGAAAATGCCTCTCCCTGGTAGAATTCAATACCACAAACAGCAATGGAGGGTTTCCAGTACAAACTTGGTTGGGCATATCCATCCTTTCGGGTAAATTCTGTGATAGAGGAGCCATCGTAATTGCGGCCATAGGTAATGACCGGCCAGCCATAATTTACTCCTTTACGGATCACATTGAGCTCATCTCCACCCAGGGGACCATGCTCTGCAGCCCAGATCTCATCGGTTTCGGGATGAACAGAAATCCCCTGCGGATTGCGGTTGCCTAACGTATAAAGCGATGAGAGGCCCACATCCCTGAAAGGATTATCTTCCGGTACAGATCCATCCGGGAATAAGCGGTGAATCTTCCCATTTGGTCTTTTTGGATCCTGGGCCTGATCCATGGCACCACGGTCACCAATGCTAAAGTAAAGGTATCCCTTGGTATCAAAAACAATGCGATTGCCATAATGGTGCCTTGTGGTCCTGTAGGTTTGAAAGGGTGCTTCATAGATCAACTCCTCATCGACCCATTTCATATCCCGGATCCTTCCACGTACAATGCGGGTCATGGCCGGGGTCCGGTCTTCGCCAGACCGCTGTTCAATCTCATGGCTGTAGGAAAGATAGATCCAACCATTCTGAATGTAGTTCCTATCAATATTCACATCCATCAGGCCACCCTGTCCGCCATGAAGTACTTCAGGAATACCTGATACCGGATTTTCAACCAGTTTATCATTCACCACAACCTTTAACTTGCCAGGCCTCTCTGTTATCAGCGCCGTATCCCTGTTCAGGAAAACAATGGCCCAGGGAATATCCAGTTCATCAACCCATACTTCACTTTTTATATCATAATCGATGCTTTCCAGTTCCGCCGGAGGCTCTGGTTTGACTGCACCTGCTTTGGACTCCTCCTCATAGAGAAATTCCACTACCGCTTTAATCTCCTCTTCCGAAAGGGTATTTTCAAAGGATGGCATACCCAGATGAGGGATCCCGAACTTAATATTGCGGCTCACATAACCAGTACCATCGCCAAACTGCCAGACCCCGTCAATCAGGCTTTGTGACATGCCTCCGCCAAAGTCTGCACCATGACACGAAGCGCAGTAAGTGCTATAGATCTGAGCACCAGGGTGAACTGTTTCCTCCTCTGTAGCACTGTTTCCATCTGCGCTGGACTGACTGCAGGAGGATAATAAGAGTGGGAATGCAGCCAACAGGGCGATCAGGATAGTCCGAATGTAGTTTTGAATGCTCTTCATGATCTTTTTTTATGAAGTAAGTAAAGGAATTTGGATCATTAAAACAAAATATGCACCTTTCAAAATCATGATGAAGCAAATGGCTGCCATAATGGTGATCTTCTTTATGGTCAATGCAATGGGTCAATTACGTCCCATTGATCAACAGAACCATTTGAATATGAATGATACCATTCTGTTGGAAGATGTTACTATTTCTATTCTCCCATTCGGGGAATCATACCAGGAAGCAACAGGCGGAGTGTTTCTGGTTCGTTCAGAGGAGATTGATCTGAAATTTTCAATAACTTCCACAGATATGCTCAATCTTACTCCCGGTATCCATATGGCTTCGGGGAGTTATAACACAAACCGGTTGGTGATTCGGGGAATCGGTTCACGAACACCTTACAATACAAACCGTATCAGGGCATACCTGGATGATATCCCACTTACTACAGGGGATGGGATCAGCACACTGGAGGATATTGATCTTTCAGAGATTGGCCATATGGAAATAATTAAAGGCCCCTCCTCTGCCCTTTACGGATCAGGACTCGGAGGAATTGTCAGACTCAACTCCCCCTACCCCACCGTGAATGGATTTTCTGCCTCCCTTTCCGGCGAAATCGGATCTTTCAATACAAGCCGGTATGGTTTTAAAACGAGTTATAAGAACAACAGGATGGCTATAACGGGAGGCATCACCAGCTCACATTCAGATGGATACAGAGAGAACAGTGATTATTCCAGGAGCAATGCATTTCTGAACACAACATACTTCGGTAACCGCAACACACTCTCTTTCACCCTTTCCATAGTGGATCTCTTTGCCAGGATCCCAAGTTCCATCAATGAGTCGGATTTTCTAACACAGCCTGAAGTTGCTGCTGGCAACTGGCTAAATGTCAGAGGTTTTGAAGAATATTTCAAAATGCTTGCGGGGATTAAACTTGAAACAGATCTGAATACAAAACTGAAGAATCACCTGATCCTGTTCTCCTCCTATGCCGATCCATATGAATCCAGACCCTTTAATATCCTGGATGATCGTACCGCGAGCCTGGGATTTAGAGAATACCTGCAATATGAAGTGGGTACATTGAGCTTCAGCGCAGGTCTGGAGTATTTCCATGAATGGTATAACTGGAAGATTTTTGAAACAGACCAGGGTATACAAAGCGACCTTCTTTCCGATCATGATGAGATACGCAAATATGCCAATACATTTGCACTGGTGCAATGGAGACCAACCGACAGGATCCTGATCGACGGAGGTGTTAATCTGAACACCCTTCATTACAGCCTTCAAACCAACTACCAGATAGACTCAACAGATCAGACAGGCAGTTACAGTTATCCTATGGTTCTCTCTCCCAGGATTGGAATCAGCTACAAACATCACAAGCAGCACCATCTTTATGCTTCTGCCGGTCATGGGTTCTCAGCACCATCACTGGAAGAGACCCTCCTGCCTGAAGGGACCATCAACACGGAACTCAAACCTGAATCAGGGTGGAACCTGGAAATTGGGAACAGGGGAAAGATCCTTCAGGGAAGGATCCGCTATGATGCGACCCTCTATACCATCTTCCTCAACAATCTTCTGGTTACAGAACGGATCGCTGAAGATATATTTACCGGTGCTAATGCAGGAAAAGCATTGAATTCCGGGCTGGAACTCTGGACTCAGATTTCACTTCTCCAGGTCCCGGAGAGATATCCGTTTGATGCCAAAGCTTCCATTGGATACACCCTCTCCAACAATCGGTTCATCGATTTCGTTGATGAAGGGATCGATTACAGCGGGAATTTGCTTCCGGGGATACCCTCCCAGAAACTGAATTCAATTCTGACTTGTATACTTGGCCCTGTTGAGATGAAACTACATTACCAGTATACAGGGAGCCAGTGGATGAATGATGCCAATGATCAGAAATATGAAGCATACCAGCTTCTGAATCTTCAGGTAAGCTGGAAACATAATTCATCCCATCCCCTGTCATTTGAAGTACATGGAGGGATCAGGAACCTGTTTAATACCCGGTATGCTTCAATGATCCTGGTTAATGCACCATCCTTTGGAGGAAATCCTCCCCGTTACTATTATCCGGGATTACCCCGGCAATTTCACCTGGGAATAACTTTCAAATTCAGATAAATCCGAAAAAAAAGACGAACTCATTAAAACTTCATTGATGAAAAACAGGAAAAGAGTGTATGCATGGATCATTATAGTGATGGCTCTTGGGTCTTGCAATAGTGCACCTGATCTGGGGATTTTCGAAGGAAACAGTGATATTGGGAATGTTAAATATGCCGGATCGGTTAAATTTGATCCTTCCGATAGCTCCTACACGGTATCCGGGGGGGGAACCAATATGTGGTTTCATAGTGATGAGCTGCATTACGCCTGGAAAAAAATGTCAGGAGATGTTTCCATTGCCGCTGACATTGAGTGGGTAGGCGAAGGAGTTGATCCACACAGGAAAGCGTGTCTGATTATTCGGCAGAGCCTGGATACTGGCTCGGTATATGCCGATGCAGCAGTACATGGGGATGGATTGACTTCCATTCAGTACAGGGAAATCCCTGGAGGAGTTACCCGCGAGGTTCAGTCCAATATCTCGTCACCCGGGAGAGTGCGCATTGAGAAAACAGGTGATTATCTGTCCATGTCGTTAGCTTGCGGTGATGAAGAGCTGCAATCGTCAGGGGGAACATTCAAGCTTCCGTTCAAAGAACCTTTTTATATTGGTTTGGGAGTCTGTGCGCACAACAACGATACCATCGAGACCGCCATCTTCTCCAATGTCCTGATTGAATCCATTGCAGAGAAACCAGATTCGCTGAAAAGAATTGAAAGTACACTCGAAACCATTTCCATTGCTTCATTTGATCGCAGGGTCGTCTACCATACCGTTAGTCATATCGAGGCCCCAAACTGGTCGCCTGATGGCAAATCATTAATATACAATAGTGGTGGGCTATTATATAAAATCCCGGTGGAGGGTGGGGACCCGGAGCTAATCCCAACAGGATTCGCCAGGAGGATCAATAATGATCATGGTATCTCACCCGATGGCACCCAACTTGTGATCAGCGACCAGACAGAAACAGGTCATTCAATTATTTACACACTTCCCATCGAAGGAGGTGATCCAAAAAAGATCACACCCCTCGCTCCTTCCTACTGGCACGGATGGTCACCCGATGGTAAAACCCTGACCTATTGTGCGGAACGAAACGGAAACTATGATATCTATTCCATTCCCGTCAACGGCGGGACCGAAACCCGGTTAACCACCGCAGAAGGTCTGGATGATGGTCCTGATTATTCACCCGATGGTAAACAGATCTATTTCAACTCGGTCCGTACTGGAACCATGCAAATATGGAGAATGAAGGCTGACGGTAGTGCGGAGGAACAAATCACAACCGATCAGTACAATGATTGGTTTGCACACCCATCCCCTGATGGAAAGTGGATCGCCTATGTAACCTTCGGTACAGATGTTCCTGCAGGATCCCACCCGCCCAACAAAGATGTGATGTTGCGATTGATGAATCTTGAAACAAAAGAGGTTCGGGTCATGGCTGGTTTATTTGGCGGACAGGGGACCATCAATGTTCCATCCTGGTCTCCGGACAGTGAACATGTTGCATTTGTCAGTTATCGTTTGAACTAACGAGTTATTAAAATAAGATTCTGCAATGACAGAAAAAGAAAAGAGCCTTTCGGGCCAACTTTATGATGCCAGTGATCCGGTACTTTCCTCTGAGAGAAAGAGGGCCAGGTTATTGTTCCAGGAAATCAATCAATTAAGTGATGACCACACAGAGAAACGAATGAGACTATTTCTGGAATTGATGGGCGAAGCTGGAGAAAATCTAATGATAGAACCTCCATTCTATTGTGACTATGGGTATAATATTCATCTTGGAGACAATGTTTACATGAATTTCAATTGCTGTATCCTTGATGTAATGGAAGTGAAGATTGGAAACAATGCGTTTCTGGGACCCAATGTTCAAATCTATGCAGCAACCCACCCTTTGGACGCAAAAACAAGGTCTTCACAGCTTGAATATGCCAAACCTGTACAAATAGGCAATGATGTCTGGATTGGAGGAGGTGCCATCATATGTCCCGGTGTTACCATCGGGAATGGAGTAGTCATCGGTGCAGGTGCAGTTGTTACAAAAGATGTGGCCGATAATGTGGTTGTGGCTGGTAATCCAGCTGCAGTAATTAAGAAGATAGATAATTCTGACTAACCGGAATTCATCAGGAATCTTTGATCATTGCTTTCTGGATGTACGGCACAATCACATCGTTCATCCTGTCGCTTGTACCATCATAGGTGATGGTCACAATGGGAACACCAGTTAGTTCGCGAATCTGCCGGGTCATTGCCTCAGTTACCAGAGCCGGACAGCAGAAAGATGGATTGGTCTGGACAAAGAGTGATACCTCGGGATAATTCTCCATAATATAGAAGATCTTCAGGATGTTGTCATAGGACTCTCCCGAATGCAGGGGATTGATATTAAAATCGCTGAGGTGTTTTTCCAGGACCCTGGGTTTGATCACTGGCGCCGGTCCAAGGTATTTACTGAAAGGTTTATAATACTTGTCGTCCATAAACTTAACCACATGCAGAAGAATCTTGTTCACGCTGGTTTCCACATGCTCTCCCCGCTGAGAAGCGCGCCGGAAAATATTCTCAATGATAATCTTGGTATAATCATGATAGGGGGTTTCCAGGGCTTCTCCACCGGCATCTTCGATGGCACTGACCAGATTCTGGTTCATCACCTCATTATCCCTCACATATAAGTCTCCAAAGATGGCTACCAGGGGTTTTCGTGATTTTTTATCATATTCAATTGTTTCAACAAGATGTATCCCATCTCTGATGGCATGTTCCATGGACTGGTCACCTGTAAATGCGCTTAACAGGATCTTGTGCACCTCCTTAAAAACCTTATTGGTCTGACCCGGGATCAACTCATAGGGCCTGATGCGGCTGGCGATCTTTCTGAATAGTCCACCCAGCATATAAGCGAAATATGCGTAATAAGTTACCCCAATTGACATCTCCTTATGGGTAATCTCACCCGAATAAACAGCAGCCTTTTCAAGACCTTTTCCATAATTCTCAAGGATTCTCTTAATATAGAACGGGTATTGTCTTAAGTTACAAGTTCCCCTACCCTCCATCATCCAGAGAATTGCACGGGATGGGTCAAGTCTATGGTTTTCAATATATTCGATGTAATTCTGTGCGATGATATTGATGGGAAGGCACTGTCCTGTATTATGAACCATACTTTTTCTTATGGTCAGTTCGTTTGTTTCCAGGATCCTGGCATCAACTCCGGCCCTTTTCAGATTGGCCACCACAAGAGGGCTTACAAACATATCCCAGTTGGGCACCAGGAGTGTTCTCCCATTCAGGCTAGTCTCCACCCGGGGGAGGATGGATTCCAGATCAGGTTTGGAAGCGGTTGCCTTAAACCGGGCATGGTTTCTAAAGGAGCGTAAGGCTGCCTCAATCCGGGTCTCATATCCCACATTTGAATCATGTTCATCAATTTGTATGATCAGATAAGGTTTACCATAAAGATGCATCAACTGCTTAAAATACTCGATAATAAATGAATCGGGAGCACATTTGAAAGCAGTGATCAGAACCGGGTAGAGATTTTTTGTCCTGCCAATTAATTCAGCGGCACGAAGAATATTTGAAGCAAAGTGCCACGGGATCTTCTCAAGCAGGTTTTTGAATGCCTCGTCGTGATGCTCATCTACCTTCAACATATCCTGGTAAAAAGCGTTGATGCCCATCCTGGTGAAAATATCAGGGATCCCTTTATTCAAAGTATCGGAAAGCACCACGTATGGCCGTCCCAATAAAACCACTGAAACCTCACCATCCTTTTTAAAATTGTATTTATATAGCCTCTCCAGTTTTCTTTTCAACTGTTTGACATAAGCATCAGCTATTTTCATGGCCCCTGATACATCGGAAGATGACAGGGAATAGAAGCCCATTTTCTTCAAACTCTGAAGCAGCAGTTTTACATTGTGGTCTGTGGTTTTACTGAAATTCACCATGGGACTGATCAGTTTGTTTCTGACATGCTCCCCTTCCAGAAACGCAAGCGATGTGCTGTACTGCGTATAGTAGCAGAAATTCTGCTCGGAATTCTTTGGTTTAATCCTGGATTCCAGGTAGACGGGCATGAAAATATAATCGCAGTTCTGGGCCAGGAAGGCTACATGCCCATACATGGAATCAACGGGTGCACAGAATTCAGCTCCAGCGATCTTTTTTCCGGTTTTTAATGAGTCTTTATAACCCTCACTTGATTGCAAGGGGATGCCCAACTCCCTAAAAAAAACAGTCCAGTACGGTAGGTCCTCCAATAGGTGTAGTGTGGCAGGTAATCCCACAACAGGCTTCATGTTGCCTGAATCTGAACCTATACCCCTGTGGCCGCGCATCAGTTTCTTTCGCAACTTCAGCAATTCAAATCCTTTTCCTTTCTTGCTTACAAACTTTTTAGTATCATAATCCCGGCCACACAGAAAACCATAGGCCTGTTTGTCCCCGTTAATACTTGCCACGCTGATGGTGCACCGGTTAAGGCACAGATCACAGGATTCGGTCTGAACAGGAATGGACTTTTTATACAAGTCCAGGCCCCTGAACAGGGTACTTCCTTCATGTTCTTCCTGTAATATCAACGCAGTGCCCAGTGCTCCGGTAAGGTGACAAAGGGTGGAAACATAAAGGGACTTGTTAAGCCGTTGCTCAAAAGCCGCCACCAATGCCTTATTCTTTGCAGTGGCACCCTGGAAACAGATATGATCTCCGATATGTGACTCACTGGCTACCTTTTTTAAATAGTTTTCCCGTACCGAATGAATGACAGTAGCCAGTACCTCTTCCACAGAGTAACCCAGGCTCAGAAGCTGGTTTATATCACGCTCCATAAATACGGTACACCGGTCACTGGCCAGGGGTGCCGGTCGTCCCAGGGCCATGCGTTCGTAATCCTCAAGTCCTACTCCCAGCCTACTGGCCAGCTCTTCGATGAAGCTTCCCGTTCCTGCAGCACATACGGTATTCATATGAGAAAAAGTTACCACCCCATCCTTCATCTGGGTGAATTTGGCATCCTGGCCCCCGATCTCAATGATCGTATCGGTGCGAGGATCCAGTTCATAGGCTGCCCGGGCATGGGCAGTGATCTCATCCACATCCTGATCCGCCCTGATGATGCTTCCAATAAACTTCCTGCCCGAACCGGTGGTTCCGCAAGCCTTAATTTTAAAAGCGGCTTTACTCTCCAGAGCAAGATGTTCCATGGCTTCAAAAAGTGCCTGCACTGCCTTCAATGGCTGTCCTGAAGTATAGGTATAGAAACCAGCAATTGCCTCTCCATCCTCATTCATCAACACTGCTTTGGTACTGGTTGACCCCACATCAATTCCAAGATACAATTGTATGGTTCCCGGAGACAATACCCCAATACGATCTATCTGCACCTCCAGGGTATGATCGGTTTTGACAGGAAAATAAACAGAGTGCTCGGTAATCTCTATATCCCCGAAAGCCGATCCAGGTTTTTTCAGGGGTTCAAAAAAGTATTCAAGCTCTCCCCGATCCATCAGCAGGCTGTCGGTCTTAAGATCAAATTTCTCAGCTCCGGCTTCTATCTTTTTTAATAACAGGTAGGCCGCACCAATGGCAGGCAGGTGATGCGAATGGGGGTGAATCTTAATCTCTTTGCCCAGTATGCGTTGAAGGTGTCTGACCACAGACCGGTTTTTTGAAACTCCTCCTGACATGTAGATTGGGGACTCAGGAACTGATTTATTAAATAGAGTGTCTGCAATATTCGCGGCCAATCCCTTGCAAAGACTGTCACAGATGGCTTCCAGGCCATATCCTTTTTGCTGCGCATGTATCAGATCCGTCTTTGCGAAAACAGAGCATCTTGCTGCTATATCCGGTACTGGAGATTTGTTCTGAAGGGCCATGTCCGAAAGGTGAGAGGTGTCTTTCAGATTGAGTCTTATGGCCTGCTGGTCAAGAAAACTACCTGTACCAGCTGCACAGGATGAGCTGTGACCGGTCTGTAAATAGTTCCCCTGATCATCTAGCTCAATGAGAAAAAACCTCTCAGCACCAACATGCAGAATTGACCGGGCATTAAGTCCCAGGCTTGACATGCCTTCCATCATGGAAACCTGCTGATCAAAAATGTGTACATCTTCAATGAAATGAGCTTTCCCTGAGGGAGTTGCAATCCCTGCAATTTCCACAGAATTATACTCTTTCATAAGTTCATCCAACACACTGCGTACCTTACCGTAATGCAGCGCATAGGCCTCCTTTATAAGTCGACCACCGGCATCAATACAAGCCACTGAAATTGAAACAGATCCAACATCAATCCCAAGGATCAGCCCTTTCTCTATTTGAGGACCCTTATTCATGTTAAGATCAAATGATCGGTAGCATCAGCAAACTATTGGCTATATGTAGTCCTGAACTGCTCTCCAGTAGATAATAGTAGATTCCCGGTGCTACCCTGCTACCTCTCCCATCTTTACCATCCCATATGGTATTGTGGTACCCCGTGGTTTTGAACCCATCCTGTAGTATTCTGACAGCTCTTCCCAGAGCATCTGTAATGGTAATGATTATCTCTCCAGCCTCCGGCTGACTATATTCTATGTTAGTTTGGTTGTAAAATGGATTGGGGTAGCTCCTTGAATAGAGATTTGTTTCCCGATCAGCAGAAGAGAGTGTCGGATCCGTTATGGTCCGGGTAAGAACAACCTGATCGTCATAAACTCTTCGTTCATAGTCTGAATATGTGGAATCAGTCTCATTGTACAGTGGGAATACATACACCGGTTTTAGAATCGTTTGCCAGGTAGAGTCATTCAGGGGTTCAATATCTATCTCGAGATGACCATAATGTGCTCCTCCACTCACCAGGATTCCCTCTTCCCACACTTCGGGGACATCCGTATGAGGCAAAAATTCCTGGTAAGGATTGTCAGCCCCATTCACAGGTCCCCTCAGTCCATCTCCCCCGATCCCCACATCATAAAACTGAATGGAATGACTCGCTTCACTTCCATCATCTCTTCTTTCAATGCCCGAGAGTTCAGATCGCTCCCACATTTCGTCATGACCGGAGAATACAGCATCTACTCCATATTGCATGAAGAGCGGTGTTAAGTCCCTTGTGGGGACTCCCGACTGATTATCAAGAAACTCCCCAATACCAGCAGGGAATCCATGAGGTCCCGAAGAGTAGGGTGCATGATGAAAGATCACAAAGGTAAACAGGCTGTTCGCCCGGGCTTCCATAAGCTGAGTCTCAAGCCAGTTATACTGCTGGGATCCCACAACAAAGTCAGGCGCATTCCCTCCTTCGGGATCACTCTCTCCCAACAGGTAGAAATTTGTATCTTCATTTGATTCATTTGGACTGTTATTGCACAAGTCAAGTACAATCATTGATGCCGGACCATACATGAAACTATAATAACGCCCCTCCTGTTCCGGATTGTCTGAATCGTTTTCAGGTGCCTCAAAATAGGTCAGGTACCGCTTTATAGCACGTTCCGATCCAGGCTGATTGTACCGACCCAGGGATGAACCCTCATAGTATTCATGGTTACCGGGAGCAGCCATTACAGGAGTATTTCCTGCAAGACTCAATTCAGTTGCCGGATTTGTATTATGGAGCCAGAACTCATCCCAATCCCGCTGCTCACCACCATGTTGGGTAAGGTCTCCGGCAATCATAACGAAATCAGGTGTACGTGACCGGATCACTGCCAGGTTATTCCTGTACCCGGTAGTCTGATCCAACAGGTATGAACGTGAGTCACCATTCACCGGATCAGTCCATGTTGTGTATTTACCAGTGGACTCTGGCTCAGTTTCAGAATCTGCATAGACAATGAACCGGATGGAATCGTTCCCAATGGGCGCTGTCCTAAACGATCCGTCATAAGACTCCCCTCCCTGGGTAACGCTATATTCATAGGTTGTGCCGGATTCAAGACCTTCTAAACGAATCCTGTGCCGGAACGGAAAGGAAGGAGCCTCTCCTTCAAAAAAAATGGAGTCCTCCCATGCAGGATAATTCAACGCTTCTGCTGCAACAGGGTTACTTACAACACTGTTTTCCTTACTGGAACCCATCTTCCACCATAATAGGTCACCCGGCAACTGTGCCTCAGAAAACCAGAGGATGGTCATGGCATCAGAGGTTGGATGTTGCAGGTAAGGGGAAACCCTAAATCCATTCTGAGCTAAAAGGGCACAGGAAATGGAGAGGGTAAGGAGCAGCAAACAAGTACGACGAATGATACACTTCATGGTTCAGTGAGGTTTTCAACAGAATGTTCGTTGTAAGTAAATATAAGGATAATAAAGCTAACTACCCTGTTGCTCCTCTTTTTGCATCTCTGCCGAAAAAGAGGCTGGACACCAAACCTATGAATGCGAACAGGGAAAGTAGCAGGAACACATATTGATGACCAGTGGTGCCCGGGTGCCTGTCCAGCAAATAACCCATCCAGGGGCTCATAAATACCTCCGGAGTAAAACCTGCGAAAGAGACAATACCAACAGCTGTCCCGGTCAGTCCCAAGGGGATCTTAGCCTCCTTCATGACCGAAAAATAGAGAGCCCGCACTCCGTAAATCCCGGTGGCTGTCAGTGCCAACTTAAGCAGTACCAATCCAACGATCTGATCCAGAATTCCAAATCCAATCAGCAAACTACCGCCAATGGTCAGTGCAAAACTTACCATGATCACATGAACCCGGTTTAACCGGTCGGCCAGATAACCCGCCATAATAGCTACCAGAGCCCGAATCCAGAGCGCTGTCGTACCAATACCCGCTGCACCTACCTCAGAGAATCCTAATACCTCCCTGGCATACAATGAAAAATCATCAGTAATTTTATAACCGGCGTAGGCACAAACGATGATAATGGCCAGCATCCAGATGGAACGGTTACCCAGTAATTTACCTACCTCCCCAATAACAGCTTTAGGCATCTTACTTCGTGACTCCAGCTTATTCACCGGGACGAAAATCCACACCAGGAACCCACTGATCAGGGTTAAAACGGATGTGGTCAGGATCACAAGTTTAAAATCGTTAAGCCACGAAAACAGAAAAAATGAGAGGGTCCCAAGCAAAGCCGCCACCGCTCCTCTACCCCCTTCCAGCCATCCAAATGCCCTGCCCTGAAAATCACCTCCTCCCCACTCCCGGGTAGCCCGGATCATGGCTGCCCAGAAAAGGCAGATGGTGGTAAATCCCCAGAAAGCATACAACACTTTCATGCTCCGGGGATCCGGAAAAAGGGTCATAACGAATCCTCCGCCGGAGGTTAGCCACAATCCAACAGCCATCAGACTCCTCGCCGGAATTCGGTCAGCCAGCGTCCCTCCAAACAGATAAGAAACCATTGCTACAATCCCGTAAATGGAAAACAAGATACCCAGTTCTGTGTTTGATATATCAAAGTATTCAAGCAAGGTGGGACGAAAGATCCTGGCCAGCACAAAAGGAAGGAAGAAAATGGCTTCACCGGCAATGATCAATGTGATCAAAGTGGTGGATCGTCTCTTCTCCTGCTGAGCTTCAGGCATAATCAAAGGTATGATTATTTGTTATTGGCTGAATAGCGAAATTTAAATGCTTATCTTTTTACACTCAATTTAAAGTATGATTGAATTGAAAGAATTATCAACTGCGACACTGGCTAAATTACTGGGAAAGAGAGAAGTGAAAATCATTGATGTACGCCCGGTTGATGCTTACAATGGATGGAAACTAAACAGAGAAGCCAGGGGTGGACATATCAAGGGGGCTAAATCCTTGCCCGTTAAGTGGGCCGGTTACATGGACTGGATCGAAGTGGTCAGGCAGAAACAAATATTGCAGAAGGATCACATTGTGGTGTATGGATATACTCCCGATCAAAGTCAGAAAGTTGCCAAACTTTTCCTTAAGGCTGGCTACAGGGAGGTCTCCGTATACAACGGATTTACAGATCGGTGGACAGCCGGGAGTGAGTATCCCATGCAAAAACTTAAGAGATACCGTCAGCTGGTTTATCCTGCGTGGATCAAAACCATCCTGGAGGGAGAGACCCCGCCGGAGCATGATGGAGGAAAAACTATCATCTGTCACGCACATTATCGCAACCGGAACGCCTATCTGACAGGCCATATTCCGGGTGCCATCGATATTGATACACTGGCACTGGAGTCTCCGGAGACATGGAACCGCCGGTCACCGGAAGAGCTCAAAGCATCTCTGGAACAGCACGGAATTGATTCAGACACCACAGTAATCCTGTATGGAAAATATATGGACCCGGACATTGCTGATGAATTCCCCGGAAGTGCAGCGGGTCATATTGGTGCCATCCGTTGTGCATTTATCATGATGTACGCCGGAGTAAAGGATGTGAGGATTTTAAACGGGGGTTTTCAGTCGTGGAAGGATGCAGGTTATAAAATCAGCACCTTAGACATTCCAAAGGAGCCAGTTGCTGAGTTTGGCGCATCCATTCCGGGAAAACCTGAACTGGCCGTTGATGTTCCCGAAGCCAAAAAAATGATACAATCTTCAGATGCCGACCTGGTTTGTGTCCGTAGCTATCCCGAATATATCGGTGAAGTGAGTGGCTACAATTATATCGACCCAAAAGGACGGATCCCCGGGGCTGTGTTTGCCAATTGTGGCAGTGATGCCTATCACATGGAGAACTACCGGAATGTGGATCATACCACCCGGGAGTTTCATGAAACAGCCAAAATCTGGAAAGAGTCGGGTATTACACCCGATAAACACCTTGCTTTCTATTGTGGGACCGGATGGCGGGGTAGTGAAGCGTGGATCAATGCATGGCTAATGGGATGGCCCCGCGTTTCGGTTTTCGATGGAGGTTGGTTCCAATGGAGCAGCAATCCCGATAATCCATTTCAAACTGGCATTCCTGAAGAATCATTACAGAAATAGCAAAAAAGATTTAATAAGATGATGCGGAACATGAAAAAGTTAAGCCTGATTGCAGTACTAATGCTTCAATTTACTCTCACCCTTGTTTATACCAGTCAGGGACAGATCACTTCCAGGGAAGTGGATGAACTGGTGGAAGATGCCATGGAAAAGTTCACTGTGGCCGGAGTGGCAGTGGGTATTGTAAAAGATGGAGAAATCATTCATGCAAAGGGTTATGGGGTAAAATCCATTGAGACAATGGAGAAGGTGAATGAGCATACCTCCTTTGCCATTGCCTCCAACAGCAAGGCATTTACAACCACAGCACTGGCTATCCTGGTGGAGGAGGGAAAGTTATCGTGGCAGGACCGGGTTGTTGATTACATTCCCGAATTTAAAATGTACAATGACTATGTGACACAAAATTTCAATATACAGGATCTGCTGACCCATCGGAGTGGATTGGGCCTTGGCGCAGGGGATCTCCA
>JBDLIX010000002.1:0-113864 GCA_039714655.1 Bacteroidota bacterium
TCCCGCTGCTGTGAATCCATACATGGAAAGAAGACTGGCGCAGCCAGGATTCAATCTTCTTCAGAAAGAAGACTGGCGCAGCCAGGATTCAATCTTCTTCAGAAAGAAGACTGGTTCAGCCAGGATTCAATCTTCTTTTCATAGTATTTGGCTTCTGAACGCAAACCACTGTTCTTCATATCTCAGCCGAGATAGGAATGGGAAGGTTTCAGAAGCCCGGACAAGTCAGAAGACCTGCCATTGATACCCCAGAAAGTGCAGCCCGCGGTGAACGGGAAGCTGATCAACAATCTAACCTTGGTCTCGCCTCACAATCACGCGCTGCTGATTTTAAATAATTGTTATACTTAAAATTGCAGCTTAATGAAAAAGATTTACACAACACTGACCGGACTCTTAATCCTGATTCTTTCACTATTTGGACAAACATACCTGACTCCGGAGGCGGGCTACAAAACCGCCCTGTTTTTTCCTGAATATAAGAGTATTGGGGCATTTGATATTTGTGATACACTCCTATATTTACATGACGGGGATACCATCTACCAGTTGGATGCTAGAACCGGATTGGAGATCAAGAAGTTTGGAGAACCGGCAGATTATGACGCAGCCAATTACAGCAGTTTCCTGACCATCGCACCCGATGGCCAGTCCATATGGACCGGTTATACAACGAACGGCAATCTGGATGACCGTATTTACCAAATAGATGTGGAAACAGGTGAATGGGAGCTCCAGGCCAGGTTTCCCGGGAACTTCGACCTGGTTTTCTGGAGGGGAAGCATTGTGGTATCGGGTCTAAACAGTACCACTTGGGGCGATCCCAACGGCATATACCTGTTAGATACAACCGGACTTGATCAGCACCGTTTGATTATTGAGGTGGGTGGTAATTCTGCCGGCCTGGCCCTTGATACCATGAACCTCTATTATGGAACTTCCTATTCCATGGATCAAAATGCCATATACAGATGGGGTATACGCGATTTATCTGTTGTGGTTGAAGACCCCGGAGTGGCTCCATTACAAATATCCGATGGGGATAAACTGACCGACCTGCCTGCCGGTGCTTATGATTGTGAATTGGATGAGAGGGATAACCTGGTATTTACCATGAACCAGTTTGGTGGTAAAATGGTACTGGGCATGTGGAACAAGAGTTATTCCGGAGGATATGATATTGATACACTGGCTGTGGCCACAGGTGAGTGGGACTGGCTGGGGATGATCAAATCTGTGGGTGACTTCCTGAATCCTGAGATGGGAAACCGGCTTATCACCTTTTCATTCGGTCAGCCCCTGGTGGATCTGCACACGGCAGATTATCCGGTGAAACAGACAGGACCACTTTCTGTCATCAGCGGATTTGAAAATGAGGAGATCAGCGCCATTGACCTGACGCCTTATGTTACCGATCCTGATGATACAACAGACTTCATATTTCATGTTGGGGCAATCACTGATGATAGCATTGCTGAATTCTATATTGACGGAGATTCCCTTAAGGGGACGCTGAAAAACTACGGTCGGGCGAACGTTATGATCCATGCTGCGAACGGGGAGCATTTTGTCGACATTGTAACTGAGGTCGGGGTGTGGCCGGAAATATCCGAAGAGTTCATGGTTTCAGATTTTGATGATCTGACACTTGCGCCGGAAAGCTATTGGAATGGCTCTGATGGCACGGGGAGTTTTGTTTCCGGTAAGGCCTGGTACCACAATGCGTACAACCCGGACTGGTTTTCTTGGAGCGGCTGGGCTTATAGCAACATTGCAGATAACAAAACTCCCGGTTGGGGCAACCAGTACAGCGCCATAACAGGAGAAGGATTTAATCACAGCGCAAATTACAGTGTAGGCTATCCCTATGCTGCTTCTGTGATCGAGATTTCAGAGAACAAGGCGCATACAGTGGCAGGGATCTTTGTGACCAACAGCACCTTTGCTGCCCTTTCCATGGAGCAGGGTGATGATTTCGCCAAGAAATTTGGCGGTGAAGAGGGTCTGGACCCCGACTATCTACAGCTCAATATCCGTGGATACAAAGAGGGAACGCAAACAGACACCATTACATTTTTCCTGGCAGATTTTCGCTATGAGCATTCATTCGAGGACTATATCTCAAAAACATGGCAATGGGTGGATCTTAGTTCACTGGGGAAGGTGGACAGCCTTGAATTTTCCCTGGAGTCTTCCGATATGGGAGATTGGGGCATGAATACCCCGGGGTATTTCTGCATGGATAACCTCTATGTGGTTCCCGATGCCGCTCCCTATGTGGCAAACCCCATGGAAGATATCCACATCGTAAGTGATGGTTCGGATACAGTGATCAATATCAGCACGCTCTTTTCCGACCCGGATGATGATGATGATGCCATTATCAAAACTGTGAAGTCCAACCACAATGAATCGGCCCTGGAGGCATCTGTTACTGGGAATGACCTTACCCTGAGAGGTAAATATCAGTTAGTAAAATCTGCTTCAGATGAGGTTGAAGTAGTATTGGAGGGAATATCCGGTGGATTGAGTGTTACAGATACATTTATGGTAACTGTTGAGTACCCCACTATAATTGAGGGCCATAATGGATTTACCATGCTGGTCTATCCGAATCCCTCCTCCGGAAAAATTGTGATAGAATCAGGTACTGCGGAGCTGATGGATGTTTCCATCTACACCCTTACGGGAATCATGGTGTATGAGAACCTGAAGGTTGTCTCCGGTCAGACCATTGATTTCAGTTATCAACCATCAGGGGCATATATCCTCAGAATAAGGCATAGTGCCGGGGTAGTCAGCAAAATGATCCATAAGAAATAGGAGCAGTGATAAAAAAGATTCTTTCCGTTAGCCTGTGTTTGGTGTGCATCTCATGGTCAGAAGCACAGTATATTTCCGAGGTGGTGGAATATACTCCGGCTCCGGGACAGTACATCAACACGGTTCCCTGGGGAAATCCCGGAGCCGCTGCCTCCATCGTGGGAGGCGTGAATGGCTCCATGTGCCTGGGGGCTTTCGGAGGATATGTGGTATTTCGGTTTGAGCATCCGGTGGAGAACCATCCCGACAATCCGTATGGGGTGGATTTCACCATTTTTGGAAACCCCATGACAGACTGGTCCGAACCGGGAGCGGTTTGGGTAATGAAGGATGACAATGAGAATGGGTTACCCGATGATACCTGGTATGAACTGGCAGGCAGTGAGTATTATTTCTCCTCCACAAGGAAGAACTATCGGGTAACCTATACCAATCCTGGTGATACCATGGCACGGGATGTGCCCTGGATTGATCATATGGGGAATAGCGGGATCGTAAGGACCAACAGTGCACATACCCAAACCTATTATCCGTTGCACGACTCATTCCCATCCGTGCCGGAAGAGCGGTATACCCTTGCGGGGACACTGATAAAGGGAGCGGTGGATCTGGATCATCCCCCATTGCTGAAATCATTCAGAAGGGCTTTCGGTTATGCTGATAACCAGTTACGCGGTCAGGCACCTTTCACTTTGCCGGATAACCCCTATACCCCGGAAGTTGAAAACTCAGGGGGCGATGCTTTTGACATTGACTGGGCTGTGGATAGCTCCGGTGTGCAAGTAGAGCTGGACCGGGTGGATTTTATCAAGGTTCAAAATGCCATGCAAAACGCAGGAGGATGGTTGGGAGAGCTCTCCACCGAGGTCACCGGGGCAGTTGATGTGGCTCCTGATCCATCGGTGACCGGCAGGTTTGATCTAATCGTGATCAGAGATCTTCCTTTGCTGATTGAAACCGAAAGCTATCAGCTGGAGGCCTTTGTTTTTCGCAGGGGGAAGCTGCAATTGAATGAGACTTTGAAATGGACCACCAGTCATGAGGGTGCTGCTGTGGATGAAAATCTGATCCTGAGGGTGACCCACTCAGGTCCGCTCTCCCTCACAGCATCACTGGTGAGACAACCCCATATTCAGGCATCTGTCTTCACACAAGTTGAGTTGGACCAGGCTACATTCCTGGAAAACAAACGAATGGATCAAATGATTCAAATCTATCCCAATCCGGCCGGTGATTTTTTCCGGGTAACCGGCGTTGGTGATTTTTTCCTAACCCTCTTTGAATCCGGAGGAAAAATGCTGATCGGCACGGAAAGATACCAGGAAGGGAGTGAAGTCGATATCAGTACACTGCCACAGGGATTCTATATGGTCAGGGTAGACCAAGGAATAAAAGCGCAATGGTTCAAACTCCTGAAAAAGTAAAAAGGTGGTCCGGTTACTGATCTTAACTGCTGTTTTTTCACTGGCTTCTTCCCTGTGTGCACAAGGTATCAGGGACTCGGTATTCCGTATTGAAGCAGTGAATATTACCGCAGAGCAGATCTTTAAAAAGGAGCAGGCGGGAATGAAGGAGACAGAGGTGGATTCAACCGTTCTCCAAAAGAAGGTTAATGTATCTTTGTCTGACCTTCTCTCTGAGAATACGCCAGTATTTATCAAGAACCACGGGCGGGGGGCATTGGCCACCGCTTCCTTCCGGGGGACATCAGCCTCACATACACAGGTTAGTTGGAACGGGATTCCCATCAACAGCCCCATGGCGGGTATGGTCGATTTTTCTTTGATCCCGGTCTATGTCATCGATGAACTGAATCTGAAACACGGTTCCGCTTCTCTGGCTGACCGGAGCGGGGGGATCGGCGGATCCATTCATATCAATAACTCGGCAAATTGGGGCGACAAAAGGATCATCAAATATATGCAGGGAGTGGGTAGCTACCGCTCCTTTGATGAGTTTTTGCAACTGGGTTTCGGGAAGAGCAGGATCAGGAGTAAAACCCGCCTTTATCACAACCATTCAAGAAACGATTATACGTTCATTAACCGGGGGATCGGGAATATTGATCCTGTGACAGGATCGGTAACCAATCCACTTGACACCAATGATCATGCTGCCTATACCCGGTATGGATTGCTTCAGGAACTCTATTTCCGACCCCATGCAGATCACCTCCTGTCGCTTCAATATTGGGGGCAATATGCTAACAGGGCCATCCCTCGTTCCACCAGTTATGAGGGACCTGACAATTCCAATCTGAATAACCAGCAGGACCTGGATCATAAATTGGTGGCTGACTGGAAGTTTTATACCGGTTACGGGAAGGTCATTTTGCGATCGGGGTACTCCGGGAAGAAACTGGATTATACCCAGATGAACCGGGTCCCCGGATTGGGGCTTGTCCCCGCTGTTTATTCTGAGAGCATGCAACGGAGTTTTGTCAATACCCTCTCCAACACCTATGAATTTGCCGAGGATCTTTCCATAGAAGGAGCGGTGGATATGAACCTGCATCATGTAAACTCCAGGGATACGGTGAGCAAAACCGGATATGAGCTGCAGCGAAGTGAAATATCGCTCTTTTTTGCCATGCATAAATCCATCGCAAAAAAGATGAACCTGAAACTGATGCTTCGACAGGAGTGGGTGGATGGGAAAAGGGTACCGGTCATCCCCTACCTGGGCGCAGATTATCGCCTCTTCAGCGGCCTGGATTTGCTCATAAAAGGCAATGTGGCCAGGAACTACCACCAGCCCACCCTCAATGACCTCTACTGGCAACCCGGGGGGAATCCTGACCTGCTGCCGGAAAAGGGATTCACCATGGAAACCGGAATGGAATTCCAGCACCTCCTGTCCGGTCACCTGCTTAAAGCTGAATTTACCCTCTACCGTTCCAAAATAGATCAGTGGATTATCTGGATCCCATCCTACCAGGGCTTCTGGGAACCACGCAATATTGATCAGGTGGAATCAAAAGGTCTTGAATATGATATGCAGGTTGAGGGGAACCTATGGAGCGTATACTATAAGATAACAGGATCCTATGCCTTTACCCGTTCGGTCAATTATGGGGATTCCCTGGTTTGGAGTGATGCTTCCTATGGAAAGCAACTGGTATATATTCCCCTGCATTCAGGGAATATGATGTTGCACCTGTCGTGGAAGAACATTTTCATCACCTATCAATACAATGCCTACAGTGAAAGGTATACCACTTCGAGTAATGATGTAACCCGTCGTGACTGGCTCTACCCCTATTTCATGAATGACCTGGCTGCAGGGGCGGCTTTCCGGCTGAGAAAGCAGGAGTTCACTGCAGAATTAAAGGTCCGCAACCTTTTCGATGAAGCTTATCATTCCATTCTCTACAGGCCCATGCCCGGCAGAAATTATCACTTGCTAATTAGTTTTAAACTGTAACCCAGGAATGAGCAAAGTTCTGATCCCCATATTGTTGTTTTTGGTTCTCCTGCATAAGGGGTGCATGAAAGATGATGAACTTTGGAACTTTGACCGGACGGCATACGATGTTCCCAATAAAGGATTGTTCATTATTAATGAGGGGAATTTCATGTATGGCAATGGCTCACTCTCATATTATGACCTGGAACAAAAGGAGGTGTTCAGTGAGGTCTTCTTCCATACCAATGCACTACCCCTGGGCGATGTGGCACTTTCCATGACCATCAGGGACAGCCTGGGATATGTGGTAGTTAATAACAGCAGCAGGATTTATATAATTAATACACAGACGTTTGAATATGTAGGAAAGATCACCGGTTTCACTTCCCCACGATACATACATTTCATCAGCGATACAAAAGCGTATGTGACCGACCTTTACGCCAGATCTATCTCCATTGTCAATCCCATCACCTTTGAGATCACAGGATCCATTGATGTGAGTAATCATGAATCAGGCTTCTATCAACACTCCACCGAACAGATGGTACAATACGATAAGTATGTGTTTACCAATTGCTGGAGTTACGATAACAAGATCCTGGTAATTGATTCTGAAACCGATCGGGTAATAGATTCCATCGGGGTATTGAAACAACCCAATTCCATGGTGCTGGATAAAAACAATGCTTTATGGGTGCTGAGCGACGGGGGATTTGAGGGTAGCCCTTATGGATATGAGGCACCCGGACTGATGAAGATAAATGCAGGTTCAAAGGAAGCGGAAGAGGTATTTAGATTCTCCACGGGAGAACAACCCCGGGAATTGAAGATAAACGGAACAGGAGATACGCTCTATTTTATCAATCAGCACGTCTATCGCATGTCAATTAATACCAGATCCGGTCCTGAAAAGTTTATTTCCTCTCATTATGGGGGATCCGTTTCAGCTGGATATTATGGATTGGAGGTGGATCCTGTTACATCAGATATCTATGTGGCGGATGCCGTCGATTATGTGCAAAGGGGTGTGGTGTACCGCTACCGGCCCAATGGGTCTTCAATAGATTCCTTCCGGGTAGGAATCACACCCGGAGCATTTTGCTTTAAACCATAATGTGCATTTTTGCGAAGAATGTTGTAATTTGTTGGTGGATTTTTCAATTAACTTGTACCCATGACAATTCAACAGTATCAAAAGAAATGCTCCAAAGAGTATAAAAAAAGCATTAAATTTCCTGAAGAGCCTACCTATTTATACGGAAATCCGGTTAATACGGTGGTTCCTTTAGAGACTGCCATTGGCAAGCTCATGGTGATCGGACCATATCCTGCTGCGAAACTCTATTTTGTCAACGATATTCCAGATGTTCCCCTTTATGATGGTACTGCACCCTTCTCCATAGAGCCATATTTTGACGGGTCGAGGGTAAGGAGTTCATTTACCGGACAGGAGCTGACCGATGTGATCCTTGAAACATTAGAAATAACCAGAGAGCAGTGCTGGCTTACCAACCTGGTGAAAGTATTTCTGTTTGATGACGATCATGTAAAAAAATATCACAGGCTGGGTAAAGATATCAAGGAGAACAGATCCAGGTACATGGAGTATGCCAACAAAGGCTTGAATTGGATCCGGCAGGAGATCGAAATAGCCAATCCCTATGCCATTATCCTTCTGGGAGCTGAAGTTATTTCCAGTCTGCTCCTGGTGTCAGAGAAGCAAGCCATGGAATATATGACAGGGAAAGTCATTGAAAAAAAGATGATCTGGAAGAACAGCAATTTCATCTGTTTACCCCCTCCGGGCGTTCTCATGGATCGATCGGCCAGAAACCCTTGGCCCCGGAAATTTGTCATGAAGATCGGCCCCACGGCCATGAAGGAGATCGAAAGATTAAAGTCACAACCCAGTATCTGATTATACTGCCTCAGGAATGTTATGTTGATTCATGTATTGCCTGATCCGGTCGGCATGGTTAATGTCATCTCCGTTCAGCTTCCTGAAAACATTCAGTAGCCTGGATTCGGTCCCGTATTTCATGAATGATTGGTAGTGCAATTCACCTGCAGAATTTTCAATTTCAAGGGCAAATTGAAAAGCCTTGGTTCTGTCAGGATAGTTTTCAAAATCCTCAAGCGCTTGCAAAAGCTTTTTGTTAGAGGTTGCCAATTCGTTTCTTCCCGAAGGAACAATCTCCTTAGGTAGTTGAAGTTCAGAACGGGACATCTGCTTGACTGTTTTTAACAGAGCGGCATGGTTCTGTTCCTCCATGGCAAGTTTCCACCAGAATTCTGAATCATCTGGGAATAGCTTGTAAAACAGAAAGTAAAGATCCGAAACATTCAGTTCAAGAGTGATGGCCTCTTCAATCACACTACCGAATTCATCATGCATATTTGGAGCTGAAACAAAGTTTGTTATTGTAAGATAGAAAAAAGAAATGGATTCACTTTTTTCATAATGATAACATTTGATTAAATTACTTTTTTTTGTTTCTAAATTATGAGAGCGTTGATTATCTCCCTGGGATGGGTGGCACTTATCATGTTTACAACCTCCTGTGTGGAGAACATTAATCCGCCTGAAGTGGAGAACCAGGAATTTTCTTTAGATGAAAACAGCCCTGCAGGCACCATTGTGGGGGTGGTCATTGCCTATGACCTGGACAATCAGCAACCGGTATCCTTCCGGATTCGGGAGGGGGATGATGATGGAACCTTTGAGATTGATCAAACCGGGGGACATCTCAGCGTGGCAGACCCATTGAAACTGGATTACGAATTACAGGCGCAACTTGTAATTTCAGTATTGGTGTCTGATGATCACCCCAGGAACCCCATGGAGTCCATGGCTACCATCACAATTCATCTGAATGATCTCAATGAATTTGCACCGGTGGTGGAGGACCAGACCTTTGAGATTGAAGAAAATCCAACCATGGGTGACACCATTGGTATCATCCTGGCCAGCGATCCTGAGGAGCACCAGGGATTAAATTTCACCACTGTTTCCGGAAATGAGGAGATGGCATTCGCATTGGACGCTGAAACCGGAACACTCATGGTACATGATCCTTCCGCATTCGATTATGATATAAACCAGCAATTTGCATTGACTGTACGCGTGCGGGATATCCACCTGGATTCCAAGAGCGATACAGCTGTCATTACAATCAAAGTAAACAATGTAATATAGCTATACCAAGAGGGAGAAAATCAACCTCATAAATCCTAAATCAGAGGATTATTCCTGAGGGATATTTTACCGCCAAGTGGTTATTTGCCTACGGCAAAAAATCCCAGTTGGCTTATAAAACATCTCTTCGGAAAAAAGACTGATTTTTAGATCCCGCTGAAGTCCACATTGTCAAACACCAGGGAGGGAAGTCTCCAGGATCTGCTTGGATCCACATCACTGCCTACTGCCACAAGATCTTTCCATAACTGCTTATAGCTACCGGTGATGTTCATCTCTGCTACAGGCTGAACCAGTTTCCCCTTTTCCACCAGGAATCCTTCGATCCCATAGGAGAAATCACCTGTGACCGGGTTGCTGTTGCCGCCGTTGAACCCGGTGACCAGGATGCCCCGGTCGATTTCGGCCAGCAGTCCTTCCAGCTCTTTTTCTCCCGGCTTGAATACAAGGTTGGTGGTACTGCCCGAATTGGGCTCCATTCCAAGCTTCTTCCCGTAGTAGGTGTCGATGAAGTAGGTTTTCAGGACTCCATTTTCGATCACAGAACGTTTTTTAGTGGCCATGCCTTCCCCGTCAAATAACCTGGACCCGCGTCCCGATACAATAAACGGATCGTCGGTGATGGTCATCAGGTCCGATCCGATCTTCTCTCCGATCATATCTATCAGGAATGACTGTTTTTGCTGAATGGCAGAACCATTCAGGGCCTGGATGATGGGTGAAAGTGCCCTGCCAGCCTGCTTGTTTTCCACGATCATCGGCATTCTTCCCGATGCAATCTTCTCCTGTCCCAGTCTGTCCAGCGCCCTCTTCATCGCTTTTTTCCCGATTCCTTCCCTGATCAGTTGATCGCTGAAGATGGAAGATTCGTACCAGTTGCCACGGGGACGGGCATCCCCGTCTGTCACAGAAACGGATGCACTCAACGAGTAGTAAGAATTCTCTGTATCTCCCTCAAATCCATTGCTGGCCACCATTACACTTCCGCTCATCCCATCCCTGTAGGAAGCGGTCACCGAGATGATCCGTTCATCCGAACCCAGCACCTCTTTCTCCATAGCAAAAGCGTCATTTATCTTCTGTTGAGGATCTATTGAAGCGAAATCTTTATCTATCGTCTTCAGTTCGGGTCCTTCCCCCTTGTAATAGAGTTCAGGATCGGGGAGGGTACGGAACTCATCTTCTGCCAGGTATTTAGTTCCTGCAATGGCCTCTTCAATGAACCTCCCCAACTCCTCCTTATCGGTCAGTCTGTTGGTGGAGATACTGGAATACTTCTTGTTCACATAGAGATTAATTCGCATACCGTTCCGGTTGGACTCCTGGAGTTTGTCGATCTTCTCCTCCCTTACCTCGATCTCGCTGCTGTTGTTGTTGTATATAGATACGCGGGCCTGCTGGGCACCGTTCTTAACGGCGTGCTCCATGGCCCATTTTGCGATGCTGTATTTTTCCTCTTTGGTCATGATCAGAATTTTTCAGGATTAAGCACTGGTTCCTCCAACGGTTAACTTTTTCACCAGGACAGTGGGCAGTCCCATGCCTACAGGAACCGATTGTCCTCCCTTTCCACAGGTCCAGGTGCCGGTGGCGGTTTTATAATCTCCGGCGGCCATGGTAATATCGGCCAGCGCCTGGGGTCCGTTCCCGATGATATTGATGTCCTTGATGGGCCGGGTCAGCTTCCCGTTTTCGATCAGGGTTCCCGACTTGACAAAGAAGGTAAAGTCCCCCGCACCGATCTTCACCTGGCCATTGCTGAAATTATCCACATACACCCCATAATCCACACTGGATATTATGTCGTCGGTGGTATGGGGACCGTTCTCCATATAGGTGATTCGCATCCTGGGGATTGGCACATGCCTGAATGACTGCCTGCGTCCGTTCCCGGTGGGATCCACTCCGTAGTAGCTGGCACTGATACGGTCATGCAGGTAACTCTCCAGCACTCCGTCTTTCACAAGGTATATCTTCTTCACATCATTGCCCTCATCATCAATGTTGATCGACCCACGGTTGTTTTCCATGGTCCCGTCTTCCACGATATTGATAAACTCTTTGGCGATGCTTTGTCCCATTTTATCAGAGAATATGGATTCACCCTTTCGGTTGAAATCGGCTTCAAAGGGGTGGCCCATGGCTTCATGCAGCAGGATTCCCGATCCGCCTGCACCCAGTACCACGGGCAATTCTCCCGCTTTGGGCTTGCCTGCTCCAAAGAGGAAATTGGTCTTATCCACCGCCTCCTGTGCCAGCTCCTCCACCAGGTCGTCATCAAGGAATTCAAATCCCTTACGAACGGAGCGTGCACTATAATCATTCTCGATCTGCCCGTCTTTCTCCATGACGCACACTAATGCCAGACTGGCCATGGGACGGTAATCATGGGTCAGAAGCCCTTCAGAATTGTAGAACATTACATAGGCAGATTCATCACTGAGGAAAACCCGGGCTTTGCTCACCTTTTCATCCAGTTCAAACAACCTGTCATTCACTTTCTGTACGTAGGGGATCTTCTCTTCCACCGTTGAGTTTTCCCATTTCTGAGAGATCTTGTAGTAGTTGGGGATCGGTTTTTCTGAGAAATCACTCTGTTTAAAGGTTACCGGGTCACTGGCAATATTGGCAGCGGTTTTTGCCACCTTCAGCATATCCTGGAGGGAGGTGGTTTCGGTATAGGCAAAACCGGTCTGGTCGCCCTTCAGTACCCTCACACCCACTCCGTAATCCACATTGGAATAGGCCTGGTTTACCTTGCCATCTTCCAGTCCCAGGGTATTGGAGATTTTGTGTTCGAAAAAGAGATCGGCATAATCTCCGCCCTTTGACATCGCTTCTGCAATTACTTTTTGCAGCATTTGAGGGGTTACTTCAAAATGGTCAAGATAGCTTTTCACATCTGGTGATATTTGAATGTTCTGGCATGAGTTTAACAGGGGAGGCAACACCATGGTTCCTGCCACAGCTGCGCCTCCGGTTTGTATAAAACTACGTCTGGTAAGTTTCATGTTGTATCTGTTTTGAAATAGATTGTTATTTACAGCAAATTAAGGAGCTCAATGTACAACTTTCCGATGGAAGGAAAAATATGCTTTTCAGCCTTTAAGGTATGATTAACATTTTTTAAGAGAGGAAGAATATTACTACTTTTAATCTCAATATTACTTAACCAAAATCATACACCATGAAATCCATTAAACTTCTGCTGTTTGTACTTGCATCGTTGGTTCTCTTCGGGTGCAATTCCGATGAATGGATCTCCCTTTTTGATGGAGAAACCCTTGATGGCTGGAAAGCCTCTGAAAATACAAGTTCCTGGAAGATTGAAGAGGGGGCCATAGTCACAGCCGGTGATCGTTCTCACCTCTTTTATGATGGGAAGGTCATGGATCATAGCTTTAAGAATTTTGAATTTGTGGTGGATGTGAAAACCACACCCGGATCCAATTCGGGGATCTACATCCATACCGAATTCCAGAAGGAAGGCTGGCCTGCCAAAGGGTACGAATGCCAGGTGATCAATTCCAACCATCCTGCTGAGCCAGGGGACCATATGGAGCATAAAATGACAGGCAGTATCTATGCCATCCGGAATGTATGGAAAAGTCCCGTTCCAGATAACCAGTGGTTCAACTACCGCATTGTTGTTCAGGGGAAGAGCATACAGACCTTTATTAATGGAATGCTGGCGGCAGAATATACCGAGCCTGAAGAGATTTACCGGAGCGGAGGAATGGAGGGAAGAATTTTGGGTTCGGGTACATTTGCATTCCAGTGCCACGATCCCGGTAGTATAGTCTATTATAAAAATATCAAGGTGAAGCCTTTGCCCGATGATCTGCCTACACCCGGAACTCCTCTTGAGGACCTGGAGTTTGAGAAACAGCTTATTGAACTGGCTGGACAGAATTTCCCGCTTATCGATCTGCATACCCATCTGAAGGGTGGACTGACCGAGGAGCGGGCAATGGCCAATGCCCGCAAATATGGTTTCACCTATGGAATTGCGGTGAATTGTGGCCTGAAAATGGGATTTGAGGATGATGATGTCCTGAACAGGTTCCTGGATTCCTATGAGCCCTCACCTTTTACCTGGTTTGCCATGCAGGCCGAAGGCAGGGAGTGGCTGGATCTGTTCAGTGAGGAGAGCCGCGAAAGATTTGATTATGTTTTTACCGACGCCATGACCTGGACCAACGACAATGGGAGACGGTTGCGGCTCTGGATCAAGGCGGAGACGGAAGTGGGTGATCCCCAGGATTTCATGGACCAGCTGGTGGACAGGATTGTGAAGATCGTGAGCAACGAGCCCATTGATATTTATGTGAATCCCACCTACCTGCCTGCTGAGATTAGCGATCAGTATGATGCACTCTGGACCGAAGAGCGTATGGACCTGGTGATTGCAGCACTGGTGGAGAGCGGGGTGGCCTTTGAGATCAATAACAGGAACCGGATCCCAAGTGCAACCTTTATATGCCGGGCAAAGGAAGCAGGCGTGAAGTTTACCTTGGGGACCAACAATGGAGGAGCCAATGACCTGGGAAGAATGGATTATGCCATACAGATGATCACAGCCTGTGGCCTGACTGCTCAGGACATGTGGGTACCGGGGAAATAAGATAACGAAGGGTTATTGTATTAGAAAAAAATAGGTATAACACTCTTCCGGGTCATCCTGATGACAGTAATGGGCATATCCCTTTTCATGGATAAGCTCTATGATGGGAGCGGGTACAAATGGAGTTAGAAGTGAAAAAATCTCCCCTTCACCAGTTTTTTCAAGGTGATTGAAGACCTCCTGCATGGGATTCTCTCCGGCATTGATCAAAGGTGTTGCATCAAACCTCACCGTTACGTTCTCCTTATGGAGCCAGTCAGGCTCTTTGAAATTGATCTCTCCCTGAATATTGCTTTCATTGAATAGTTCCTGTCCAACCTCGGCCCGCAGGGTGTTAATGATTTCGGTAACGGGAGTATTACCCAATGCAGCGGCCTGCTGCAGCGTGGCTACTTTACCAACTGTTTTCCTGAGTACCGGGTTTTTCAGTTTGCGGAAAGCCGGTGCCAGATCCATTAAAACCGGTTCCAGTTGAGGATAAACATCCAGCAGTTCACCCACCCTGGTCTTAGGAGTAATTATTAGTGTTTTATTTCCGGACATCTTATTTTTTTGAATAACTCACCAACCTCTGTTCGCCCTCCATCTTTCGCAGGTCAGTGATATCCTGCACTACCTCCAGGGTGCCAAGGTATTTGTTATATTCATCCCTGAGGGCATAATATTCGATATGGACAAACATTCCTTTCATCTCAAGCCAAAAGGTAGCGAGATCCTCTTTCCCTGATTTAAAATCGGTCAGGATCTGTTCTACGATATGAACACTCTTCGGGGGGTGGCACATCCGTACATCCCTTCCTATAACAGCACGATTGCGGTTGAAAATAGGTTTTTTCCCATGGGAGAAGAATTTTACCTTATCGTGGCTGTCTACAAATGTTAGTTCCACCGGTATGGTATGGAAAATGGCAATAAGTTCGGTGACTGAAAATTTACCGGTTGGCAACTGTATCATACCATCACTTGCCCGGGATACCGGAGAGGGCTCCACTCCTTCGGGTTTCCACTGAATTTCAGGATCGTACAGGCAATAACCGATCTCTATACTCTGCTGGGAGATCTGATACCACTCCAGATCGGTTAATTTATCCATGCACATGGGAAAGAGGATCTCCTCCTCTTTCATAACCATATCGGATACAGCTCCTGATGCGGGCTTCAACACCAGCGTAATAAGGGCGCTCACCTCTTCTGCATCGATTCCTCCTTGAACGTCAAGCCCTTCCCTCGCCACTCTTAACAATTCACGTGTTTCATCATGCTTGCCCCACATCACCTTGGGGGGTCCTGTGATATTGTATTTCTCCAGGTATGGGAAGAGCAGGTTCTCCTTGCGCAGGTAATGTTTCTCCACATCCAGGAGTTGATTAAAAAATGCTTTCAACTCAATGAGATAGGTATTCAATTCCAGCTCCCCGGGGGCATTGATCTTTTCATAAAAAGGGATCAGGGTCTCAGTGATCTTCAGCAATTCCCTGTTCTCTTTTTTAAAAGTATCCAGCGGATGACCGTCAGGTATCTCCCTGGCACCGGTCTGGTCAATATGCCCATCCAGTACCTGGGCATGAATGTCACAGAATTTCAATACCTCTTCTTCAGGTAATCCTTCGTTGATCAGCTCCTGCTCTACCTCTACCACATCGTTGTAGGGAATGGATTTAAGTAACTCAACCAGGCGGCTCCTGACCTCTTCCGGGGCCTCTCCCTGATGAAGTTGAAGGATCATATGTTTCAGCAGTTCTTTCTTGCGTTGGCCATTTAAATCAATGTTGTCCATGCGATGATCTTTAGTTTCAATCCTGTACAAAAGTATGAATTAGTATCCCTTGACAGATCCCTAATTATAGGTATTTGCATTTTCCTTAACCTGTATTTCACAGAGTTTGAATAAATTCCAGAAAATTCACAGAGTTTATATCAGAGAATTCGGAATCAGGGTAGGCTTTTTTCCAGGAAACGGGCATTTTTGAAGATCTCTTTCCGTATTTGATTTCAAATGCAAATAGGTTTCCATCACGTTCTTCAATCAGGTCGATTTCAACACCTGAATAGGTGCACCAGAAATAGAAATTGGCATAGATCTCAGAATATCTTAAAAACTTCACCCTCTCCATAATTAAGTAATTTTCCCAGAGTTGGCCTGTATCATTTCGCATATTGAGCGGGTTGAAGTTGTTGATAAGCGCAAAATAATGATAACGTACTCGCCTAATTAACGCAAATTGAGAGAATAGAGCTGCGATTTAGGTGCACTAAATGGAACCCTGTCCTTTGTTAACGAAGGGTATTGTTGTTTACTATGGTATTATCTGGAAGTATTTATACTTACTGCGAAGCAGCCTTGCGCAGCAAGTCGAGGGCGGTCATATAACCACTGTAGATGGAGCCTGAAAATCCTCCCCCAAACTTGCCCCATGCCGAGGCAATGTGGATATTATCGGGAAGGGCGTTGAGATAACCTGTGGGTTTTCCCGGATTCTGTGCAAAACCGTATACCGCACCTTTGGGATTCAGGGTGAATCGTTTTACACTCAAAGAGGTGGCTGCCTCGGCATATTCCAGTGCATCTCTGAAACCGGGGATGATCTTTTCACATCGTTCGGTGATGGTATCAATCACATCTTCTTTCATGCGGTTGTACTCCTCCCGTGTGAGGTTTTCCCAATCCTCCGGGTAATCCACACAGCAAACGGCACCCACACTTTTTCCCTCAGGAGCCAGACCGGAATCCAACTGGCTGTAATCCACAAAGGTGAAGCTGCGTGTGCTGAAATCACTGTGGTTGTTGTCCAGAATATCGGCCTGAGATTGTACCGATGCATCATAGATAAATGTGGAGTAATACTTATTTCCCAACTCACTCAAAGGTTTGTTAAAACCATAATATACTGTGAGCAGGGAGGCTCCTATCCTGTTCTTCCGGATCTGTTGGGAAAGGGATTTGCCATCTGACTTTGAAAGAAGCGTATCGGCCAGGTTGGGAACCGCTGCATTTATGATAATCTCGGATGCCTGGTCGGAGTAAGTCCCCTTGTCTCTGCCTCGAATTCCCTTGTAGGTGACACCCACCGGTTTTTTTCCTTCATAGTCGATGGCTGTTACCAGCTTGCTTAGCTTCACATCACCTCCATTTTCTGTGATGATATCACTGAGTGCGTTGGAGAGCTGCTGGGAACCACCCTTGATAAAATTGGCACGTCCCCCGTAATAGCTTCCTTGGGCGGTGAGGTAGTAGAGCCAGGATAGGGTATAGGGATCATCATGGAAGTATCCCAGGTTGCCCAACAGGACCAGTTTCAGGTCTTCGTTGGAGATGATCTCATCCAGGAACTGTCCCACACTTTTTTCAGGTTGGTTCCGGTTTTCGACCATCACTCTTTTTGCATTAAGTACATGGTGGAAGTACGCTTCAATGCCTTTTTCTTCACCCGGGAATGCGCTTTTCAAAATTTGCTTGGCCTCTTCCGGGTCATGGGGGATTACCAGATCGTACCGCTCATTGATAAACCGGTAAAATTCGGGAACCGGCAGGAACTCCACCCTGTCAAAAATCCCCAGATCACGAAAGACCTTATTTTTCATATCCCTGGGATGCAATCCATCCATCTCATGCAGGCCCACCTCCATGGTGAAATCCCTGCGTTTGAAAGTGGTGGCACATCCACCGGGCCTGTCGTGCTGTTCAAGCAGCAACACCCTTTTTCCCTCTTTGGCCAGTTTTGCTCCGGCTGTTAACCCACCCAGTCCGGCCCCAATGATTATAATATCGTAATTCATCTGTTTAAAATTATGGATTAATCTTTGTCATCCCCGGGGATGGGATATCTCTTATAGCGTGCATTTCGGTCAAACAGGTACCTGTATGTGATGTAGTGCTTGGCTGAATCGCTCCCCACAGACATGAATATCTTCCGCATCTTGGGATTAAAATCCCCCACCCAGGAGAACTCAATTTCGGTATAATGTGGTTTTGTTTTAAAGATCTTCACCAGATTAATGATAATTCCGGCTTCCACCCCATGGCCCTGGAAAGCGGGGATCACCCCCATGAGTACCCCCCTGGCCCTGGTCATGGTCTTCTTTTTTTTCAGGTAAAGGAATTTGAGCATGGCCAGTGGGGTGAGTTTACCATTGATGTGCTTCAGGATCATATTTACATCGGGGTACATGAGGTAAATGGCGATGGGTTTTCCTTTGTTGTAGGCGATCCAGATAAATTCACCGTCGATGATGGCTTTTGCCTTTTTCAGGGTTTTCTTAATATAGGAGACTTCAAGTGGCTCAAAATTCTCTTTAAAGGAGGCCCAGGCCTCGTTGAATACTGCCACAAAATCTTTCACAAACTGGTCGCTGTTTTTCCATTCAAAGTGCCTGAATTCATATTCAGGTTTTTGTGCGATCCATTCTGCAATTTTTTGAATCCGGGGAGGAAATTCTTTTTTCACATCCAGGTGAAATCCCTCCTGTTTGAAATATGTTTTAAATCCGTAGGTCTCAAACAGCTCCTGGTAATAGGGTGGATTGTAGGCGATCTCATAGGAGGGATGCGTGAAGCCCTCCACCAGCAATCCCCAGTATTTGTCGGTTTCCCCAAAGTTAACGGGGCCATCCATGGCCTCCATTCCACGCGCTGTCAGCCAATCCTTTGCTGTATCAAACAAAAGGTTGGCTGCCTCCTGATCATTGAGACATTCAAAGAAGCCAGTACCTCCCGTGGGCTGATCATACTTGTTTGCGCTATTGTGGTCAATGAAACCTGCAATCCTGCCTATCAGCCGGTCCTGGTGGTCATATAATATCCACCGGGTGGCTTCACCATGTTTGAAATATGGATTCTTGTCCGGATCAAAAATGGATGCAATCTCTTTATCCAGTGGACAGACCCATGTATCATCATCTTTGTAGAGGATCCTGGGAACCTGAAGAAAAGCTTTTCTCGACCTTGTATCAGATACTTCTATGATTCTCATGATTCTCTTTGATAGATGGCATCGAGCAGATCCGGATATTTTGATTCAATCACTTTTCGTTTCATTTTCAGGCTGGCCGAAAGTTCTCCTGATGCAGGTGACCAATCATCAGTGACCATGCGGAAACGGTTGATCCTTTCCCAGTCAGAAAGGCTCTTATTAATTTTGGCGATCTCTTCATTGAAGAGCGCACTCACTTCGGGGAGAGCAATCAGTTCATCAGCTTCCATGGCGGTGGATAAGTTTTTCGATGCACACCACTCTTTCAGGTATTTAAAATCGGGAACCAGGAGGGCACTGGCGAATTTCTCATGCTCTCCAACTACCATAACCTGGTCGATGAATGCCGACTCTTTGATCTTGTTCTCAATGGGCTGAGGAGCAACGAACTTGCCACTGGATAGTTTGAATATCTCTTTTTTCCGGTCAGTAATCACCAGGAATTTACCCTCTTCCAGGTGTCCCACATCACCGGTATGGAACCAACCCTCCTCATCAATCACGCTTTTTGTCAGGGCTTCATCTTTATAGTATCCCAGCATCACATTGTGCCCTTTGCAGAGCACCTCACCATCTTCAGCTATTTTCAGGTCTACTCCATCAATCAGGGAACCAACCGTACCCAGTTTACAGAGGGGCTTCTCCTGACGGTTGATGGTAATGGTGGGCGATGTTTCTGTTAAGCCATAGATGTTGATGATCTTCAGACCACTTGCCCAGAAGATCCTTTCGAGCCTGGGCTGCAGGCTTGCACCTCCGCAACCCACCAGTTTTGCCTCCCCTCCCAGCGCCTCCCTCCATTTGCTGAAGATCAACTTGTCAGCAATTTTTAGCTTTCTGTAGTAAAACCAGCTTTTTCCTCCATGAGGTTCATAGCGAAGACCCAGTCTGACTGCCCAGAAAAAAATCTTCTTCTTCATACCTGTGAGTCCGCGCCCTTTGGCCAGGACATTGTCGAAGATCTTCTCCAGGATCCTCGGGACAGCATCAAAACCAGTGGCCTTAATCTCCTTCAGATTGATGGCGATGGTTCCCATGCTTTCGGCATAATAGATACAGGTTCCTGAATATTGTGTCTGGTAGTTGCCAAATCTCCCTCCCACATGGCAAACCGGTATAATACTCAGGTACCTGTCCTTCGGAGTGAGTTGAAAAACCTCATTTCCGGCAAGTGCATTCCTGATCAGGTTATCATGGGAAAGCATAACCCCCTTGGAGGTACCGGTGGTTCCTGAAGTGTAAATAATTGAGGCCACATCGTTGGGTGTAATACCGTTCTTAATGGCAGAAAGCTCCTTTTTTATTTCATCGCTGGCTTTCTCTCCTTTTTCCACCACTTCCATCCAGTTGCTGGCCCCTTCAATTTCATTAAATGTGAAAAAGTGTTCCACATGCTTTACTTGTTTTGAAACAGGATGAATGGTGTCGTAGAGTTTTTGATCAGAAACAATCACCATTTTAGCATCGGAGTGTTCCAGGATGTACTTGTACTCTGTACTATTCATAGAGGTATATACCGGTACGTGAATCACACCAGCCAGAGAAATTCCCATATCAACAAAATTCCATTGGGGCCTGTTGTTGGTGATGGTTACGATTTTATCCCCTTTTTTGAACCCCAGCTCAAGGAGTCCGCAGGCAAAATGATGGGCAATCTCATTGTATTGCTCAGAGGTGTAAAAAATCCAGTTACCATCCTTCTTTTCGGAAAGGACATTGTGCTTGGGGAACAGCTTGATAAAGCGTTCCAGCAGATCAAAAATACGAGTGGGGGTCATGTTGCAGAATTTGGGTATACTGCAAGATAATGAATCTATTTAATAATAGCTGGACCCATCCCAGCAATGTGTACACAGTTTCTCTTTGGGCAGTCCAATGGCCTCAACCAGATCGCCCAGGTCCTGGTATATTAATGAGTCTATCCCCAGGTTTTTAGCGATCTGCTCCACCATGGCCTGGTACTTTTCTGATTTGGGATCAGCATATTCTTCCAGGTTCTTCTCTTCCCCTTCCAACTGCTTGATCGCTTTTCGGGTTGCAAGTTCCAGGGTAGACCTGGACTGAGAGAAATTCAGAAAGTTACAGGGAAAGGTAAGAGGCGGACAGGCGATTCGCATGTGAACTTCGCTGGCCCCGGCCTGGCGAAGGTCTTTGGTATTGTCCTTGAGCTGTGTGCCCCGGACAATGGAGTCATCGCAAAACACCATCTTTTTTCCTTCTATAAGGGCTTTGTTGGGAATCAGTTTCATTTTAGCAACAAGCTCTCGCATATCCTGGTTCTGGGGCATGAAACTTCTTGGCCAGGTGGGTGTATATTTGGAATAGGCCCGCTTATATGGCAATCCATTGGCATTTCCGTAACCTACAGCATGCCCAATGCCGGAATCGGGGATTCCACACACAAAGTCAGCCTCCACATTGTCCCGTTTTGCAAGCGCGGCACCGCAACGATACCTCACTTCATCCACATTGATCCCCTCATAATAGGAGGGCGGATAGCCGTAATAGACCCAAAGGAAAGCACAAATCTGCATCTCTTCCTGCGCTGGTTTCAGGATGTTATATCCATCAGCCGTAATTTCCACAATTTCACCAGGACCCAGGTAGTATTCAATTTCAAAGCCTGTGTTGGGAAAAGCTGAAGTTTCTGAAGCTACAGCAAATGCCCCGTCCTTCTTGCCTATGATCGCTGTAGTTCGTCCAAGCTTATCCCTGGCTGCAATAATGCGATCGGAGGTTAAGATCAGCATGCTGCAAGAACCTTTTACCTGCGCATACACATTTTCAATACCGGCAACAAAATCATCTTCGTCGCAGATCAGGTTGGCCACCACTTCGGTAGGATTTACGTTGCCCTGAAAGTTTTCAGTAAAATGCTTTTTCTTTTTCAGGAATTGCTGCTCCAACTCTGTAATATTCACAATGCGACTCACCGATGTGATGGCAAACCTACCCATATGTGAATTGAAAAGGATGGGTTGAGGATCCGTATCACTGATGATCCCCATGCCGCTGTTCCCGCTGAACCCGTCCAGGTCCGATTCAAATTTACTTCTGAAATATCCGTTTTCCAGGCTATGGATCGCCCTTCTGAAACCCTCTTGTTTGTTGTAAAAAACCAATCCTGCCCGTTTGGTTCCAAGGTGAGAATGGTAATCGGTTCCGTAGAACACATCATATACGCAATCCTGGTTGGAGATTGCCCCGAAAAATCCGCTCATAAAAGATTGAAAGTTTTAGTTAAGTCGTGTGACTAAAACTAAGGATTATTGAGTTTGGAATGAATGCGAATAAGCACTATTTCAGATTTTTTTGATTTCAATACAAACCAGTTTCGCATCACTTCTAAGAAAAATCCGAGTGCCGGAAAATGCCGGGTGAGACCAGCACACGCCATTCCTGGGATTGGGAGATATCCTTACCGGATCGATCACCTTAACCCTGCCCAGATCTACATATCCGGTGGGTGTAAATTTTCCAAGCAGCAGTTCACCAAGTTCATTGAATCCCCAGATCTTTTCACCTTGAGGAATTAAATGAACATTGGCCCATCTCCCTTTTTGAACAAGGGTCATATCCTCCCAGATTCGGTCGCCTGTGAGCAAATCCAGGCAACGGGTTTCACCATAACTGTCGATCCCATACAGATACCCATCCTGTATCAATGGAGTCGAAATACAACAATGGAGTGCATCGGTGTTCCTCTCATTTGCTCCCTGGCGATGGTAAATTAGTTCAGCTGCTGTGTTCTCCTGATCAAGTTTTATGAGATACGAACCATCAAAGAATCCGCTGAGGAACAGGTATGGCGGATCGTATACCGGATCGGCAATATTCATGATCATTTTGCCGGGCTCAAAGGGAAAAGACCAATATACCTGACCATTGTCAGGATCCAGCCCTGAAATGCTCTCACCGGTCCAGCAAATCACCACCTGTTTTCCGGCCTGACTGACGAGTATGGGTGCTGAGTAGGAAACCTCGTCTTCCAGGGATCGCCATACCTCCTTACCACTATCCTTATGAAAGGCTACAATGCCAGCTCCTGAAACACCACCAACCTGCAGGATCAGTTTATCATTCACCATGATGGGATTGGAAGCAAGTCCCCAGATGGGGATCCGGATCTGGTACTGTTCCAGTGTGTTTATATGCCAGACCACCTCTCCGGATTTTGCATCAAAACAGTAGAGGTGTCCCATGGTTCCCAGGGAATATGCCTTCCCGGCGAACACCTGGACAGATGCCCTGGGGCCTGTTGGATACCCCACACTGTAAGTCACCGGATAACTGTACGTCCATCTCTTTTGTCCGTTTTCAGCATTGAAACAGTGCACCTGCTCAGACCCATTAGCATAGTCCATCACATATACATGGCCTTCCGATACCGTTGGGCCACTGTAACCGGGACCAATTTTTACTTCCCAGAGCTGTTGAATCCACTCTGAGGATAAGGAATCAACAGCCGGACCGTTATACCATGAACCGGAACGGTCGGGTCCCCGCCACTGGTTCCATTCCGCCGCGGGCACACCCTCCTGGCCCTGGCCCGGATAATTCAGGAATATCAATAGGAGGAATGAAAGCAGTTTCAGAGACAGAGGCTTTTTCATTGTAGATTATTATAGTAACAAATGCTGTTTTTCCTGGTTTTGCCAGCCCGCCTGAGATTCATACTCTACAATGAAAATTTTCAGGTCGGCTTGCGATTCATATTCCACAAAATACAATTTTTTATCGGCCTGATTCTCATATTTCACAAAATACCAGAGCCCATCTTCGTTTGCTTGTGACTCATACTCCACAAAATAGACCTTAAGATCGCATTGGGATTCATATTCAACCACATAAACCTTAATGTCGGCCTGTGATTCATATTTTACTTTGTAAACCTTCTGTCCAATCAGGGTGAATGGGGAAAGCAGCAGCAAAAACAGTACAGCCAGTAGCGATTTCATGATTTTCGATCCTTTGATTCAATAGGAGTGCTTCAAAAATCAATCCAAAGAGCTTATTCTATTCAGTGGATTTAGAATATAGATCAGGTAAGTTGCCTCTCTTCTTTTTTCTGAAAGAGGAGGGGATCAGATTAAATCCTTTGATGCCGAATCTCCTGGCCAACAGCTCCAATCCCAGGAGCGAAACAACTCCGCCGGGAAGGATTACCAGGGTGGCAAAGATGGAAAACCGTCCCACATCTTTAAGTTGCTCAATGGCGGCCCTTACCTCCTCTTCAGTGGGAGGATCGGTGCGACCGCTGAGATCCAGTTTGGCTTCCAGCATTTTGAAAAAGGAGCGTGCCATCTGTTCGGTCTCATCTGCTTCCTGCCCCACTGCTTTTACTCCTTCAGATAGCAGTTCAGAGGTTTTTGCCGCATACTTTTTTGCAAAACGGTGACTCCGGGAATTCTTCACCGGCAGATTCCAGGCGGCCTCTTTCAGCTCCTTCAGCTTATTTAATATGGTAGATTGCTTTTGCATCTTCCGGATCTGTAACCGGTAACTGACAAACGTTGTCCCTGCACACAAATATACGCGTTTTGCCGCTTTCAAACCGGTCCCTGAAAAGCGGAAGATCTTTTTCAACCGGGGAACCCACAAGAATGGCATTGGGCAGGTACTCTTCTGAAAGTTTCTCCATCACCGATGCGGCAGAAGGACCCACCACTGCTATTTCATAATAGGGATTCTGTTGTTTTAGCAGTAGACGGCCCCAATTGGCAAAAACATGGGGATGCTGCTCAAAGCGACCAGACATCTGACGGAGCATGGATAGTGATTGCTCTACATATGTTTTTTCGGCTGTGATATGCCCCAGCCTGAACAGGTTATGTGCCATGACCGAATTTGAAGATGGAATGACATTATCCTGTATCTCCACATTATTGCTGATAAGAATCTCCCTGTCTTCTGCATTGTAAAGAAACATCCCGCTGCTTTCATCAAAAAACCTCTCCATGGTTACCCGGGATAGTTCCCGGGCAAGGTCGAGCCACTCCTGATCCATGCTGGATTCATAAAGATCCAGACACGCTTCAATATAAAGGGAATGGTCGATGTGAAAACCAGGAATGGAGTATCTGCCATTCTTGTAATTCCTGTAAAGCACCTTCTCTTTCAACCACAGCTGGTCACGAATCAAACCTGCACTGGCTGTGGCCAGTTCCAGGAATTCCCGGTTTCCCAGAGCCCGGTAAGCCTGGACAAGTCCGGATATCATAAGGGAGTTCCAGGAGGTGAGCGATTTATCATCCAGACCGGGTGCTACCCTGGATGTTCTGACATTCAAAAGGATCCTGTTCCAGTGGTGGACCTTTTGCTGGAATTGGTTAAGTTCAAGGTTGTGATCAAGGGCAAACTGTTTAGGTTCGCTTGTCCGGTAGAGGATATATTTTCCATCTTCCCAGTGACCGGTTTCGTTGATATTATAATAGGCTGAAAAAAGTTCGAAATCATCTTTTAAAAGATTCTTTAGCTCCTCACTCTCCCAAACATAGTATTTCCCTTCTGTCCCCTCGCTGTCGGCATCAAGGGCTGAAAAGAATGCCCCCTCACCGGATACCATTTCACGTTGTAAAAATTCGATGCTCTGCTGTACCACCTGTCTGTATATAGCCTTTTCAAATACCTGATATGCATTCGAGTAGAGCCTTATTAGCTGGGCATTATCATACAACATTTTTTCAAAGTGAGGTACCTTCCAGATGGGATCAACCGAGTACCTGGAAAAGCCTCCTCCCACCTGATCATAGATGCCTCCACGCGCCATCTTGGTCAGTGTAAGATCCACATGATCCAGGATCTCCTGAACGTTGTACTGAACACCATAATGCAACAGGAACTCCAGGTTTGCAGGCATTGGAAACTTGGGTGATCCTTTGTTACCGCCATGTTCCTGGTCGAATTGGCCGGACCAGTTGCTGACCAATCGATGAAGATCTTCCTGATCAACTGTTTTAGGATCGGCTTCCACCTGGTAAAGAGAATTCTGCCGGATCCCATTGGCCAGTTCCGAAGCATATTGAACTGTCTTTTCGGGATTCTCCTGGTAATATGCAGAAACCTGCCGGAGCGCTTCCATCCACTGCTCTTTTGGAAGGTAGGTACCTCCCCAGATGGGCCGGCCATCAGGAAGAGCGATGCAATTTAATGGCCACCCTCCCTGCTGATTCAGAAGATGTACAGCTGTCATGTAGATATTATCGATATCAGGACGCTCCTCCCTATCCACCTTGATACTCACAAAGTGGTCATTCATTAGCTTTGCCACCACACTGTCTTCAAAACTTTCGTGCTCCATCACATGACACCAGTGACACGAAGAGTAACCTATGCTTACAATGATCAATTTGTTCTCCTCCCTGGCTTTCTGAAGAGCCTTCTCACCCCATGGGTGCCAGTTCACCGGATTGTGGGCATGCTGGAGAAGGTAGGGGCTGGTCTCGTTGATCAGGGCATTTGTATAGCGATGGCCTTCCATGGTATTTCTGTTTTGTGAAGAACAATTAAACTGAGCTAGTATTGCAAGAAAAATCAGGCCCGGGAGGTATTGATTTCGTGTGTGTCTTAACATATCATGAAAACATCAATCAGATGTTTTTGTTTAACAAAAGAATTATCTTTGTCGGCTTATTATATAACAGGTTCAAACAATTGTACATAACAAGTGTCTAAGTGATAATAATTGCATAAGATATGGGTCAAAAGAAAACATTGTTAATGATCCTCGACGGATGGGGTTTGGGAAATGGGGACAAATCCGATGTTATCAGTCAGGTTGCCACGCCGAACATGGATCGTCTTGAAAAAGAGTATCCTTCTTCACAACTATTTGCTTCAGGCGAGAATGTGGGGCTGCCCGACGGACAGATGGGGAATTCAGAGGTAGGACATCTTAATATAGGAGCTGGACGTATTGTCTATCAGGACCTGGTAAAGATCAATATGGCCGTTAGGGACAACACCATTTTGCAAAACGATACCCTGGTGAAAGCATTTTCATATGCCCGGGACCAGGGAAAACAGGTACACTTCATGGGCCTTTTATCCGACGGGGGGGTTCATTCGCTGGACAAGCACCTCTACAAACTGTGTGATATGACCGGGGAATATGGCATTAAAAATGTATTTATCCATGCCTTTGGCGATGGCCGGGATACTGATCCACAGAGTGGTAAAGGTTATATGGAGAGTCTCACCGGCCATTTGGCCTCTTCCAATGGAAAGGTGGCTTCATTTATCGGTCGCTACTATGCCATGGACAGGGATAAGCGATGGGAGCGGGTTAAGGAAGCATATGACCTGTTGGTGCACGGAAAAGGGAGAGCTGCCACCGATGTGGTTGTTGCCCTGCAAGAGTCTTATGATGCAGGTGTCACAGATGAGTTTGTCAAGCCTATTGTGATGGTGGACGATCAGAATCGGCCTGTTGGGACCATTCAGGAAGGTGATGTGGTGATATTTTTCAATTTTCGTAACGATCGGGCCCGTGAGTTGACCATTGTTCTGACACAACAGGAGATGCCGGATTTTGATATGCATACAATTCCTCTTCACTACTGCACCATGACCCCCTATGATGCCACCTTTAAGGGGCTTCATGTGATCTATGACAAAGATAACGTGAACAATACCATGGGAGAGGTAGTTGCCCGTGAAGGGTTGAGTCAGCTGAGGATTGCCGAAACAGAAAAATATGCCCACGTCACATTCTTTTTCTCCGGAGGAAGGGAAGCGATATTTGAAAATGAAAACCGGATCCTGATCGCATCTCCAAAAGTGGCTACCTACGATCTCCAACCGGAGATGAGTGCTTACGAGGTGAAAGATTCTGTTGTTGAAGCCATTCGTAAAGAGAGTCCCGGATTTATCTGTCTCAATTTTGCCAATGGAGATATGGTGGGTCATACCGGTGTGTATGGATCCATTGAGAAGGCGGTGATGACCGTAGACAGGTGTGTGGGTGAAGTGGTTGAGGCTGCCAGGGAAAAAGAGTACGATATTATGATCATTGCCGATCATGGGAATGCTGATTATGCAGTGAACCCCGATGGCTCTCCCAATACTGCCCATTCACTCAATCCTGTTCCATGCATCCTGGTTACCAATGATTATCAGGAGATTGGAGATGGGATCCTGGCCGATGTGGCACCCACCCTGTTACACATCATGGGTGTGGAGAGACCAGAGGAGATGACCGGCAAGGTATTGGTAGGTTAAAAGGAGTCGTTATTCAATTATCTCCTCCCTTAACCGGATGATGATCTGACAGATATTTTCCAGTGTTTCGGGTTCATAATTGATCTTTGAAACCGAAGCATGGATGGTTCGTTCTTCCTGGTTCATTATAAAACCAGCTTGTGAATACCTGATATCTACATCTTCGTAGGCATCTTTCAGTTTGTTCAGGGGATGCATATAACGTCTGACAACCAGTGATTCCTGATAATTCGCCAGCAATCCTGTAAGATTGTTCAAGGCATATTTCTGCTGGAGGATCCTGTCACCCATTTCAAGGATCGACTTATCCTGGTATATTTTTACACCAATGTACATGGCTTCTAACCATCCGCCAAAGAGGGACAGAGAAGCCAGTGATTCCTGACCATTCTCCATGAAATAACTATCCACATCGCTGTACACCTGATTGATCAGTACCGTAAGAGAGTCTGGTTTATTGATATATTGCTCCAGGTCGGAGGAAGATTTCTCAAAGATCTCGCCAGGAAGCTCAAGTTTGTTTGCAAGCAACTCAATATGTTTATAACTGTCGGTCGATTCAAGTACCCTTTCAAAAAGCTTGCAATAGCTCAGGTCCACCCCAAGGGCTCCAATGAGTAAAGCCATCTGATCGCTGTTTTCATAAAAGGGGATTCTGTCAAGGGGTAACAGAAGATCGGGATTAAAACCGGTACCTGTCTCTTCAAAAATCCGGGCAATGTCTGTGGGAAGGTTTAGCGAATAGATTACCTCAAATGCATCGGTTGAAATGGAACTCCTTGTGGGATCTGGAATGAAATTCTCTTTACCGGAACTGGCATCAGTCAGGTTACAGGCATTTAATAGAATTAACAGGGACAATATCCCAAAGGTGAATCTGATCATCCAGTATGAATTTGGGGTTTGTAAAGATAAATGTAGCAAAAGTTTAAATCATAGAAAGCGTTTTTAACGCACCGATGATAATATCGATTATTTCTTTAATCTCCAGGGTCATGCAATTGAGTTTTATATCAAACCTTGTATAATCATTCCCTTTTCCCTGGAAGAAATCTCTGAAATGGGACCTTTTTTTATCAATATTTTGTGCGTAGTTACGCGCCTGATCGATGGAAAAATCATATTTTTCAGCCACCCGAAGTGCCCGCCACTCCAAGGGAGCTTCAAAGAATACATGGAGGGATTTGGGGATATCCCTGGTGATGGCCACACCACCCCTGCCAACGATGATCGCATTGCCTTCATTTGCAAATTTTCTAATTACTTTAGCAATGGTGGTCCGGATCTTCAAATCGGATTTATAATAGTCCTTGGATTGGGCCAGCAGGAGGTCTTCCAGAATTCCCCGGCTCTTGTAATCAAACACATGTTGAATCTGACTTGAATCCGCTTGAAGTTCATGGGCAGATTCCATCATTATCTCTTTGCTGATCCAATGCCAGGGATGATCCTTTGACTTCCCTTTTTTCATTGTATTGAGACGGTCAGTCAGCATGGCTGCAATATTTTTTGCGGGACAACCCACTTCTCTTGATATGGTAACAACCGGTCCTGGATAGATATTCTTGGCTGGGTCTTCTTTATACCAGTCATCCAGATATTTTGATAAATCTACAATCATGGGAGGAGTAGGGTTGTGTTTCAGCTAAATTTACCAATTTTACAACCAAATGTCAAGTGAATGCCACCCACATGCTATAAAACAATCGGTGTTGCAGGCAAGAATTTATTACTTTTACAGGTAGCTCTGGATCATAAATAAACCTAAATATTTAATTCCATATTAATCTAAAAAAACCTATTCAATGAACAAGATTACAGTAATTGGCGCCGGAAATGTTGGCGCCACTTGTGCCAATGTGATTGCACATAAGGACCTGGCTAACGAGGTGGTCCTTCTCGATGTAAAAGAAGGCCTGGCTGAAGGCAAAGCGCTGGATATCTGGCAAACCTCTTCCATCAATCATTTCAATACCAGGGTTGTTGGTTCTACCAACGATTATCTGAAGACAAAAGGTTCGGGAATTATTGTAATTACTTCCGGCATACCCCGAAAGCCGGGCATGTCACGCGATGACCTGATCAAGACCAATGCAAGTATTGTGAAGGAGGTGACTGAAAAGTCCATCAAATATTCCCCGGATGCGATCATTATCGTTGTTTCCAATCCCCTTGATGTGATGACCTATGCAGCCTTCCAGGCAGCCAACAAAGACCCCCATAAGGTATTTGGCATGGCCGGGATCCTGGATACAGGTCGCTACAAAGCTTTTCTCGCCAATGCCCTGCATGTATCACCCTATGATATCCATGCCATGTTAATGGGCGGACATGGTGACACCATGGTTCCATTGCCAAGGTATACCTCTGTCAGTGGAATTCCGGTGACTGAATTACTTGGAAAAGAGGAAATTGAGAAGATTGTAGATAGAACCCGTAAAGGCGGTGGAGAGCTGGTGAGCCTGATGGGAACATCTGCCTGGTATGCACCCGGGGCTGCTGTATCCCAGATGGTGGAAGCCATTGTGGATGACCAGAAGCGGGTATTCCCTGTGTGTGCTTATCTGAACGGGGAGTATGGCCTGAAAAAGATCTACCTGGGTGTGCCGGTGAAACTGGGCAAAGATGGAGTGGAAGAGATCATAGAGATCAGTCTGAACAGTGAGGAACGGAAGCTGCTCACATCCTCCTCCGACAGCGTTAAAAAGGTCATGAAAGTTCTGGATGATTTGAAGCTATTTGAAGAGTAGCCTGTAAAGCGCAGGTTATCAAACTTATAAACCTTTTAAGTTGCGTAATTGGTCTCAGGATCAATTGCGCATTTTTTTTATCGGTACCTTCTAAAGTGCAAAAAAATAGTGCTATATTTGCGGCCTATTCAAAAAAGACAATCAAGTAACTATTAATAAACAAGTTAAAAATGCAAAATAAAGGTGCTATCAGGTTCTTTACCATTGTTCTGGCGCTAGTCAGTGTTTACCAGCTTCTATTTACTGTTTTTGCACAGAAGGTAGAAAAGGACGCCAGGAGCGTTGCCAATGGTGATGTTCGTATTGAGCGGTCCTACCTGGATTCTATGAAAGGTGAGGTGGTATACAACGTTCTGTTTAAAAAATATACCTATCAGGATTGTAAAGAGAGGGAAATTAATCTTGGACTCGACCTCAAGGGTGGTATGAATGTGATCCTGGAGATCGCAGTTGAAGATATTATCCGGTCGTTGGCTGCTCCTCAGTTCCTGACCGATCCGGTCTTTACGGAAACAATGGCACTTGCCCGTCAGAATAGAATCGGCAGCCAAAGTGATTTTGTGGATCTTTTTGCAGAAGCATTTGAAGAGCTGAATCCCGGAGCGCAACTGGCACAGTTTTTTATGACCCCGGAAACGAGGGGCGAGATCGATTTCAATACCACCAACAGTGATGTTGTCACATTTCTGAAAGCCGAGGCAGAAGATGCCATCGATAATTCGTACAATGTACTGCGAAACAGGATTGACCGCTTCGGGGTTGTGCAGTTGAATATCCAAAAGCTGGAACGTCAGGGCCGGATCCTGGTTGAATTGCCAGGTGTAAAGGAACCGGAAAGGGTTACAAAACTGCTAACAGGGACCGCAAATTTGGAGTTTTGGACCACCTACCAGAGTGCAGAGGTGTGGGGTTATCTGGAAGAAGCCAACCGCATCCTGGGAGATATTAACCAATTGGATGAAGGTTCTGAAGAGAGTGAATCAGCTGAGGTGATAACCGATGAACAACCTGAAGCGACAGATGAGACATCTCTTCTGGATATTCCTGAAGAAGAATTGCTGCTGGATACAACCGGACTGGACCTGCTTTCCGATCTGGATTCTGCCCAGGTTTTCGATGATCAGGAGGCGCAGTTTTATCGGGAAAATCCATTGCTTGCTGTTCTTACACCTTACCTGGATAACCAGCGTAATTTTATTCCCGGGTCAACTGTGGGGGTTGTCTTACTAAAAGATACCGCCAAGGTAAATGAGTATCTTTCCATTCCCCAGATCAGGCAACTGTTTCCAACTGATGTGAAATTTGCATGGCATTTTCAGGCTGATGGCGTAGACCAGCAATTTATCAGGCTCCATGCTCTGAAATCGACACGTAATAACCAGCCTGCCATGGATGGAAAATACGTAACCGATGCAAGGGTAGGCACCGATCCTTATACAGGCGAATTTAATGTGAGCATGAACATGAATTCGGAAGGTGCCAAGAGATGGGCCAATCTCACAAGAGAGAATGTTGGAGAAGCGCTTGCCATTGTCCTGGATGGACTGGTATATTCTGCTCCATCGGTTAGCGAAGAGATCAAGGGTGGAAGTTCTTCCATTTCGGGTGATTTTTCACAGACCGATGCGGATGACCTGGCCAATATTCTTAAATCCGGAAAGATGCCTGCGCGTGCCCGCATCGAATCCAGCGAGGTGATTGGTCCTTCATTGGGAGCCAAATCAGTCAAGGACGGACTAAACTCTTTCCTCATTGCATTTGTGGTGGTACTGGCTTACATGATCTTTTACTATAGCAGAAGGGCAGGACTGGTAGCCGATATCGCACTTCTTGCTAACATGTTTTTCCTTATTGGTGTATTGGCCTCATTGCAGGCTGTTCTGACCCTTCCGGGTATTGCAGGTATTGTACTTACCATCGGTATGTCGGTGGATGCCAATGTGCTGATTTATGAAAGGATCAGGGAGGAGCTGAATGCAGGTAAGAACCTGAAAGCAGCCGTCAAGGATGGTTACAGGAATGCATATTCGGCTATTTTTGATGCGCAGATTACAACTTTCCTGACAGGTTTGATCCTTTTCTTCTTCGGCACAGGACCCATTAAAGGTTTTGCAACCACCCTGGTTATCGGGATCCTGACTTCACTTTTCAGCGCAATCATTCTTACCAGACTGGTGTATGAACGTATGCTATCTAAGGGCAACAACATCACCTTTGATACGAAGGTTAGCCGGAATGCATTCAAGAATACGAAAATTGATTTTCTTGGTAAAAGAAAAGTTGCTTATGTCATTTCGGGCCTCATTATTCTTGGTGGAGTGGCTTCACTGGTAACCAGGGGACTGGACCTGGGTGTTGACTTTTCTGGTGGACGAAACTACGTGATCGCTTTTAATCAGGAGGTGGAAACTGCAGAGGTGCAAAGCAACCTTGAATTGGAATTTGGTATAGCACCTACAGTGATTACCTATGGAAACAGGAATACGGTAAGGGTTACCACGAAGTATTTGATCGATGATGATCGTCCCGAAGTAGATTCCATCATCAAAGCACAGATGTTCGAGGGTCTTCAACCCTACCTGGAGAGTGATGTTACATTGGATGAATTCCTGAATGGACAAGATTATATCATAAGTGCCCATAAGGTTGGCCCTACCATTGCAGATGATATTAAAAGAACTGCCGTGATGGTGATTTTCGGATCCCTGATTATCATATTCCTTTACATACTTGCCCGGTTCCGCAATTGGCAATTTGGCCTTGGTGCCCTTGCAGCACTCATGCACGATGTTATGGTCGTTATTGGCCTCTTCTCGCTGTTGCACGGAGTAATGCCGTTTTCACTGGAGCTCGATCAGGCTTTTATAGCCGCAATCCTTACGGTGGTGGGTTACTCCATTAACGACACCGTGGTTGTATTTGACCGGATCAGGGAATTTGTCGGACTCCAGAAGAAACGTGAACGAAGGGAGATCTTTAATACAGCGCTGAACAGCACCCTGAGCCGTACTTTCAGTACTTCTTTCAGTACTTTCTTTGTATTGCTGGCCATCTTCCTTTTCGGTGGTGAAGTGATCCGGGGGTTTACTTTCGCATTGCTGCTGGGTGTAATTGTGGGTACCTATTCGTCAATATTTATTGCAACCCCGGTGGTATACGATACCATCAAGAAGGGTGAGACCATCCGTGTATTGAAGGGGACTGTAAGGAAATAATGATTCCAAAGAGTTAATCCGGGGTGTGGGCTTTTACCTTAAAAATGAATCCCACACCCCTTTTTGTTTCCAGAGAGACAGTATCCTCAGCCTGGAGGTATTTCCTGAGCCTGGAGATAAAAACATCCATGGAACGACCCAGGAAATAGTCATTTTGTCCCCAGAGTTCTTCAAGGATCTGTTCCCTTTTCAGCAAGGTATTTTGATTTTCGATCAGGTACCGGAGCAGTTCTGATTCCCGGGGGGTGAGATTGAAACTGTGCTGGCCATCTTCAATGATCAGGTCATTGAAACGAATGTGAAGGCATCCCAGTTTTGCCGATCCGATGGTTTCCTTCCCCACCCGCTTCAGGATGTTATTCAGGCGCAGCACCAATTCTTCAGCCTCAAATGGTTTGGTGATGTAGTCATCTGCCCCGATCTTCAGACCTTTGAGCCTATCCTCTTTTTGATTTTTTGCGGTGAGGAATATGATGGGCATGAGAGGGTCCAGGGTCCGGATCTCTCCTGCAAGTATAAATCCATCCATAACGGGCATCATAACATCCAGGATGCAAAGATCAATGTGATGGCCTCGAAACAGCTCCAGGCCGTGTTTACCATGGTTGGCTGTGTAAACCCTGAATCCCGATAACTCCAGGTACTCGGCCAGTACCCTTTGAAGATCAATATCATCTTCAACCAGCAATAGGTCCATTTTCGAATGGTATTTTAATTTGAAACTGTGTTCCTTTTCCGGGAAAGCTTTGAACCGCGATGGTGCCGTGGTGGGCCTCAACGATCTTTTTCACATAATAGAGTCCAAGCCCCAGTCCTTTTATCACCCTCTGTTTTGATGCTTCTCCCCGGTAAAACTTTTCAAAGATGTGTTTGAGTTCATCTTTTCTGATCCCGGGTCCATTGTCATTGACAGTGATGGATAAAAATCCGGCGTGGTCGTTTACATTTAATGCAATTGTGCATGGAGTGATGCCATATTTCACGGCGTTTGAGAGCAGGTTATTGATTACCGTTGACATGTGAACCTGGTCCACTAAATGTGAACCAATCTCTAACTCCGAACGCAACTCAATGACCGGCGATGCATCTCCCTGCTCAAGGATAAATGCATCCACCAGCTCCCGGATCCATCTGTCAATGCGAACATGCTCCGGCTTGAGTTTTACCTGGTCCTTTTCCCAGACATTGATATCCAGGATGCGATCGATGAGTTCAGAAAGGTGTCTGTTTTGTCTCTTGATCAGTCCGGATAACTCCTCCACCTTCTCTTCCTGTTGGATGACAGACCGGTTACCCAGTGAACTGGAGGCAACTGAAATGGTTGATAGTGGGGTTTTTAATTCATGGGTCATGTTGTTGATGAAATCGGTTTTCATTTCCGACAACCTTTTTTGCAGCAGCATGTTTCTCAGGGTGATATAAAAGACAGTGAATACCAGAAGCAGGGTCACTATAGCCAGTGTAAGAATTAACCACATTTCGTTGATAATCAGACTGGAACGATTTGTGAAATTGATATAGATATCATAGGATATGCGAAAGAAATTGCGCTCATGGGTATAGGATCCGGCCAGTAGCGCCTCATGGGGGGCAAGGGGCAAAGGAGTGGTATCAGGATAAACCTGATGTTGGTAACCCATATCCTGCAGGTAGAGTTCATTGACCTGCAAATGGTATGTAAAGTCGGGATCTTCCCCGGCTTTTCGAATGTGGTCCCTGAGATAGATTTCGGGATCTTTATAGTTAATGAGGATTTTATGGAAAGATTGCGCCGGGGAATAATCAAGGGTATCAGGATCGGAAAAGAGGTATTCCACGGCCAGGTTATCCAGTAGAAAAAGCATCGAATCTAGGCCAAAATGGAAATTTTGATTATTGAATGCGATCATCCCGTCTTTAACCAGGTCTCCAAACTTGAGATCAAATTGCTTCTGTTTGGTGCGGTAAGTCTCAGTGATAAATATGAATTGCACTGCCACAAGGACCATCAATGCCAGGGCAGATAACCATATGAGAAATTGGCTTTTCATTTGGGACGCTTCTGAAGCTAAGATAATACCTTTCCACTCTGTTAACCAACCATTAACACTGCATTAACCATATTGTACGCTCTATCGCCCTATTTTTGCTTTGTACGATCATGTTAAACCAAAACCAAACCATCATGAATTCCTTAAAATCTTACAAGCATATTTTTCTGGCAATGATGTTTCTTCTGGCTGGCTCTCTAGTGATGGCCCAGGATGAGGAGAATGAAAGGGCGAAACAGAAACAGATCCAGGAAGAGGAGCTGATCACCAGAAAAGAGATGCTGGAACAGCAGCACCGGCAAATGGTTGAAAAGGAGAGGCAGTATGCCGACCAGGTCAGGGAGATGGAGCATCGGTCGCGTGAATCTTCCAGATCAAGGGAGTCATCCAGGGCCAGGTACGCTGCCCCCGGCAGCGCTGTTTTTTCCGATGGAAAATACTTTACTGAACTGTATGGTCAGGAAAACCAATCACAATTAACACTCAGAAAAAACTTCAGGGAAACCACAAGCACATCCAAAGGGGAATTTGAAGTGGCACCGGATATTCACCATTTCAGGTGCATGATCAGCGGTTCGGTAAGGTCTGGAGAGATCTCTATCGGGATTGAATATCCTGATGGAAAAACCTTTAAAGAGCTGGTTATCAACTCTTCTGCTGACATTAATTTTAGTCAGTCTATCTCAATCAAAGAAGGTGAAGAGAAGAAATATACGGGTAGTTGGAGTTATGTAATAAAAGCTGATAAAGCAGAGGGCAATTATATGGTGCAGATCATGACAAAATAGGCATCGGGATTCTTTACCAATAATAGTATTCGGGCCATCTCCGCACATCACGGAGGTGGCTTTTTTTATTTGGGAATTGTTATCTTTGCGTAAATCGAAGCGATGATGTTTGGGACATTACTATTTATTAGCGGGCAGGAGATCATATTTGCTGTATTGATTGCATTGTTGTTGTTTGGCTCCAGGGAGATTCCCAAACTTGCCAGGACCTTTGGCAAAGGGATGAAAGAATTCAAAAGGGCTACCGACGATATCAAACGGGAGTTTGAAAACAGCACTCCGGAAGTGATGGAAGATTTTAAGGAGATCAAAAACAACCTTACCAAAGATGCCAATGTGATCAAAAAGAATCTCACCAAGGATGCTGATAATATAGTGAAGGGCGTGAAGAAAAATCTGGACGTCAGTTAGCTCCAGCCCCAACCCCCATGGTAAAAGTTTACCTCTTATTGCTCGCTGGAATTCTGCTGCTCTTTGCCAGTGGAAAGTATCTGGTGGAGAGCAGTGTGGCCATATCGCGTCTGCTTCGGATCCCCAGGATGATCATTGGGTTGACGGTTGTTGCCTTTGGAACCTCGGCTCCTGAATTACTGGTAAGCCTTCAGGCAGCAGTTTCAGGATTCCCGGAGATGGCTATGGGTAATGTAGTGGGGAGCAATATATCCAATATCCTGATGGTCCTGGCCATTACAGCCATCATTTTCCCCATTCCTGTACCCTCAACTTCTGTGAAGAGGGATTGGCCCATCATGATGTTTGTCTCAATACTGCTATTCGTTTTCACCATGAATGGTTGGCTGACACGCCTGGAGGGATTGGTTTTTATACTTCTCCTTATTGTCTATTTAGGCTATGCGGTCATCCTGGCCAGGAGAACAGAAAAAGAGAAAGAGTTTTCCAAAGAGCAGGGCTCCATGCAGTGGTGGGTTGCCGCTCTTATTTTTTTGGTTTCTTGCGTGGGACTGGCCTTTGGGGCCAACCTTCTGGTGAACAATGCAGCGATCATTGCCGAAGATGTGGGGATCTCTAAACGGGTCATTGCCATTACGATGGTGGCAGTGGGAACCAGTATTCCCGAAGTGGCCACCACTGTTATTGCAGCCATGAAGAAGGAGACAGATATTTCTGTGGGAAATATTATTGGGTCCAACATTATGAACGTTCTTTCTGTACTGGGGGTTACCAGCATTATCGGACCCATACAAGTAAGTGATGAAATTGCAAGATTTGATATTCCATGGATGCTTGCGACCTCTGTATTGCTGTTGATGCTCATGTTGCCGGCAGCCCGGTCACGAATTACAAGGTGGGAGGGGATTTTTATGATTCTTATCTATCTATTGTATATTTACCTGATATTCTAAGGGAAGTATGATTAAAGCAGTGCAGATAAAAAAATCATTTGGGAACCTGCAGGTTTTGAAAGGGATCGATCTTGAGATTGTTGCAGGGGAGGTGGTTTCCATTGTAGGTGCTTCAGGTGCAGGAAAAACCACCCTGTTGCAGATCCTCGGAACACTTAGTAAACAGGATCAGGGCAGTGTGACCATCAACGGTATCCGCACCGACCAGCTGGTGAAAAATCAATTGGCCCGTTTCAGGAACCAGCACATAGGTTTTGTATTTCAGTTTCATCAGCTTCTGCCTGAATTCAATGCCCTTGAAAATGTTTGTATTCCTGGATTTATTGCCAATCGATCAAGGAATGAGACAGAAAAGAAGGCAAAAGAGTTGCTGGATTTTCTGGGGCTATCCGAAAGACTGGATCATAAACCGGCAGAGCTTTCTGGTGGCGAACAACAACGCGTCGCTGTGGCACGGTCACTGATCAATGATCCTGAAGTAATTCTTGCAGACGAACCTTCCGGAAACCTTGATACGGAGAACAAACAGGAGTTACATAAACTGTTTATCACATTGAGGGACCAGTTTCAAAAAACCCTGGTGATTGTCACACACGATCGCGATCTGGCAGGAATGGCTGACCGGATTATCACTATGAAAGATGGCCTTGTGGAGAAATTTTAATTTCCTCCTCAACAAACCGGATCCCATATTCTTCCAGCTCCTCTAATACCGGATTGTATATGTCGGGGTGGATGGGTAATTGAACCCCGGTTTCATGGAAAGAACCCTCCAGGATTCTTCTGGCAGTCATTGCCAGCGGAAGACCCACAGTCATTGACATGGCTGTATGCTTTGTATCCTGCCCGATATATACCATGGTAGAATATCTTTTCTTATGCACACCTTCCTTCAAAAAATCAAACTGGTGCTGCATCACGATCATATCCTTGTCATCGGGATCAAGCTTCCATTTTTCTTCCAGGATCTTCTGGAGCACTTTTGCCGGGGTCAGTCCGGGAATTCCAATCTTCTTGTTTTCAAAAATGCCCAGCCATTTCAATCTTTCCATCATTTCGGAGTCCTCACCAAATCCCAGGTAACGGGCCAGTTTTGTCTCTGTTGAAATATCGGTCTGGTAGGCCATAAATCTGTTGATGAATTCACGGTAGGTCATGTTTTCAGTGTCTTCCATGACATAAGTGTCCTTGGTGGCCCCCAACTGGACGAAGATATTCCAGGCTTCACAGAAGCCCGGTCGGCGAATGGTTCCCCTGAACATGGTTTGCAAATTGTGGAGACCATATGTCTCTCTATAGGTGAGCGAGTCCCTGTTACCATACACCTCAAAAGCTCCAAGTCCGGGAACCTGAATGGTCTCAGTCCGACTGAACACTTTGTGATAAGGGATGGATTTGAATTTTCCGTTGTGAAGGAATCGGGCACCCTCTTTTCCTGCCAATACTACGTTCCTTGGATTCCAGGTAAATTTATATTGCCACGGATTGTTCTCAAACCCGGGCGCAACCAATCCTCCAGTACTGGATTCGAACGCCAGGAGTTGACCTCCCTCAGATTCTATCCCCTGGATCATCTGCATGGCCGACATGTGATCAATTCCAGGATCCACACCACACTCATTCATCAGGATAATTCCCTTCTTCCTGGCGGCACTGTCCATGGCCTTGATGGCTGGTGAGAGGTAGGAGGCAGTAACCATATTTCTTCCAATCTCCACACAGGTTTCTGCCACCAGGTGATGCATTCGTGCTGGTAACATACTGATCACGATCTTGGCTTGCTCGATCTCAGTGATGCGCTGGGAAGAGTGATGCACATCGAATAGAAAAGCCTCTCCATTGGGATGGTTCCGGACCCTTTCCTGTGCATTCTCCAGTTTGATATCCCCTACACGTACCTTCCATTGGTTGGCTGAATGATCAAGGAAGTACTTGATCAAAGAATTAGAAGAGAGCCCTGCTCCCAGTATTAGGATGGTCTGCATCTGTTAAAATTTGAGGGCTAAATATACAAAACACCAATGGCTTCCCAGGGTGGCAGGAGCGTAATATAAAACATAAAAGTAAACTTATTTTCCCAGCTGATTCTTCAGGATTCGGGCGATGTATTTTCCAATAATATCAAATTCGATATTTACCAGGGTTCCCTTCTTAATCTGATGAAAATTGGTAACCTCATGGGTGAATGGAATAATGGCTACCTGGAATGATCGATCCTGTGAGTTCACCACGGTCAGGCTCACACCGTTTACAGAGACAGAACCTTTTTCAACAGTTATATGTTCCTCTCCCTGAGGTTCATACTCAAAGGTGAAGTACCAGCTACCTTCTGCTTCGGTGACAACTGTACATGTGGCAGTGAGATCCACGTGTCCCTGTACCATGTGTCCATCCATTCGGGCATCCAGTCGGGTACTCCGTTCCAGGTTTACCTTATCACCGGTCTGCAACACTCCCAGGTTCGATTTCATCAGGGTCTCTTTAATGGCGGTCACCGTATAGGCATCCTCTTTAATATCTACCACTGTAAGGCACACACCGTTGTGTGATATGCTCTGGTCGATTTTTAGTTCATCGGTAAAGGAACAATGCATGGTAATATGCAGGTTCTCCTGCTCCTTTTCCAATCTGATCACCGTGGCGGCTTCTTCTACAATACCTGAAAACATAGAGTTTGAAAGTTTAAAGAGTAAAAGTTAGCAAGAAATTTATCTGAAAATATGGAATGTTCATATTTTACGCGATCACCCGTCACCATGTCACCAGACACTTTTATGATATGCCAAATGCATTCTTAAAAGTGTCCACAAAGTCCAGATTCTCCCAGGTGAAAAGCTCCACTTCAACGCTCAGCTCATCCCAGTATTGAGAACTGAATTTTTTAATAACCGTTTGTGGTGTACGGCCCATATGACCATACGAAGCTGTTTCCCTGTATATTGGGTTTCTTAGCTTCAGGTTTTGTTCAATGGCAGCAGGTCTAAGGTCATACAACTCCTCGATCTTCTTTGAAATCTCACCATCCGTAAGGCTCACATTGGCTTTTCCAAAGGTGTTTACGAATACGCCGATGGGTTTTACCACACCAATGGCATAGGAAAGTTGTACCAGTATTTCATCTGCCACACCAGCAGCAACAATGTTCTTGGCAATGTGCCGGGCCGCATATGCAGCTGAACGGTCTACTTTGGAAGGGTCTTTCCCGGAGAAGGCTCCTCCGCCGTGGGCTCCTTTTCCGCCATAGGTATCTACAATGATCTTTCGGCCGGTGAGACCTGTATCTCCATGCGGACCACCGATCACAAATTTACCGGTAGGGTTCACATGAAGGATAAATTTATCATCAAAGAGGAATTTCAGACGTTCAGGAAGTTGACCCACAACCTGCGGTATTAAAATCTCCTTTACATCCTGACGGATCTTTTCCAGCATTCGCTCGTCATCACTATCAAATTCATCATGCTGGGTCGAAATTACAATGGTATGAACACGAAGCGGTTTGTCATCATCACTGTATTCAATGGTTACCTGCGATTTTGAGTCGGGTCTCAGGTAGGTCATTGCCTCCTTTTTCCTTCGAATCGCAGCCAGCTCAATGAGCAACTTGTGACTCAGCTCCAGCGGAAGGGGCATGTAATTGTCTGTTTCGGTGGTGGCATATCCGAACATCATTCCCTGGTCACCGGCACCTTGCTCCATGGGATCATCCCGGTCCACACCCCGGTTAATATCAGGTGATTGCTCATGGATAAGGGTCATTACCCCGCAGGAGTTGCATTCGAATTGATAGGCACTCTCAGTATATCCGATCCTGCAGATAACCTCCCTGGCCACCTTCTGGACATCAATATATGTTTTTGTCCGAACCTCTCCTGCCAATACCACCTGTCCGGTAGTTACCAATGTTTCACAAGCAACCTTGGATTGTGGATCAAATGCAAGAAACTCATCCAGGAGGGCATCGGAAATCTGGTCTGCCACCTTATCGGGATGACCTTCGGATACTGATTCTGAGGTAAATAAATATGCCATATTATTAGGTTTGCGTTATTTAACAATAATTGTGGGGAAAGGATGACTGATCGTCGAAGATAATCCTGGTTTAGCATTTTTTTTCGTGGTTGCAATCAGTCAAATCTTTCCACAGCGAACGACAAAGGAAACAATTTTAAGGCATGTGACAAAAAAAAGCAGCGTATTTTACGCTGCCTTTGATATAGAATTTCTTCTTTGGATTTAATTACATCCGGTGAGGGACCCCATCTTCTTTTCGGCCCTGGAGAGGAAAGGCTCTTCCATCACTTTTTTAAAGGCTTCACAAGCCTTGTCATACTCTACTGTATTCTGATAGGCGGAACCCAGTTCAAAATTTATGGCAGAGATCCAGACAGCTTCTGTTTCAAACTGGAGTGCTTTCAAGGCATAATCGATGGCTGCGTCGTACTCTACCATTTTGTTGTTGACAAGTGCCAGATGGTACAGTGCCCTTGGATTCTCCGGGTTGGCATTCAGGGCATTTTCACAGGCCTCAATTACATAGGTGTAGTCATTTTCCTCGGGATCAACCATCTCCATTTCCTCCGTAATGAATTTGTTGTAATAGGAATCGATCACACCGTTGATCGTATTGAGTGTCTTGGTATCATTTTTGGCCAAAGCTCCCTCCTTGGCCATGTTGAATTCTTCCATCATGGAGTTCAATTCATTCTGGTCCAGGAAAACCATGCCTTTTCCCTGATGGGCCTGATAAAGGTTCTCATTCAAGGCCAGCGCTTTGTCAAAATAGGAATGGGCCTCATCAAAGGATTCTTTTTTCCATGACCGATTGCCTTCTCTTACATATAACTGAGGAAGATACTTTTCTGCTTTTGCTTTAGTCTCTTCATTGTTGTTATACAGAGTGGCGGATTCAACACTCTTCTCCAGGTATGGAATTGCATTGTCATACTGCTTCCGTTTCATATAAACAGTGGCTTGTCTGTAATAGGCTGAAGGAATCTGTTTTTCAGCTTGTGCACGCATGTCGTTGGCCTCATCTCCTACTGTCTCGGCCATGGCTAATACCTGATTAAAATGTTCAACAGATACTTCATACTCCTGGTTGTTGAGCTTCTCAACACCAGTGTTGAATTCATTGATCACGTCTGTCATGGTTTGTGCAGACAATGATCCCGCCATCAGAATCGCTCCAAAAATTGCTAATACTCTTAATTTCATAGGGTAATCATTTGGTTAACAAAATGAATCGGTAAATATATAAATAATGTAAACAAATACAATGCCAATTTATTTGCTCCATATCGTAATAATAATCAGATGGTTAGCGTTTGGTGATTTCCCTGAAGACCTCTTCAAGGCTCTTCTCCTTCAATGAGAGTGACAGGATAGTAAGCCCCTGATTGACAGCAAATTTAAAAATATCACCCCTTACATCCCTGGATTCATGGGTTTCCAGCAGGAACTGGTTCCCCTCCAGGGTTCTGACATGTTCTATAAAGTGAAGGCTTTTCCATACCTCAGGTTCGATGGGTGCATCAAATTCAATGTGGATGGTCTGGATCTGACTGCCTCCCTTCTCCTTCAATTGGGTGGCATTCTCATCTGCCACGATCCTCCCCTTATTGATGATGATCACCCTGTCACAGATAGCTTCTACCTCCTGCAGTATATGGGTGGAAAGCAGAACGGTCTTCTCTTTGCCAATGTTGGAGATCAGGTTACGAATTTCGCTAAGCTGGTTAGGGTCCAGTCCTGTGGTAGGTTCATCCAGAATCAGGATTTCAGGATCATGGATCAGAGCCTGTGCCAATCCTACACGTTGCCGGTATCCTTTGGAAAGGTACCCGATTTTTTTGTGTGATTCAGGCTCAAGTCCGGTCATCTGAATGACCTGTGAAACCCGATCTTTTGCCATTGCACCCTTAATTTTATAAAGACCTGCCACATAATGAAGGTACTCACGGATGTACATCTCCAGGTAGAGGGGGTTGTGCTCGGGCAGATAACCAATAATTTTCCGTATCTCCTTCTGCTGCCCGATGGCCGGCATTCCTCTGATCACAACCTCTCCCTCATCGGGGGAAAGGGTACCGGTGATGATCTTCATGGTGGTGGATTTGCCTGCGCCATTGGGACCAATAAAGCCAACTATTTCTCCGGAATGAACCTCAAATGAGATGTTATCCACTGCAAGTTGAGGGCCATAGCGTTTTGTAATATCCTTTACCTCAATGGACATGGTGTGAGTGTGAGTGTGAGAGAGTAAAAGAGTAAAAGTGTGAAAGAGTAAAAGAGTAAAAGAGTAAAAGAGCTAAAGTGTGAAAGTGTAAAAGTATCACTAGCCGTACATGAATTGGCCCACCTTGGCGAAATTAGATTTTGGATTCACACACATCACCGGGATCTTTTCATTGTTGGAGAGCAAATACTGCTCTTTGGCGCCGAAAATATAATCAAACTTTGTAATATGTTTTGTGGTGGTGATCATGATCAGGTCTGCTTTGATCCGCTTGGAGAATGCAAGTATCTCCTTTTGGAAATTACCCGACTTTGCAGAGGTATGTATCTCGTAATCAATATTATTCTGGATTAGAAAACGAATGGCAAAATTGAGGTTGATGTTCACTTTTTTCTGCAAATCCTTATCTCCAATGGGGGCCTTGTACAGGTGTATCTTCGAATTCAGGTATTTCCCCAGAAAAATGGCCCATTGCAGCTTCTCTTTGTTTTCAGATTTAAAATCGATGGGAAAAACAATATCGGAGTACCTCTCTTTTTCGGGTGGTTCATCCTGGACAACGATAAATGGTACCGCTGATCCGGCAACCACTTTCAAGGCCCAGCTTCCAAAAAATTTCTGTCCGCCTTTCATACCGTGGGTGCCCATAACCACGAAATTTACATTGTTTTCCTCTTTTGAGGCGTAATCTGCTATCTCTTTGAAAATTTTCCCATGATGGACATAGAAATCTACCTCTTCGCCGAGATCCTTCTTAATCTCTTCAGCCACACCATCCATCTTTTTTAGTGCTGCTTCCTCTTCCGATGCATCATTCACAATGTGAAACAGCACAACTCTATACTTTAAAATATGAGCCATTTTTATGGCATGTTTCAACGCACTGTACGATACGGCAGAAAAATCCCAGGTAACCATGATGGATTTCTTCTCTTGCTCCATGGTATAAGGTTTTGGTCCCACGTAAAATTAGCAGATTCTTTTTAGATAATAAAGTTAACGTATGGAAAATGATAAAATTGTATTTTTGTAGCTGCAAAAATAAAAGAATATGAAGAGATCGACAGTTAAAGAGTTGCTTGGTTCCAAGAATACCGACAGTGATGTGCTATTGAAAGGGTGGGTCAGGACCAGACGTGGAAACAACCAGGTGGCTTTTATTGCCGTTAATGATGGGACGATCATACACAGTATACAGGTGGTGGCTGATCTGGAATCTTTTCCGGAAGATTTAATGCGAAGAGTTACCACCGGATCCAGTATCAGCGTTTTGGGAAAGCTGGTGGAGTCGATGGGCAAGGGGCAATCCGTTGAGATACAAGCTTCGGAAATTTCAATTCTCGGGGATGCGGATCCTGAAGTATACCCGTTACAGAAAAAAGGGCATTCTTTTGAGTTCCTGAGGGAAATTGCGCATTTGCGTTTCAGGACCAATACTTTCGGTGCTGTTTTCAGGATCAGACATGCGCTGGCTTTTGCCATTCATAAGTATTATAACGACCGTGGATTCTTTTACCTGCATACGCCCATTATTACCGCTTCAGATGCAGAAGGTGCAGGAGCTATGTTTAAAGTAACCACACTCAATCTGGATGGGGCTCCAAAGAATGAAGAAGGGGAAGTTGATTATACCCAGGATTTTTTCGGACGCCCCACCAATCTCACTGTATCAGGCCAGCTTGAAGGAGAGCTGGGTGCATTGGCACTATCCTCCATTTACACCTTCGGTCCGACTTTCAGGGCTGAAAATTCAAATACTCCCAGGCATGTGGCTGAGTTTTGGATGATTGAACCTGAAATGGCTTTTTATGACATCCATGACAACATGGACCTGGCAGAAGATTTTCTGAAGTATTTGATCCGATATACACTTGAAAATTGTAAGGACGATCTTGAGTTCTTAAATAAAATGGTAGATAAGGGGTTGTTGGAAAGACTCAGGTTTGTGCTGGATCATCCATTTGAAAGAAAGAGCTACACCGAAGCCATTGAAATACTCATGCATGCAGACCATAAGTTTGAGTTTCCGGTAGAGTGGGGACTTGACCTGCAGGCTGAACATGAACGTTATCTGGTGGAACAACATTTTAAGCGGCCAGTGATCCTCACAGATTACCCCAATGAGATCAAATCTTTCTACATGAAGCAAAACGATGATGGAAAAACTGTCAGGGCCATGGATGTACTATTTCCCCTGATAGGTGAGATAATAGGAGGGTCCCAGAGGGAAGAGGTGCTGGAAAAACTACAAAACCGGATGAGGGAGATGGATATTCCTGAGGATGAATTGTGGTGGTATCTGGAAACTCGTAAATTTGGAACTGTAGAACATAGTGGGTTTGGATTGGGATTTGAACGATTAATTATGTTTATTACAGGAATGAGTAATATCAGGGATGTGATCCCATTTCCGCGAACACCTAAAAGTGCAGAGTTTTAGACCATAATCAATGCTTAAACAGAGGCTCCAGCAAAAATTGCTTCAAAAGCTATCTCCGCAGCAGATCCAGATGATCAAGCTGCTGGAGATTCCTGCTATTCAGATGGAGCAACGCATAAAAAAAGAACTTGAAGAGAATCCTGTACTGGAAGAGGGGAGCGAGGATCCCTTCAACGAACCGGAAGAGGTCAAAGAGGAACAGCCGGGCGAGCAGGCAGATGAGTTTTCCCTGGAAGATTATATGCAGGATGATGAGATCCCCAGTTACAGACTGAATGCACAGAATTATTCCGCAGACGAGAAGAGGGAAGAGATTCCTTTTACAATGGGAAGCTCTTTCAAGGAACTATTGAAAAGTCAGCTGGGATTGAGGAAACTGACTGAAGAGCAGGAGGTATTGGCTGAGTATATCCTTGGAAACATTGACGATGATGGATATTTGAGAAGAGACCTGGAAGCCATTGCTGATGATCTGGCCTTTTCAACAGGATTGGAACCTTCCTATGAGGTGTTGCATGAGGTTTTGATGGTAGTCCAGGAGTTAGATCCCGCGGGAGTTGGAGCCAGGAATCTCCAGGAATGTCTCTTGCTTCAGATTGAAAGGAAAGAGGTTGAGCAACCTGTAACCGCATTGGCCCACTCCATCCTGAAAAATCACTTTGAAGAATTTACCAACAAACATTATGATAAGATCATTCAACGGCTCAACATTGCCGAGGAGGAGTTAAAAGCTGCCCTGGAGGAGATCCTCAGGCTCAATCCAAAACCCGGAGGAGCCATGGGAGAGTCACAGGGGAAATCATTTCATCACATTGTGCCTGATTTTATCCTTGAGGAGAGCGAAGGTGAACTTCATCTCTATCTCAATTCAAATAATGTTCCCGAATTGAGGGTCAGCAAAACTTATTCGGAGATGTTCGAAAGTTATACTGCCAACAAGGCCTCCGCCACCAGGGATGAAAAAGATGCCATCACTTTTGTAAAGCAAAAGTTGGATTCGGCCAAATGGTTTATTGATGCCATCAGGCAACGGCAGAATACCATGTTGTTAACCATGAATGCCATCCTCGATTATCAGAGGGAGTATTTCTACGAAGGGGATGAAATAAGGATGCGTCCCATGATACTGAAGGATATAGCAGACATGACCCACCTGGATATATCCACCATTTCAAGGGTCGTAAACAGCAAGTATATTCAGACCCATTTTGGAATCTATCCCCTGAAGTATTTCTTTTCGGAAGGGATGCAAACCGAAAGCGGGGAGGAGGTCTCCACCCGGGAGATCAAAAAGATCCTGCAGGATTGCATAGACAATGAGGAAAAGCGGAAACCACTAACGGATGACAGGCTTTCGGTCATTCTTAATGAAAAAGGTTACCAGATTGCCAGAAGAACAGTGGCCAAATACAGGGAGCAGCTGGGTTTACCCGTAGCCAGACTGCGCAAAGAGCTATAATCAGTAGAATATGAAGAGAGCGGCCCCTGTGATCTCAACCATCTTTCACCCCCTGATCATGCCCACCCTTGGGCTGTTACTCCTATTGAATTCCGGAACCTATGTATCCCTCATGGATCCGGCAGCAAAACGAGCCATCCTGTTTGTGATGGCGCTTGGGACCCTTTTTTTTCCATTGATCATGGTTCCAATCCTCTATTACCGGAACCTGGTTACCAATTTGCAAGTTGCCACCCGAGAGGAGCGTTTAATTCCCCAGCTGATCATCATGATCCTCTATATCATTACATTTATATATTTTGCACGACTTCCGGTAAACAGGATGATCCATGCGTATGTTTTGTCGGTGGCGGTCACTCTGTTTTTTGTGCTCATATTGAATTTAAGATTCAAGGTCTGCCTCCATACCGTTGCACTGGGTGGAATGACCGGACTGATTATTGCCCTGATCTTGCGATATGATACTCCATTGCAGGGAGTCCTGATGCTTACCTTACTGGCAGCAGGATTGACTGGAAGTGCAAGAGTGGCAATGGGAACGCAGCCTCCGGGCGGGATTTATGCCGGGTATATGGTGGGCTTTGGGGTTGTATTGATCACTCTGCTGGTTTACTAGCTCTATTCTCCTTGTCATTCTCATCAAGCATTACATTGAGCTTAATAAGCACCTCATTGTACACCTGGTCCAGCAGATCGGGATTTCTACTGTATTCTGTCATGGTGGTGTCGAACATTACCTGAGTAATTCCGTATTTGTCCAGGATCGGATTCAACAGGTCAATGCTGTCTGCATCATATCGACGGTGAAATTTCCGGTCGTTGGTAATGCCATCCACCATGTGAATATCCACCAGCACATCCACCAATACTTCCTGGGGAATAAATTCCTTACCGGAGATGCTCTTTCTCTTATTACATCCTGAAAAAGCAATCACCGAGACAATCAGAAGAAGAGTTGGAACACGATACCTCATGGCCGCTACTTGATGTCATTAAAACGATAACCAATCATGATTTCATGTGTCCCGGTATTATATTTTCTAATGGCGGAAATGCCAATGTCATAAGCGTATCCGAATAGGAGCGTCTCTTCATGGCTGTATCCCAGCATGATTCCAATGGCTTCATGATAGCGATAAGAGAGAGCACCCCACACCATCTTATTCCACTCGGTTCTGGCTGTCACATCGAAACTCAACTCTTTTGGAGCTGTTCCTTTGACCATGATCGATGGCTCCAATATCCAATCCTGGTCCACCTCGAACCGGTATGCACCAATGAGGTTGAAATGGGTTTTTAACCGGTTCAATCCATTTTTGTTATCAAAGATCTTAATGTTATTGTTCAACAGCTGTGCGGCTGAAATCCCAAGGTAGAAATCATCTGCATAGAGGTAAGCTCCGATTCCTGCATCGGGGAGGTAAGTGGTGCTGACCATCTGGAGTAGCGCTACATCGGAAACATCTCTTGGATTCAGTTGAGTTCCGTCGATGCGGAACTGCATCATGCTGGCCGAGATTCCCATTGAAAGCCGGATATCACCCGAGATCGCAATGTTATATGCATAAGATCCTGTAATTCCGGTCCTGCTGGTGGGACCCGTTACATCATTGTATACATACCCCCCATATCCCATGTCCAGATTGGCATGGGGACCATAAAATGCAATTGAATTGGTCAGGGGAGGATCCATAAGCCCAACCCATTGAAACCTGTGGTTGGTTCTGATCTGGTAAAAATCATGTACCCCGGCAATGGCCGGATTGATCACGAAATCGTTGAACATGTACTGGGTATATTGGGGCAATTGCTGTCCCTGAAGAGCCGTCGAACCCGTCACGATGGCTAATAGAATAATGTATGTAACTCTTCTCATACTACCTGATTATCGTTACGGTCCCAGTAATGGGTTTCGCTCCACTGTACGGGATAATTACATAATAGTAGGATCCAACAGGTGCATCTTTTCCACGTGCTGTTCCGTCCCACCTGCTTCCACTGTTATAACCCACCGAGGAATAGAACTGATCACCCCAGCGGCTGTAAACTTCCACCAGTATATCCGGGAAGCTCTCAGAGTTCTTAATTTCAAAATAGTCATTGACCCCATCACCGTTTGGAGAGAACACGTTGTATACAGTTAAGTCCTCAATCACTTCGATAAATAGTGAATCCACCTCTTCACATCCAAACTCATTGGTTCCATAAACATAGTACCTGATCGACTCAAAGAGTGTGGCTAAAGGATCGGGAGTGGTGCTGTTGTCAAGACCGGTGGTTGGCTCCCACCTGTAGTCACTGAAAGGTCCGCCGGTTGCTTCCAGTTGAATGGAGGATCCGGAAAACATAATGGTATCTTCAGTAGCTTCAATACCCGTAAGCGGAAAGAGTGTCACTGTGATGGAATCCCGGTTGTAGCAACCATAAGGGCTGGTCTCCTCTGTGATTGTAAGCACAAAGGTGGTGGATTCGGTAATCCCGTTGGTAATCGGATTTGCAATGGTTGTATCCACAATAAAAGGGGACGGGTCCCAGGCCGGGGTATGGCCTCCAAGACCGTTTAACTGAATGGATTCACCATAACAAATGGTGGTATCCTCACCTGCATTGGCTTCCACAATCAAAAAGCTGTTAACGTTGAATGTGTCGTTACGGGTACAATTATTGCTATCCCTTGTTTCCAGGGTATAGATGCCAGCTACGATATTGGAGCGGTCCTCTTCAACGCTGCCATCCGACCACAGGAACGAGTAAGCTCCAGAACCTCCCGACACTGTAATATCAATGGCTCCTGTTTCACTGAAAGCATTACACCACGCTGGTGTGATATTCTGGTTGAGAAGAATTTCAGTGGGTTCTGTGAGGGTAGTTACACCGGTAAATACTTTGCCCATTTCGTCCCTGGCAATCAGATAATAAGTGCTGTTTCCCGGAAGGTTCTCAAATAGTGCAGTTGAAACATAATTCATTCCGCTGTCAATGGAATACTCCACCCATCCCTCGGCATCCTGGGGGACAAACTCGATGGTTCCGTCTACCTCTCCAAAACAGCTTACATGGGTTATATTGACAATCACATCCAGGGGTGGTACATCAAGGATGTCAACCATTGTGTCGTAGGTACAGCTGTTCAGATCCCTGATGATCACATGGTAAGTAGCAGCTTCTAAATCGCTGTAGAACGTATCACCGGTGAATGTCCCGGTATCACCCCCTATGGTATACTGATAGGGGGGTGTTCCACCGGTGGATTCTGTGATGAGAATGGAGCCAAGGTTACCATAGATGGCATCTGTTTTTGTAATGGTGGCCATGACCGGATCTGGTTCATTGAGCGTGACAGGCTCTGTAACTGAGCAACCAGCTTCATCCCTGAGGGTAACCGTATAGGGGCCAGCAGACAGGTTATTGAAAGCGCCGGTGGGTTGGTAAACAAGACCATCCAATGAATACTCCAGGTTGCCCGTTCCTCCACTACCAACCGCATCGATTGCTCCGGTGGTATCACCCGAACAACTGGTTATATCAGTGGTGGTTACCGATAGGGAGAGTAATGGTGGATCTGTCATAACAATTGAGCCTCCATAGACCGTGCATACGTTTGCATCCCTGATGTATATTTCATAGGTAGCCGGGGTCAGTCCGGTAGAGAGGCTGTCGGCCGACCAACTGCCCTGGTTGTCAAAGGAGTATTCGTAGGGACGAACTCCACCGGAAACATAAATGCTGATACTGCCATCGCCTGCTCCGTTGCAACTGATGTTGTCATAGAGCAGTGAATCAATGATCAGGGCAGGGGGATCAGTGATCGAAAATGGTGAAGAGTCAACCGGACCGCAACCGGCCGCATCGCTGACAGATACAGTATAAGTACCGGGCATTAATCCGTTAAATACGCCTGTTCCATTGGATACGGCTCCGGGATTGAGTGTGAAGTTCAGAGGAGCCGTTCCACCTGAGGCTGCGATCTGGATAATACCATCATTGGCTCCCGAACAGGTAATATCGGTAAATTGCTCGGTCAGGATCGCAATAACTGAAGGTTCTGCAATGGAGAAGAGTGTATCCAGGGTACAATCATTGACATCTTTCAGGGTTAAGGTATGACTCCCTGCCAGAAGCCCGTTAAAGGTCCCACTGGCCTGGTACGCTCCTCCATCCAACGAAAATGTAAAGGCTCCTGTCCCTCCTGATCCTGCCACCACCACTGAACCGGTCGCGTCACCATTGCATCCCGTTACATCGGTTACGGTCAAATTGTCCACCACAATCTCCGGTGTATGGAGGGTCACCAGGTCGGGATAAGTTGCAAAACACCCGTTCACATCGATAACAGTCAGGGAATAAGTATCGGCCAACAGTCCTGTTGGATCCTCGTCGGTAGAGATGGTGATCCCTGAACCATTGGTCCAGTCGAAAGAGAATGGAGCTGTACCTCCGGTCACATCGATCTGGATGGATCCGTTGGCATCCCCATAACAAAGCACATCCTCATGAGATATATAGGAGGCGACAAGTGGAGTTGGGTCAATGATGGTCTCCTGGTCAGGAAAGCTGACCACGCATCCTTTGCCGTCTGTGATGGTTAAACTATAGCTGCCGGCAGCAAGTCCTGAAATATCCTCCAATGTGGAAGTATAACCTGAAGGACCCGACCAGGCATATGTGTAGGGTAGGGTTCCGCCTGTAACAGTAATATCAATGGCTCCGTCTGTTAATCCACCACAGGAGATATCTGTTTTCACTGAAGATACCTGGATCTCGGCAGGCCCAAGGAGTGTGACAATGTCTGTAAATGTTTCGGAGCAGAGGTTGGCGTCTGTCACTGTCACACTATACGCACCAGTTTCAAGTCCCGACAGATCTTCGGTGGAGGCAGTAAATCCTCCCGGACCTGTCCAGGCAAACGTATAGGGAGGAGTTCCGCCCGAAGGAGTGAGATCAATGGAACCATTGTCAGCCCCAAAGCAGTCAATATCCACCTGTGATGCAGTGGCACTGATGGCCGGGGGTTGATTAAGAGTCTGAACAGGCATCACCTGTACACACCCCAGATCATCGGTCACCGTGAGTTGGTAGTCACCAGCAATCAGACCGGAAATATTTTTTTGGGAGGAGGTAAACCCGGAAGGACCGGTCCAGCTGTATGAATAGCTGGTTTTTCCTCCTGATATTTTCGGATTCAGTGCGCCATCGGAACCGCCATTGCATGTGACATCAGTGATATTGAATGTGGCTGTGATGGGGCTGTTTTCAGCAATGGTTGCCACGTTGCTGAAAACGGTGGAACACCCGTTTGCATCGGAGAGGGTGAGGCTGTAGTCACCTGCTTCCAGGTTCAGAATGTCCTCTGTGGTTGCAGTGAAACCATTAGGTCCGGTCCATGAAAAGGCGTAGACAGGAGTGCCACCCGAAGGTGTTATATTGATGACACCGGTGGCAGCCCCGTTGCAATCCACATCAGTAATATCATCTACGGTCACCGCCAGTTCGGCAGGTTCACTGATGATAACCAGATCATTGAAATTCAGAATACAACCATTGTTATCTGTGACCACAAGGTCATAGGTATCAGCTACTAGGTCGTTGGGGTCTTCCATTGCGGATGAATGGCCGGATCCGTCACCGGTCCAGCTAAAGCTATAAGGGGAAACCCCTCCGCTTACAGTGACATTGGCAGCGCCATCATTCCCTCCAAAACAAGAGACATCACTGCTTCCATCCAATATAAAAATGAGGGGAGTTGGTTCGGTGATGGTAAATAGTGAGGAAAAAAGCTGGTTGCATCCACGAGAATCGGTGATAACGAGGGAGTACTCATCGGCCGGCATGTTCACAGGATCTTCATCTGTGGAAGTATAGCCTGATGTGGCACCCGACCAGGAAAATGTATAGGGAGGAGTACCTCCACCCGGAGAAATATTGGCTGAGCCATCATTCCCTCCGGAACAGGAGACATTGGTGGTGCCATCCACCAGGATGCTAAAAGGCAAAGGTTCATCGATGGTGACAAATGAATTATAAGTTTTTGAGCAACCATTGGCATCAGACAGCGTCAGGTCGTAAATATCAGCCACCAGATTTGTGGGATCTTCGTCCGTATAGATAAAACCAGTGACCTGGCCTTCCCATGTGTAGGTAAAACCTCCTGCACCACCACCAGCAGTAATCTGAGCGCTACCATCGTTTCCTCCATTGCAGGTGACATCGATGGAATTGTTCAATACTACTGTTATTTCAGGAGGTTGAGTGATGTTGAAGGGACCCGCATTGGCCGAACATAAGTTTTCGTCATAGACTGTAACTGAGTAATCACCTGCTTCAAGGTTTGTGATATCTTCCAAACTGGAGGTAAATCCAGCCGGTCCTGTCCAATCATATGTATATCCGCTTCCCATTCCTGCGGGTGTACCCCCGGAAGGAGTGATGGCAATGGAGCCTGTATTGTCTCCAAAACAGAGCAGATTGGTCACATTGTCCAGTGCGATGGAAACAATAGTGGGATTATTTATAGTCAATAGGGGAGTTATATCGGTGGAGGGACAACCATCCTGATCGCTCACAAGGACCGTATAATCTCCCTGGGGAAGCCCTGAAAAGAATCCGCTTGTATTACTCTGGTTGACCGGTCCGGTGAGATCGAAAACAAAATTGCCTTGTTCACCGGCGGCAGCTACAGTAATGGTCCCGTCATTTGCTCCGTTACAGGTAATATCGGTAGCCATATAGGAAGTGATGGAGATGACGTCAGGGCCATCGATGCCAACAAAGGCGACATCATCACTTGTATCATCGTCCTGGTCCGAAACGATGATGATGTAGCTGGCAAATCTATCATGTCCGGTAAAGGTAAAAGTCTGAGAAGGAATGGGACCGACATTTTCAACGGGGAATCCGGCCCTCACAAGTAAATAGGTATAAAATCCATCCCCCCCGGTTATGGTAACGGTAATGGTGCCGTCCGATCCTCCTCCGCAGGTAACTGGTGTGGTTGTAATGTTTGTGATAACCACATCCTGCCCCTGTAAGGATATCACTGATGAAAGAATGACTAAGATCGAAAAGATTGAATTCCTGAATATTTTCATTCGTAACTATCTCGTTATTTAATACCTGATACTCACTTATCAGCTGATATCTACAATACTGTTCTACGCTGCAATTGGTTGCAGGTAGGACAATATTACTTCTCAGATGGATATAAAATTAGATGATCTTAAGATAGGAGATGTACAAAGTTTTAAACAATGCCCTCTATTTCCAGGTTTTTCAAATACTTCCTGGATATCTGTTTTACCGGGTATCTGGCTGCGATCCATCCAATAAGCAGGACCGTCACCCAGATCAGACATATGTCAACTATCTCGATTTGAACCGGATAGGCGTCAATCACAAAAGTCCCGCTACCCGATAATTTGATCAATCCAAACCGTTGCTGGATCCAACTAATGGCAGTACCCAGGGTCAGACCAATCGCACTACCAATCACTGAGATCAACCATCCTTCCACCAGGAAGATATTCTCAATGAGTCTGTTGGTAGATCCCATATTTCGCAGCGTTACAATGTCACTCTTCTTATCGATGATCAGCATGCTCAGTGATCCAATGATGTTAAAGGAAGCAATGATCAGGATAAAGGTGAGGATCAGGAAGATCGCCCATTTCTCCGATTTCATGACCCTGTAGAAGAGCTCATTCTGTTGTTGTCTGTTCTTTACATAGAAACCTTTGCCCATGATTGCGGCAATCTCTTCCTGTACCCTGTCTGCAGGAAATCGCTGATCCAGTTTGACCTCAAGAAGAGAAACTTCGTTTTCATAGGAGAGGAGCTCTCTCACAAATTCAATGGGAACGATGATGTACCTGGAGTCGAAATCCTGTTCAATGGAAAATATGCCCGAAGGGTAGATAAAATCTCTGCGAATGGACTCTTCCGGCTGGGACATGTTGATCCGGGCTTTTCTGTCGATGGTATAGACAAACAGCGGATCCACAAAACTGAGCCCGATTCTGAGGCTATAGGCAACTCCCTGTCCTACTACTGCATAGGGCCTGTTGCGATCCTTCAGCTTCATTTCACCATCATAGATCATCGAATCGAGTCCGGATACCTCTTCAAACGAATCATCCACACCTTTGATGGTAGCAATGTGTTGTTTGTCACCATACAATAATAGTACATTCTCCTCCACCACCTCCGACAGGGCAGTTACACCCGGAAGAGAAATGATTGCATCGGTAACGGATTTTCCAGGGATAAATGTTTTCCCTTCCATTGCGGTGATTTCTATGTCCGGATCAAATGAATTGAACAGCGATTTTACCACCTGATCAAAACCATTGAATACTGATAATACAATGACCAGGGCCATGGTTCCGGTGGCAACACCAAGAACCGAAATACCAGAAATAATATTAATGGCATTCTGGGACTTTTTACCCAGAAGGTAACGTTTGGCTATATAAAAAGAGAGGTTCACTTTCTACACCTTACGATCAGTCCGGTTCCTGTGGGGTGCTGCTTCCTCACATCAACCATGTTTAATATATAACAGATGGGGTAGACAACCAGATAGTAAATGGGTAAAATCAACATAAAAAGTTTACTGGCATTGGTTAGCAGGATGGGATATTTCATGGAGAGTTTCCAGGAGATCTTTCCCGGCTTTCCATAGGAATACCTGATATGAATGTTTGAAAAACCTGCCTCCCTGAGTTTCTCATCAATCTCACCCACTCCATACCCATCCCTCACATGTTCATCTATAAAAGAGTCTTCATGTTCGTGGTGAACATCCGATCCACCCTGATCAGAAGGTGTCGAGATCAGCAGTACCCCTCCCTGTTTCAATCCTGTATAAAACCTCTTAAAAACGGTACGGTCATTTTCGATATGTTCCATGACGTCCACCGAGAGTATCAGATCATATGCTTCAGTGACTTCAAGGGTAGTCAGGTCGGCATATTCAAAGGAGACCTTTTCATGCTGCCTGAGGGAAGAAAAAAAAGAATTGCAGTCATCCACCTGCTCCTGTTTGATATCCAGCCCGGTGATGCGGGTATGGGGGAATTTCTTTGAAAGATAAAATACATACTGACCGAATCCCGATCCGGCATCGGCAATATGTGAGGGATGAAACCCCATCCTTTTAAGTGTTCTTAACTCCCTGCGTATATGCCATGAACGAAGCAACAGCAGATCCAGCAACCTGTAAAACAGTTTTCTGAGAAAAGGGGTGCTGTTGAAAATATTTCCAAGACGACGCTTGATGGGATCGTATTGCATGTTTAATCATTTAAGAGGTTGTCGATCCGGTCAATGTAATCGAGCGAATCGTCCAGATAAAACACAAATTCAGGAATGTGCCTTAACTGATTCCTCAGCCTTTTACCCATTTCACTCCGGATCAGGCCTGCCCTGTCCGAAATAGCTTTCACGGCCTCTTCCAGCCCCTCACCCGGAAAAATGCTCAGGTAAACTTTAGCTACACCAAGATCAGGGCTGATCCGAACGACGGTAACCGTTACCATCTTACCACCGGTGAGATTTGAACCATTTTTCTGGAAATAATCGCCAAGCTCTTTTTGCAATAGCCTGGATACTTTATGCTGGCGGGTAGTTGTCATCGTGGCAAAAGTACGTTTTTTCAATAACATTTTATAGTTTTGCAGTTACCTTAAAAAGCGTAGCGAAACCTATGGATACAGTATTAAGCGGGATCAGATCAACAGGGAAATTGCACCTGGGCAATTATTTTGGAGCAGTTAAGAATTTTGTGAAGATGCAACACAAGAACAGGTGTTTCTTTTTTGTGGCTGACTATCATTCGCTCACCACTCATCCAACTCCTGAAAACTTGCATAATAACATTCGGATTGTGCTGTCGGAATACCTTGCAGCCGGACTGGATCCGGAGGTTGCCACGCTGTACATCCAGAGCGACGTCCCTGAAATTTCAGAGCTCTACCTCCTGCTCAACATGAATGCCTATGTGGGTGAGTTGGAACGCACCACCACCTTCAAGGAAAAGATCCGAAAGCAACCGGAAAACATCAATGCAGGACTGCTGACCTATCCGGTCCTGATGTGTGCCGATATTATCATACACAACGCAGATAAGGTTCCCGTTGGAAAGGATCAGGAGCAGAACCTGGAGATGGCCCGGAAATTTGCACGCCGTTTTAATCACATGTACGGTGTAGAGTATTTCAAAATGCCCGAGCCTTACAACTTCGGTGAGGAGCTGGTGAAGGTACCCGGACTGGATGGTACTGGAAAGATGGGTAAAAGTGAAGGCAACGGGATCTATCTTTCAGATGAACCGGATGTGATCCGAAAGAAGGTGATGCGGGCTGTAACCGATGCGGGTCCCAAGGAACCCAATTCTCCAATGGCTGAACCGGTGGCCAACCTCTTTTACCTGCTGGAGTTGTTATCCACACCCGATACCGTTGAACATTTCAGAGCCAGTTATAACGACTGCACCATCCGTTACGGGGACCTGAAAAAGCAACTGGCAGAGGAGATGATTACTTTTACCACGCCTATCAGGGAGCGCATCAATGCGATCTACAATGACTCTGACTACCTCGGGAAAGTGGTGAAAATGGGCGCTGAAAAAGCCCGCGAAAGTGCATCCAAGACGGTTCGTGAAGTCCGCGAAATCCTTGGTTACAAGCCGTTTTAAACCTTTCGTATATGTTTTAACGCTACTTAAAATCTTCCTTCGGAATATTTGTAGGTAGCTTATATAACATATACTTCAGGAAATAGTAACGTTACTGAAACAATGCTCTTCTGTGGCCTTCTCCTTTTTGTAGCCTTACCTGAAAATTGGACACTACACTTTTAGATAAAATTGTACATTTAAAGAGTAATTCAAACATGATCGTCGATACGAGCAATTTCATAATATCGCCTAACAATATAAATAATGAGCCAGAAGGATTTAAAACGAAGAGATTTTATAGCCAAAGCTACAATTGGCACAGTGGGAGCCGCAGCTTTCATATCGGCTTGTTCCACAGATAAAAAAACAAAAACAATCGAAGAACCACCTGAGTTGCCTGACCAGGCCCCTGACGGCAGCGTTATTAAAGCCGGGTTGATTGGTTGTGGGGGACGTGGAACCGGTGCAGCCATTAATTTTTTAGATGCCGGGCCAAACCTGGAGATTGTGGCTCTGGGCGATGTTTTTCAGGAAAGGATTGACAGTTGCAGGGAAAATCTAAAAGAAGAAAAGGGTGTGGAGATTGCCGATGAAAAGTGTTTTCTGGGGTTTGACAGCTATCAAAAAGTAATTGATTCGGGTGTGGATGTGGTACTACTTTGCACGCCGCCTCATTTCCGGCCAACACATGTTGAGGCGGCGGTAAATGCCCGCAAGCACATTTTTATGGAAAAACCAGTTGCCGTCGATCCGGTTGGAGCCCGTTCAGTACTGGTTTCCTCAAAAATGGCCGAATCGCTGGGACTGTGTATGGTTAGTGGTACGGTACGAAGGGTCCAGAAAGATTATATGACCACCCAGATGAAAGTAGCCAACGGTGAAATAGGCGAGATTGTTGGTGCCAATATAATCAGGAATGGTGGTGCTATGTGGTATAGAAGAAGAGAGCCCGAATGGACCGACATGGAGTACATGCTGCGGAACTGGGGCAATTTTTGCTGGCTTTCAGGCGATCACATAACGGAACAATTCATACATGAAATTGACGTAATGAGCTGGCATATGGGCAGGACACCGGTTAAAGCAGTTGGTTATGGTGGCCGCCAAAGGAGGATTACCGGCAATCAGTATGATTTCTTCAGTGTGGAGTACATCTATGAAAATGGTGTAAGAACACACTGTGCAGCACGTCAGATAAATGGCTGTGCCAACGGCAAGGTGGAACGTATTGTAGGCACCAACGGAGTGGCGATTGCTTCCGGTCAGATTCTTGATGTGCATGGAAATGAAGTATGGAACTATCCGAAACCGGAAGAAAGTGATACGGAATCGAAATGGAAAGTTACCAATCCGTTTGTGCAGGAACATATAAATCTTGTAACCGGTATCAGGACCGGAAACATTGTTAACGATGCTGAAGCTCAGGTAAATTCAACCTTGATGACCATTATGGGCCGTATTTCGGCCTATACCGGAAAAGATGTTACCTGGGAAGAGATAATGAACTCTGACCTCTATTTGGGACCCAAAACTTATGCTTTTGGTCCGGTTCCCGGAATTGCTGAAGAGATACCGCTGGCCGGGGAAGAGAATATATTGACTTAAATCTAATGTTAAGCAGATGAAAAAATTACTTTTTATCACAGGATTATTTTTTCTGATCGGAGTTATAACAGCACAGGAACCACTTTTCAGCTTTGGTGAAGAGATGGGTCTGCAAAAGATTATTTCAGGCGGGATTGTAAAAGGTGTACCCGTTACCTGGATACAGGTAAATACCGAAGCTGAAACCTGGAAAGTAAACGGGAATGAGCTAATATGTTCGGGGCATCCCATTGGGGTAATCCGTTCTGAAAAGAGGTACGAAAATTTTCTATTGCACATCGAGTGGAAACACATGGAACCGGGAGGGAATTCAGGGACTTTTGTGTGGAGCGATGCCGAACCTGGTGAGAACCGTTTGCCAAACGGAGTGGAAGTACAAATGCTGGAACTCGATTGGGTAGACCTGAATACAAAAGATGGTAAAAAACCTCCGGTTGCTTATGTACATGGAGAAGTTTTTGGTGTTGGCGGGGTAGAGATTGTCCCTGATAATCCAAGGGGGCGCCGGAGTAAATCTGTTGAAAACAGATGTAAAGGAAAAGGAGAGTGGAACACATATGAAGTGGTGTGTGTTGATGGAACCATTAAGCTTTCGGTAAATGGTAAATTTGTTAACGGGATAAGTAAATCAAGTAAAAAAGAAGGATTTATATGTCTTGAATCGGAGGGAGCTGAAATTCATTTCAGAAACATTAGAATCATTGAATTGCCCTGATTGACAAACATATGTCCTCCTTAACCAATCTGTTGTCCCGTTTCCTGGTCCTGTTGATTCTCATGCTCTCAATCTCCTGCTCGCACAGCTCCATTAAACTTGCGAAGAAGGGGATAAGCGGCTATGAGATTGTGATCCCGGATGATCCCGATAGCACCATCCGGAGAGCAGCCAGCGAACTGGAGCACTATTTACACCAGATTTCAGGGGCGGAAATACCGGTAAGCAAGATTAACCGCAGGGACCCTGAGAAGCATGCGATATTTGTGGGATCCGGGTTCAAAGATGAAACGTTATCTGCCCTTACGGTGGGTTACCGTGTGGAAGGGCGGGATCTCTATATTTATGGAGGGAATTCCAAGAGCACCCTCTATGCCGTATACCGGTTCCTTGAAAATGAACTGGGCTGCCTGTGGTTAAGCCCGGAAACGGAGAAGGTACCCGCGGTAGACCGCATAGTCATCGAAGGAGGAACCGACTACCGTTATGCTCCCCAGATCGAAACCCGCACCGTTCACTCACGGCTCTTTTACGATAACCACCGTTTTGCCGACAAGCTTGGGGTCACCTATGAGGCTTTCCCTGGCTATGTGCCGGGTGCCGGGGTGCATACCTTTCACAGGTTCATGCCGGAAGGCTCATTCTATAAGTCCCATCCGGAGTATTATGCACTTCGCAACGGAAAACGGCTTACCACCCAGCTGTGCCTGACTAATAAGGAGGTGCTGCAGATCGTAACCGATTCTGTAAGGGCCTATTTTGCAAGGTTCCCGGATGCTGCTGTTATTTCCGTGAGCCAGGATGACAATACCCAGTATTGCCAGTGTGATCAGTGTGCGGCAATTGATAAGGAAGAGGGCTCTCCCAGTGGTTCCATGATCCGGTTCGTAAATGCTGTGGCGGAACACTTCCCGGATAAGATGATCTCAACCCTAGCCTACCAATATACCAGGAAACCACCGGTGACCAAACCACTCTCAAATGTCCTGATCACCCTCTGTTCCATAGAGTGCGACCGCAGCAAACCCATTGAAGAGGGCTGTACAGATTTTGCGGCCGATCTCAAAGGCTGGAAAGAGCTTACCGAAAGTATCAGGATATGGGATTACACTACCCAGTTCACCAACTTCCTGGCCCCCTTTCCGAATATACATACCCTGAAACCCAATATTGAATTTTTCCGGGACAACCATGCCAAATGGATATTTGAACAGCATAGCCACCATCCCAGTGAACTTTTCGAACTGCGATCCTACCTGACCGCACAATTGCTATGGAACCCGGACCGGGATGCGGAAGAGATCATGCAGGAGTTTTGTACAGCCTATTACCAGGAAGCAGCACCCTATATTCTCGACTACATTCACACCATTCATGAAGAGATCCAAAAGGTGCCGGAGTTCTTTCTCTTCCTGTACGGTGATCCGTCTCAGGGTTTTGAATCGTTCCTGAAGCCTGAGCTGCTCACAAAATATGACAAACTCTATGAAGATGCTGAGAAAGCAGTTACAGAAAAACCCGAAGTGCTGGAGCGGGTGAAACGGGCGAGGCTCAGTACCCATTATGCCATACTGGAGGCTTCAAGAAAAGGTGTTTCCGGGGAGTACAGGATGTCATATGAGGTGCGGCCGAGGTTAAAGACATTTGAAGAGACCTGCCGGTCAGCCGGGATCACCCTGATGAATGAGATGAGATACTCGGTTGAGGAATATGTTGAGACCTATGAGAAGGCAATGGAACGGGCTGCCATGCCTAACCGGGCAGCTGGGAAACCGGTAAAACTACTGACACAACCTAAGAACTATGCGGGGGAAGATCCCCAGGCGTTAACAGACGGTAGCCTGGGAGGGAACAGTTTTTACTCCAACTGGCTGGGGTTCGAGGGTAATGATATGGAGGCGGTCATTGACCTGAAAAGGGAGAGAGAGGTCACCTTTCTTCACACGGCATTCCTAAAAGTCGTCAACCATATCGTTTTTTTCCCGGAAGAGCTGATCATATCCGGTTCAGTGGATGATCAAAAATACTATGAGATCGCAAGGAAGAAAACAGAACATCCGTTGCAGAAGGGAGATAAGATCAATGATATTGAGTTCTTCACATTTCAGTTCCCACCTGTTGAGGCCCGATATATCAAATTACATGCAAGAAGTATGAAAAAAGCACCCCCATGGCATCATGCTTCAGGATTGCCTGTCTGGACCTTTTGTGATGAGGTGATTATCTATTAAGATCCGACTGATTGCCTCTCCTCGCTTCCCCAAGTTTTACTAACTCCTTACACAGATGTTATATAAGCTGCCTATAATACTTTACGAAGTAAAGGATTTAAGTAGCGTTAGAATATCTGTGTAAGGAGGGATAGAAAAATAAAAGTCCGCCTGTGAGAGACGGACCTGGCCCTGAAATTGTCAGGGAATATGATTGGATGAACTGTCAACTATATAGCTGCAAATTGCGTGCCAAAAAGTTACAGTGTCCAATCAATCCTTTGATCTTTCAGGTATTCATTGGTTTTTGAGAAGTGTTTACAACCAAAAAATCCATTGTATGCAGAGAGAGGGGAAGGATGAGCGGCTTTAAGGATCAGGTGCTTTTGGCCATCGATAAGGGATTCCTTGGCCTGGGCATAGCGTCCCCATAGTAAAAAGACAACCCCGCTTCTCCGGGCAGAGATCTGTTCAATGACACGGTTGGTAAATGTTTCCCATCCCCTGTTCTGGTGTGATCCGGCCTGACTGTCACGTACCGTCAGTGTTGCATTGAGAAGCAGGACTCCCTGATCGGCCCATTTTTCCAGGTTGCCGTGTTCCGGGACAGGAATGCCCAGGTCTGCATGCAACTCCTTGAAAATATTAACAAGTGAAGGGGGTTTCGGGATCCCGGGCGGAACGGAAAAGCATAATCCATGTGCCTGACCTTTGCCATGATAAGGGTCCTGTCCGAGGATCACCACTTTCACGCTGTCGAAGGGGGTATGTCGAAATGCATTAAAAATGAGATTCCCGGGCGGAAAGATGGTATGTTGCTGTTTCTCTTCAAGCAGGAACGCTTTTAATTCACTGAAATAGGGTGATTGGAACTCTTCCCAGAGAATTTCCTTCCACTTCTCTTCAATGACCGGATTAATTGTTTGCATGGATAGGAAAGATACCAAATGTGCAGCACCTCCCCAAAAGATTACAATGTAAACCTGGCAGTAAGAATAAAGTTTCTGCCAGGGGCACTCACGCCAGAAGCATACGGTTTATAGAACTGATCAAAAAGGTTCTCAATGGCCAGCATAAAATTAAGGTGGCTGCCTGCCTGAAATCCCGCTTTAATGTTGGCAGTCCACCAGGAGGGGAATCCAAATACCATGGCTTCTTCAGCGTTATCCTCCCCATAAGGCGAAAAATCTTCAACACTCTTCCAGCCATGATACACAATGTATGTATCCACAAAGAACCGGCTCTTTCTGTAGGTGAAAGAGGTCCGGCCAAAAATGGGAGGAATATGTCCCATGGGTACATCATCAGTAAGGTTGTGTCCCCTGGTATAATTGAGGGTTCCTTTGAGAATGATGTTTTTATTCAGGTTGGAGGTAAAACTCATAGATGCACCATAAATATAGGCCTGACCGGCGTTGTAATTGGTGGTAATGCGGTAGGGATCTCCATCATAATAGAGAGAATCCTCTCCATTGAGCTGAAAATCTGTTCTAACGATGGCATCTTTCAGGTAAGAATAGTATCCTACGAATTCTATCTTCATGTAGCCCTCTACGATCCTGCTGATCCCTATTTCTGCATTATACGAGTATTCTGGAGTAAGATTCTCGTTGGGAACGGTAACGTAGTTGTCTTTTGCCCTGACTTTCCCGTAATCATCCACATTGGGATTCCTGAATCCGGTTGAAAGGATGGTATTCAATTGCCAGCGATCCGATGGAGCATAAACCATACCCACGCTTCCGGTAACTGCTCCATGGGTGATGTGAATGCGGTCATAGGGCAAAATGGGATTATTAAACAGCGAGGAAAGTTCACCCCAGTTGTACCTCGAACCCCCATTGAGTACCAATTGTTTATTCAGAATCCATTTGTAACTGGCATATGCAGAGGCACTCCATGTCTGGCTACCCCCCTCAGGATAACGAGTCAGGGCTGGTCGTTGTTCCCCTGTTTGAATCTCCTCATACCAGGCCTTTGAAGCTACCCTGTTGTGGTTGAATTCAACACCATAGTTCAACTTATGGTTGGCATTCCATATTTTAAGCAGATCCATATTAACGCTGAATAGATCCACATCCTCTTGCTGGGTGAGGAGCTCCGGGTTTCTGAATTTTCTTGAGTTCCGGTCCTCGTCTATTCTCTGGAAAGCTGCAATGGTGGTCATGTTGGTGAAGAACCGGTTATCTTTTTTCAATACATTTTTCAAGGAAATAAGCCACCTGTTCTGTGGACCATAGTAGTAGGAGGCATATTTCAGATTCTCTCCGGAATAGTCATTCAGTTTGTCCAGACGATCAATGTCAGAAGAGGTGGAATATTGCATATTCAGGATCCAATCCACATATTTCGAAGGGGTATAGCGGATTTTCTGAAGGATATCCAGTTGTCGATAGCCGCTGTTTTTCTGAATGAGCGCGTTTTCATTGGCCATGGTCGAGTCTGCTCCATTCACCTGATCCACATAATGCATTATTTTACCCCAGTCATTCAGGTATGGACTTCTCCTGGCACCGATTTTAATATCATCAAAGTCCTTATAAGTAATGCTGGTCAGGGTCCCGAATTTTCTCTTCCCCACTGAAAAATCGAGATGCCCGGTCTTGCCTTGCATGGCAGAGGCATACTGCGTATAGGCCTGGACATCAAGAAGAGTCTGGGAATCTTCGGTCAGCACAGGATCCCTGGTATAATAATGGATGACCCCGCCCAGGGCGTCACTTCCGTAAATGATGGAAGTGGGGCCAAAGATTACTTCTGTTCTTTCAAGTATGGAGTGGTCGATGGTGATGGAATTCTGAAGGTGACCGTTGCGGTAAATGGCATTGTTTAATCTTACCCCATCTACCACCAGCAGGATTTTATTGGCTTCGAATCCCCTTAGAATGGGGCTTCCTCCTCCTCCCTGAGTTTTTTGGACCACAATATTACCCGCACCCTCAAGTATTTCAGCAGCAGTCATACCCGTTGTTTCTCTGAGTACATTTTGCTCAAATACCTCGACCATGTATGGAATGATAAGTTTACTCTCTCTTGATTTGGAGGCAGAAATGACATATTCATCAATCAGGATACGTTTTCTGTCAAGCACAATAAAGGTTTGTCCGGAGATAGCTTTTCTACTGTATTGTACTGTTATATAGGAGGGGTGTTGAAAGATAATGGTATCTGATTCAGGGAAAATAGAGAGATCAATATGTCCAAGCGAGTCTGTAATTGCAGCGTTTTCCCTGGAGTTGTTAAATACAGCCACATGTCCTATGGGTGAACGGTCTGAGGAGCTAATTACCTGGATGTACTGGCCGTTCGCCTGAACCATTAAAAATAATGTACTAATTATGAATATGGTACGATAAAACATGAGATTAAAAGCAGGCAAAATATAACAAAAATTGTACCAAGAACACTCCGCTCCTTGAAACCCTTCCGGAGGATGACCTGGAGTGTTGGTAATTTTCCTGTCAACCTGCTTTTGAAATTCATATTTTTGGTTCAAACAGACCTGTTATGTTAAAAAGGTATATATACGGAGGTCTATTTGCTGTTGTGTGTGTGGGACTGCTTGCTGTGATCTTGTTAAAGCGATTTGATAAAATCACGCCAATTGAGGTCCTGCAGGCAGTTCCAGAAGATGCCATTCTGTTTATTGAAGAGATAGATTATGATTACCTGACGAAAACATTTCTGTCAGATAGTAGGATTTGGATCGATTTTGTGAACACCACGAACCAGACTGACCTTGATTCCCTGGTGAATATTGTGATATCTCAGGTTAACTCAAGCGAACCTCTTCAGGATCTATTGTTAAAAGATGGATTGAATCTCTCCTTACACATGGTTGGAAAAGATCAACTTAATCCACTGTTTTATATCAGCTATTCCGGATCTCACAGCGATCATGATTTTGAACAAATTATGCTTGCCCTTCTGGAGGAAGAGACCATGGTCAATGAGAGGAAGTATGAAGCAACGATGTTGTATGATGTCTCAGGAAAACCGGGATTTGTGCCGGGGAAATTATCATTTGCCTGTTTAAACGGGATCTGCCTGATTAGTCCCTCTTCTTTGTTGGTGGAAGAATCGGTCAGGACCATTCATTCGGTGGCAGATCTTTCCGTCGATGAGGGACTGCAATTGGTCAGGGAAACTGCCGGAAGGTATGTACATGCCAATATCTACATCAATTATAAAGAGCTGCAGCATCTGTTCTATCCATTCATCGGGCAACCCAGTTGGGACAAACTTAAGGTGTTTGCCAGACTTGCCTCATGGGGTGAACTGGACCTTGATATAAAGGAAGATGCCATTGTTCTTAACGGTATGTCCCATGCAGATCCAGAGGCACCCCTCCTGTTTGGTGCATTTGCAAACCAGTCACCGGTCAAAATGGAAGTGCATAAAATGATGCCTTCAGGGACTACCTATTTCCTTCACCTGGGCATCAGCGATCAGTCAAAGTTCACAGATCAGATCACAACTTATTTCAGTGGCCTGGGGATATTGTCAGAAATTGAATCGGAACGGGAACGGATAGAGAAACTTTATGGGATTGATCCTCTGACGGACCTGGAGAGCATACTGGATAATGAGATGGCCTGGTTTGCCATTGATGGAGAGACAGAGAAACCGGAGGATGAGATTTTAGTCATTGAAACCAAAAGCAAAAGTGAAACTGCAGAGGTGGTGATGCAGTGGATTAAACAGTACCTCCAGGTTCACTCATTTGACATGCGCTCCCTGCGATCTGTGTATCAACTGGATAACCAAACCAGCTTCAACATCTATCATCTTCCTGATGTGTTTTTCAAGGGCTTGCTTCCGGGTCGATTGTTTAACAATTATTTTACACTATTTGAGAACTATCTGATTTTTGGACCCTCGGTGGAAGTGCTGTCAAGGGTGATCTATCAGAACGTACTTCATAAAACATTTGTAAGTGATCCTGTTTTCAAGGAGATGTCGGATTACCTATCCAATCGCAGCAACATTACATTTTTTCTCAGGCCTTACCAATACCTTGATTATAAGCGTGCCTTATTGAATGAAGAGGTGGATCAGCAACTGGATGCTATGGAACTTTTCCTGCGCCGTATACCGGGTATTGTCATTCAGTATAGTACGGAAGGCCGGTTATTTTACCAGAGCGTAAGTTGCAAATACACCTCCCAGATAAAGGAGAAGGCGATGACCGTTTGGGAAAGTTTGCTGGACTCATCCGCTGTGATCAAACCAGTTCTGGTGGTGAATCACAATACCTCGGAGAAGGAAATTTTTGTACAGGATGCAGCCCACAGGGTTTACCTGATCAACAGTACTGGCAGAATTCTCTGGAAACAACATCTTGAGGGATCGATCATGGGTGGCTTGCAACAGGTGGATTTCTATAAAAACGGAAAACTCCAATACTTGTTTAATACCCCGGAGAAGATACATTTGATTGACAGAAACGGGAATTATGTGGAGCGTTACCCCATTTCATTAAGATCAAATGCAACCAATCCCATTGCACTGTTTGACTATGATAAGAACAAGGATTACCGGATATTTGTAGCTGGAGTGGACCTGAGGGTATATGTGTATGATATTGAGGGTAATATGGTGACTGGTTGGAAATTTGGAAAAACCGAATCTGAGGTTTCTGGAATGATCCAGCATTTCAGGATCAACGATAAAGATTATATTACTCTTTCTGATGATAATCGTACCTATTTCCTGGATCGAAGAGGAAAGGAACGTATCAAAATGAAGGACCGGGTGGTCATTTCACCACAAAATCCCCTTACACTGGATATGAATATCAGGGAAGAGAAGCCCAGATGGATCTCCACAGATACTTCCGGAAATGTAACCGCCATATACCTGAATGGCTCTGTCTCTACTTTGTTGAATCAAAAATTCTCCAGGGATCATTTTTTCCGAATGCAGGATATGGATAAGGATGGAATTCAGGAATTTATTTTTGCCGAAGGAAATGAATTATATGTAATGCACCAGGATGGGAAAAGGCTTTTCAGTTATAGGGTACGCGAAAAGATTAATGAAATGCCGGATATCTATAAGTTTTCTGCTTCGGATATCAAGATCGGGATCACTGACCAGCCACGGAACAGGATCTACCTGATCAATTCCGATGGCTCCCTGTATGAGGGATTTCCACTGGAGGGATCAACCCGCTTTAGCATTGGCTATTTTGCCGGATCTGACAGCAGGTTTAACTTGATTGTGGGTAGCGCAAACAACTTTTTATACAATTATTCAATTAAATAGGCCATGAAACGACATCTCTTTTACGGTATCATCTTCCTGTTGGCTAGCGGGCTGATGTTGACCACCTGTCACAAAGAGTATTTTGAACTGAACCGGTTATCCACCGAGATCGAAATTCAACCTCAGCTGGTCGCTCCTCTCCTCTATGGTTCCATGACGGTGATGGACATTGTTGAACGAGTTGATTCGGCAGGATATGTGAATGAATTTGAAGATGGCCTGCTCTACCTGGTATATTCAGATACTGTGGTGAACGTAAAAGCCGATACCGTGTTTGAAGTTCCCGATAAGTTTTACAAAGAACTTTATATAGATCCTGAAATTGATGATCCCATATTTATAGGTAGCGACATTGGAGATACTACACATTTTCTCAAAACAGAAGTGGAAGTATTTGAGCTTGAGGGCGACGACCGGTTAGATAGTGTGGTAATCAAAGGTGGAGATATTAAGATCAATGTGAGCAGTTCATTCAAGCATACAGGATTATTGACCATCAGTAGCAACCAGATCAAGGACAGGGATCGCGTGCCATTTTCCACCACCTTCGTGATCAGTGATCCTACCGGGGGTTTTATAGATTCGATCACGCTTGATTCGGATAACTATTATGTAGAGCCTTTCGTGGTCAATGACAGCAATATGATCAACATTGACTATGACCTGGCTCTGATCAATTCCGGAAACCCTGTCAGTCCAGGTGAATTGTGTGAAATTAATACCAGCTTCTTGAATCTTAATTTCTATGGTGCTTATGGTTATATCGATTCAAGGGACCTGATCGATGAGAGTGGATCGGTGGATATCCCATTGTGGGCTGAGAATCCTGATTTGGCGACTCTGATTTTTGCCGATCCCCGGATTCATATTTTTACCTCAAGTTCTGTGGGAATTCCCTTTGAAATTGATTTTGATAGTGTTATCGCCACAGCAGAGGATGGCACACAGGAGATCCTGGATATATATGATGGGAACACACTTAATATTTTTGCACCGGGACTTGACAGGATAGGAGATACGGTCAATACAAATATCCGGATTAACAATACCACCAGTAACATCAGTGATTTTCTGGCCATAGCTCCTGCCAGCATCTCTTACAGTGTGAAGGGGAGGACAAAACCAGGAACCGGGGCAGAGGAGCATTTCGTCCTTGATGAGAGCAAATTTGCACTTGCACTGGAGTTTTTATTGCCGCTTGACTTCAAATCTTCAGGTTTTGCCCTTAAGGATACCATTGATTTTGAAGTCGGAGCAGATGGAGTCGACACAACCCTATTAAAGGAGGCCCAGGTTTCCGTGACCACCCTCAATGAATTGCCCATTGAGCTTGAGCTCCAGGTATACATGCTTGATGCAAACCATTCAGTGATCGACTCGGTCTTTGATGGTGATGCCATCATCCTGGGTGCATCCCTGGTGGATGATCAGGGGATCCTGACACAGGCAGTAGAGGAGACCAGTGTTGTAACATTCCCGATTGAAAAACTGGCCACGCTGCAGGAGGTTTTTTATATGCAGGTTGAAGCCCGGTTGATTACCTCGGAAATGGGAGATCAGTTTGTGAAAATTTATTCAGACTATTCGCTCGATTTCAAGCTTTCAATGGTTGCCAATTTCAGAATCAATACAAGAGACTTATGAACGCATTCAGTAAAATTATTAGCCTGGGAGTTATAGCTTGCTTGTGCATTCCTGGAGAGGCCCAGATCAACAATTCGGTCTATTTTATGCCTGGAGTTCCACAGGCAAACCGGGTCAACCCAGCCCATCAACCCAATTGTGGTTCTTACATTGGATTTCCCATGCTGGCTCCCATGCGGCTGGAACTTTCTTCCAGCTCATTGTCATACCAGGATGTCATCTATCCGCATCCTTTTCAAGATTCCCTGATAACCTTTCTGCATTCGGCTGCTGATAAAGAGGCGTTCCTAAATAAGCTTGAACCTGAGAACTTCATTGTTACGGATCTGAGATCATCTCTGATATCACTTGGACTTCAAACGGAAATAGGATTCTTAACATTTGATTTGACAAGCAGGGTAGATGGAGCAGTTTATTATCCAGGTGACCTGGCTAAACTGTTATTAAAAGGAAGTATTGAGGGAGAAACCTACAGCCTTGACGGAATCGGAACAAACCTCTCGGCATTCGATGAGTTATCACTTGGATGGTCCTATCCATTTCTTGATAATCTGCAGGTGGGAGTCCGTGCAAAAATGTTATTTGGAATTGGGGATTTGTCCACCAGGCGATCAGAACTATCGATAACCACTTCCGAGGAGGCTTGGAATATACAGTCAGATCTGATGGTCAGTGCTTCTCTTCCATTTGCAGAAGTGGTCTATAATGAAGAGGGTATGATAGAGGATATTGTGATTGATGAAGAGATTGAATCTTTAAGGCCCACTTCGCTTCCAAGGTATATTTTCAATTACAGAAATCCTGGATTTGCGGTCGATTTGGGAGTTAATTACCGTCCCATTGATCAGCTTTTGCTGAGTGCCAGTGCAGTGGACATTGGGTTTATCTCCTGGAAAGATGAAGTACATGATGCAACCCATGCGATGGAATATGAGTATTTAGGATTTGAACTCAATCCTCTTGAATTAAATGAAGATTACTCTTTGGGGGATTATATTGACAGCTCCTTTTCGCAGTTGGGTGACAGTCTGTTGAGTTTTTTGGAATTTACACCGGGAAGAGCTTACAGCAAGCGTTTGAATACAAAACTCTACGTTGGGGCATCCTATTTTGTCACACCAAACATCAATTTTGGTCTTCTTTCCCGGACAGATTTTCTACAAGGTTTAATATCACAGCAATTTACAGCTTCAGCCAATTTTACAACCGGTCGCTGGATTAATCTTACGCTGAGCTATACCTATAAAAACTCATACATGAAGAACCTGGGAGCAGGTATCTCGTTCAATGCGGGCCCTTTGAATCTTTATCTGATATCAGATAACACCTTGAATGCACTATTCTGGCCCCAGGAAGCAAGGTCGGTGAACCTCTGGTTCGGCATGAATGTGGTATTTGGTTACAAACAATGTGTGAAGGTCGATGGGGACAGGCCCCTTGTATATTGAGAGGCCGTTCAATCAATCCTGGCGTTTGATCTGCTTGGCCAGATTGGTGGCAAAAACAAATTTATTCAGGGCTTCATTGTCTGTATGAAGTACCTCCGTTCGTGTACCCTCCCAGCACTTACATCCCTGATAAATAAATACCACATTGTCGCCAATCTCCAGGACCGAATTCATGTCATGTGAGTTTACGATGGTGGTCATGTTGAACTCTTCAGTGAGCTCTCTGATCAGGTTATCGATCACAATTCCGGTTTCAGGATCAAGTCCGGAATTGGGTTCGTCGCAAAGCAGGTAACGGGGGTTGAGTGCAATTGCCCTGGCAATGGCCACACGTTTTTTCATCCCTCCGCTCAATTCTGAAGGATAGAGCCCATTGGAGCCTGTAACCCTGACCCGCTCCAGGCAGAAATTGATCCGGTCAAGTTTCTCTTCCTTTGATTGGGATGTTAACATATCAAGTGGAAACATCACATTCTCCTCCACAGTCAGGGAATCGAACAGTGCAGCTCCCTGAAAGAGCATACCCATATTCTTCCTGATCTCCTGACGTGCACTAATTACCAGCTGATTGAATTTCTGAGTGTCATACCAGATTTCACCTTCATCAACCTCAATAAGTCCTGCAATGGATTTGAGCAATACCGTTTTCCCCGAACCGCTGCGGCCGATGATCAGGTTGCATTTTCCCTGCTCAAACTTTACACTCACATCATTGAGTACAAACTCTCCATCATAGCTTTTATACAGGTTCTTTACTTCGATCATTGCAGGATGGTTCTGGTGAGAATGAGGTTGGCAAGCAGGATTAGCACACTGCTCTGAACCACTGCTCTTGTACTTGCTCTTCCCACTTCAACAGCCCCTCCTTTGACGTGGTATCCGAAATAGGAGGAGACAGAGGTGATGATAACAGCATAGAAGGCAGTTTTTGTCAGGGCATAGCTCACGTAGTAGGGATAAAAAGCATATTGAATGCCGTATATATATTCTGTGGGTGGCACCACGTCGGCCAGGAGACAGGAAAGGTATCCGCCTGTCAATCCCACAATAATACTCAGCAGACACAGGATGGGAAAGAAGAAAACTGCAGCAATGATCCTTGGAAGGATCAGGTAGGATGCTGAATTGATTCCCATGACTTCAAGGGCGTCGATTTGTTCAGTGATCCGCATCATTCCCAGCTCCGATGCAATGCTGGATCCCACCTTTCCGGCCAGGATAAGGGCCACCATGGTGGATGAGAATTCCAACAACAACGAATCCCGCACTGTAACGCCTATAAGGTAACTGGGAAGTAATGGATTTTCAATATTATAATTGGTCTGTATGGTAATCACTGCTCCCACAAAAAGGGAGATGATCACAACAATGGGGAAAGAGTTAATCCCTACTTTTTCGATCTCACGCATGGTTTGCCGATAGAGGACAGAAAACTTTTCAGGTCTGCTGAATGTCCTAATCATAAGAAGAAAATAGGTTCCTATTTGTGCAAGCAAGCGCATGTTTATATTTCTAACAGATGAATATATCAAATATTAAATAAAACATCCATTATGGAATGGGTGTTAATTAAAAACCAACTATATTTATTGTAAATAGATGAAAAATTACGAATAAATTCCCTTTATGGAATTAATGGATAAGAATAGTTATTGTGTCATCATGGCGGGCGGGATCGGAAGCCGTTTTTGGCCCCTTAGTAAAACCCAGCGCCCCAAACAATTCCTGGATATTCTGGGAACAGGCAGAACTCTTTTGCAGCAGACCTTCGATCGTTTCAAACAGATTATGCCGGCCGACCACATTTTTATTGTAAGCAATCTTGAATACAAAGAGATTATTATTGAACAACTGCCAGAAATTCCTGTGGAGAATATTCTTCTTGAGCCCCTTCGCAGGAATACGGCGCCCTGTATAGACTACGCCAACTTTTGTATCCTCAGGAAAAATCCTGATGCGAAAATTGTGGTGGCACCATCAGATCATCTGATTGTAAAAGAGGAAGAATTCCTGCGTTCTGTGAACCAGGGTCTGGAATTTGTAGCATCAAATGATGCGTTGCTGACCATGGGAATTGTACCAAGCCGACCCGAAACAGGTTACGGGTATATTCAATCCGTTCAAAGTGGGGTGGCAGGTTATGAATCTACCGGATTGATGAAAGTAAAGACCTTTACAGAGAAGCCAGACCTGAAAATGGCGAAGGTATTTCTTGACAGCGGAGATTTCTACTGGAACGCCGGGATCTTTTTCTGGTCATTGAAGAGTATCATGAATTCTTTTGAAAAATTCCTGCCGGAGATTCACGCCTTATTTAAGGAGGGAGAGGATCTCTATGGAACTGACAAAGAGCAGGATTTTATCCAGAAAACTTACGGTAATTGCCGAAACATCAGCATCGATTACGGCGTTATGGAAAAGGCTGATAATGTGTATGTCCTGGTATCAGATTTCGGTTGGTCAGACCTGGGTACCTGGGGATCGCTTTACGAGCAACTGGACAAAGATAGCAATCAGAACTCTGTAACAGGTAAACATGTTTTCATGTACGACTCTTTCGGTAATATCGTAAACGTTCAGGATGATAAACTGGTGGTTCTCCATGGACTGGAAGATTACATTGTGGTTCAGAATGACAACATCGTCCTGGTATGTAGAAGGAATGATGAGCAGAAAATCAAACAATTCGTCAACGAAGTCAAGGCAGAGATCGGGGAAGACATGATGTAGGGTCTCCGGGAATTACAAAAGTTATATCCTTTCGCATATTTTAAAACGCAACGTGGTTGTTTACTTCGTAAAAAATCCCATGTTGCTTTTTTAATATATGCTTCAGGATTGAATACCCTGGAGGAAGCCTATAAATATTTACGTAGTAAAGATTTTCAGCGACGAGTGGGCATAACAAAAAAAGAGAGTGTACCTTTTGATTTGACACCCTCTTTAAATGTTGTGGTTGTTGGGTCTAGTATTCCCAGAGGTCATGTTCCATGATGAACAGATCCCTCTTGATCCGTTCAGCCTCCAGCAAAACATCCTGTCCCAGTTTATAGTCTGTCAGCATCCTGTTTCCAAAAACATTGGATTCGGCAATGACGGTACTGGAGAAACGACGCTGGAAAAAGAGATCGTCAAATGAAATGGACTGCGCATCATTGTTGGGGTTGTACACAGAGTGAGTGGCAAACAACCTGCGACATTGTGGAAAATGCACCACAAATGGAATGGATAACCTGGGAGCAGGCAGTCGTTCATTGAATTCATCGTAATAATTATAAAAGACCGGGGCAATTGCAACAATGCGTACCTTCATGACCGAATGCTGCTTGTCAAAATACCACTGCTCCTGAATCTGGAATTGAATAATGTCATTTGATCTCTGATCAACCCTCAAAAAATTATCATCATCATCCCAGACAGTATCTCCAGCTGTTGCCTCGTATATATCCTCCAGCGTGGTGGTAACGGAAAAGGGATCCTTCCAGCCAGCAATGGGATTAAAGAAATAGGGGGTAATCTCTTCAGTCTTGATCCCCTCCATCAACAATCCAAACAAGCTGTATCTCTCTCCATCGCTCATGGACCCTTGGGTGGGATAACGGAGCGGCATGTTCATGCGGTGACGGAGGTCAATGGCGCGCCACATGTCCTTGCCCCACATTACATCGGCTTCCCGGATATAACTATAGGGAACCGGTTTCTTTTCCGGGATGATCGTTTCCGATACATATACATCCGTACTGGGGGTGTATGAAGTAATTACCGGTGCATTCCCAGGTGTAATTGTCTGTGTTTGTGCAGATAAGGAAACTATCCCTAACATGAGCACTGCTGTTCCAATAATATATCTTTTTGCTTTCATCTTAAATAACTATTATGGTGATGCCATTCAAGTTCCTTAGCACGCCATCAGGACCAGTTGCCTTAATCTTTTCAATCATGATCCTCTGTCCACTTCTTAATTGGCGGAAAAGGTTCTTTTGTTCAGAGGTAAAACGTTCGCTGTCCGATTTCATTGAGCTCCAGATGTTGCCCTGTCCCTGGAATGCTACCTGAAAAGACTTGACTTTGTATTCCACTTCAAACACAAAATCTTCTGCTTTCGCTTCCACAATCTTTAATTGGGAAAGATTTCCAACGGTGAGATTTCCTTCAGATCCCCTTACTCCTTTCACCTTTGCATCTGGTGTGGGCAGGTTAAAGACCCTGAAATCCATCCGGTTCATCAAGGTTCTGGACCCATTTGATTGAGAATATACACTCACGGTAGCTTTTTTCCCCTGTGGTCCGGGTTTCACAACATACTCTCCCGGCCGGATCCTGCGAATCGTACCACTGGATATTGCAGCTTTTACTGTACTTTCAGCAACTCCACCTGCGGAGATTTCAACGGGATTTGGAATACCACGGTAAAACACATTCATCCCTGTAGCAGCAATTGTTGCGTTGGCTTCGGCTACCTCAAATTCTGCTTCAAATGAACGGCTTATTACATTTCCTTCGTTTTCAAGTTGAATGGTACCTCCCCACTTACGGATCCCAATGGAATTGGATGTAGCAGTATAGACACCCTTTCCGGATTCCACATCAAGCATGGTCCCATTATTAAGCTTTACTTCCGGCATTTTGGTGGAGTCGTAAGCTGCAAGAAAAACCTTGGCCCTGTACTCCTGTCCCCTGAAAACCAAGCTTCGATCGGGAATTACCACAGCCTCCAGGGTATTGACCGGTACGGCACCGGCATCCACCTGTCCCAGAAGATAATTGAGCATCTCAGCTTCCACATTACGTGCATCTGCCTGCATTTTGGAAAGCAGCGTAACCACAGCCGCCAGAGGAAGATCTTCGAAATAACCTGATTCCCAGGTCATAAGATCTCCAGCTCTTTGCTTCTTGTGTTGAATCTTATCGGGTGGATCGGTACTTAAATTATCGTTAATGGCCTCTATGGTAGAAGCATATTTCTCATGATCATCCACAATGGACAAGAGGTATTCACGGAGATCATCAATCTTCTGTTTCAATTCTTTATATCTCCGGCCTCCTTCTAAAGTGATCATAACCGTAGCTCCGATTTCCAGATTATCCTTCACCTTCACCTCATGCCAGTCAATAGAGCCTTCATGAATAGCTTTTTCATCTTTTTCACGGATGATATCAAGTTTGCATTCCTGTATATAATTGTACAAATCATCGGTTCGGGCATGCATTTCATCTGCCCTGTCTTTCCAAATACTGTATTTTTCGGGATTTTGTTCACTTGATATTGAGAACTGACTGTAGACCCCTGCATTTTTTTCAGCAAAGCTCTCGGTGGTTACCTGAAGTCCGTTGTCGACCAATACGAATGCATCCAGCACCTCCTTTGATACATTCAGTGCCAACATGGCTGTCAGCACCAAATACATCATACCGATCATCTTTTGTCTCGGTGTTTCTTTACCGCTTGCCATAGATCAGGATTATAGGGTTAATTATTTTTTTCTGATGCTCATCGCGGAGAGCATGTTGCCGTATACATTATTCAGCTCAGAAAGACTTTCGCTGAGTTTTACAATTTCGCTCTTATACTTCTGAGTCTCCTCAACGGATGACTGAAGACTGGAGATCATCTCGTTCAGCCCCTGGAATACCTCGGAAGTACCCTGAAGGTGATCTTTGCTTCCCTTGACCTGGTCAGAATATGAAGAATTCAAATCCACAAGATTCCTATTCAGGGATTCAAGCTGACTGTTAAATTGTTTCTGACTCTGTGAGATATTGGTGTGCTCCTGTTTTACCTCACCCGACATGGCCTCATAGGTGGCAGTCAGGTTGGCACTGGAAGCTGAAAACTTATCGGCAATGTCCTTGCCTTTCTGATCAATCAGGGAAGCTGTATTCTTATATGAATCGGCAAGTGTATTTACAGATTCATTGAGTGCTCCGGTGTTGGACCCATAGGCGTTGGCCACATTGTCCATATTCTGCGCGGCTGAACCCATCTTGTCGAAGTACTCCTTGGTAGCCAGTGAAGCAGTGGTAATATCACCAATGGTCTCCGTGGTGGAGGAAATCGTATTCAGATGTTTACCAAGGCTGCGAACATCTTCAGCGTTGATCTGGGATTGCTGGAACAATTCATCAAATTTTTGCAATCCTACATTTCTGTCGGCAATGGCTTGCTCCTTGTACTCGTCAATTTCATCCGGATCGGACATACCTGCCAATTCCGGGTAAACCAGGGTCCAGTCAAGCTCTTCATGCAAAGGCTCAAATGCCGAGAAGAAGAAAATAATGGCCTCAGTGATCAGTCCAGCCGCCAGGGCAACTGTGGACCCAGGCCAGTGTTGGATTTTGAAAAGAGCTCCGATAATTACAAGAGATGCTCCGAAACCATATAACTTGGCCGTAAAACTCTTCCAACCCGAACTTTGAACAATTTCTGTAATTCCCATTATATAAAGTGTTTAATTATTGATCACCTAAATACGAACGAACACATCTGAATCCAATGTATGATTTGGCAGTATCCTGATATTCGTAGTCGCGGGTACTGACCTGTAGATAACGTGCTATGTCTTTCCAGGATCCACCCCTGACTACTTTCCGCTTCATAACTGGTGGATCATCAGGTTTAGCATTGTAATTGTAATAAGGGTTCATATCGTGTGAAAACACGTATGCAGAAGGATCATAAGCAGTAATGGTCCATTCGGCCACATTCCCTGCCATATCGTAGAGGCCAAACTCATTGGGAACTCCATAATAACCTACCCTGGCAGGATACATGGAGCCATCGTCCGTATAATTACCCCGCAATGGTTTGAAATTGGCGATAAAACAACCCAGTTTATTTCTCAGGTAAACACCACCCCAGGGGTACATGCTGTGATCCAGGTTCCCTCTTGCTGCATATTCCCACTCAGCTTCGATAGGAAGCCTGAAATCCTGAACCGTGGGTTGACCACTATTGGATAACGCATGATTCAGGTAATTGGTCCTCCAGTTACAAAATGCATTGGCCTGCTTCCAGTTAATCCCCACTACCGGGTAGTTGTCGTATGATGGAGAGCGGAAATACATGTTTGTCATGGGTTCATTAAATGAGTAGGTAAAATCCCTGACCCAGACCAGTGTATCGGGGTAGACCAGCACCCAGTCTTTGTTTACAAATGAAGCCCTGCTTGTTACCTCTTCCTGTTCGCCGGTGGGCCTGGTGACAGTCCCACCGTAAGTAACCACTGGATCTGCACTGCCTCCGGAATAATCCAGACGGAAACCATTGGCAGCTCTTGAAGCCTGAACCAGGTCAACCCAGTAATAATTGTAAATAAGCTTGGTAACATTGATCTCTTTGGAGATAAGGGAAAGTCGATCGGCTCCACTGTAGTAAATGCCCAGATCATCAATAATCTGAGAAATGTTGCCTTCTTTGTCTTTAGAAGGATCCAGTGAAGCGTTCCAGTCGATTACAGGATCTCCATCCAAGTCCTCAAGGGGCTGGCCTTCATCATCTTTCATCATAAAATCCTCAATTCCCTGGATGGCAAGCTCTTTCCGGATAATAGAATCACGAATCCAGTTTACATACTGCCGGTATTCATTGTTTGTAATTTCTGTTTCATCCATCCAGAAGGCGTCGACCGCTACTGTCCTTGCCATACTGTTCTGAGTCCATGTTACATCCTGATCACTGGGGCCCATCAAAAATGAACCTGTAGGAATCGGTACCATTCCAAATGGATCGGGTTCAGCATACGCCTTTCTACCCTCTACTCCAACAAGCTCACCATTGTTGTAAGAACTACAACTTCCAATGAGTGCTGCTATACCAACTATTATCACTATTTGTTTCATAGCTAAACGCTTATAAGATGCAAAAATCAACGTTTCTCGAATTTATAAAAAACAATGTTAAATATAGATAAATTTTATAAAAATCTTATACTCTTATACTTTTGGGGACTCTTGTCAACACTGAGATCGAAGCAATATCGAACAGTGATTTCATGAGACCCGCTATTGTATTTGAGAAGGGGAGAAAGTTCGAAATCGTAAGAATATCCGATCTTGATCCCATTCATCAATTCTATCCCGAAAAGTGCCGAAATTGCACCTCCAACTGAATAAGAAACTCCTCCCCAGAATCTTTTATTGTATCTCAGATTTGTATTCAGGTAAAGGTGGTTGGATCTTGCGTCTGTCTGAACCATCAGAGAAGGCATGATCTCAAACATTGGATTGGTTAACTGGATGGTATACCCAGCCATCAGGTAATAGTGTCTGATGAGTTTTGCCTCTGCAAGATCCTCAGGATAGTCAAATGAAGTCTGATTCAGGTGTGACGTGGAAACACCAACGTAAAGATTGTCAGTATTATAAAAGACTCCAAGTCCCATATCGAATCCAAATACGCTGCCTCCATTTTTGGGGATGGCATCGTCGGAATCGGGAGTGATAATGTCTGCCCCATTCCAGGACGGAGTGAGAGACTGGTTGGCAAGTCCCACATTGGCACCAATTCCCAGGCTGCCCATTCCCACATCGATCCGGAATGCATAGGATGCACTGAAAATGAAGTCATTGTTGAAGGCCAGGTTGTCATTCATCAGATTCAGCCCGATCCCGTGGGTCCTTCCCAGGAGATTGAACGGCATATGTGCTGTGAAAGTGGTGGTAACAGGCGCATTGGGAAGACCGGTCCACTGATTGCGAAAAGCTGCACCAAGGCAGATCTTATCGCTGTTTCCAACGGCTCCGGGATTAAAGAATGGAGTCAAAAACATATTTTGACTGAATTTTGGATCCTGCTGAGCCAAAAGACTCAGGGAAACAACTCCAAAAAACAATATGACTACCAATCTCTTCATCGTTCTGAAAACTCTCTGTAATACACTATTTTTCCAGCTTTTTTAACTGAAGTAAATTAAGTAAAAATAGTTCTACAACACAAATTTTATTAACATCAGAATGTTCATAACCCACTTGTCGTTTCACGCTATTGAGCTGTTCAAAAAACAGCTAAATCTTTGTAATTAAACGTTAATTATTCCGTTTCATTACCCAACCTGTGAAGAAAACGCCACCATCGATCCGGAATTTCCTTATTACAGGCCTGCTGGTAATCCTCATACGTACATGAAACAAAAAAGTTATAGTCAGTGACAGGATTTTTTACAGGAATTTCCATCCACCAGCGATCAGACAGTGTGCTTTTGTGAAATATAATGTCATGTCCGGCCGCATTCAGATTGACGATAAACTTCTTGATGTGTTCGGGTGTATCTACCGGATTTTCAGGGATGCGGTGAGAAATGCCTTCCAGAAAATACCAGGCAGCCTGGGCGGCGAGATGGGCAGTTTGACCGTTTATGTCAGATGATGGATTTATTTCGAAAAAACCCATGGAGTTCACATGCTCACTTAAGCCTGCGTAACGTGTGATCTGACATAGCTCATTGCTATAGAACCCATTGGGTGAAGGAGTGGATGATCCCGGTGCATCGGCATGCCTGACCGCACTCATATCAATACTGATGAATTCTGAATCACGGATCAGGGGTTCAGTTTGCTTTATATCTTTACGGGCCTCTCCCAACCGGATACTCTCGAGGTAAGATTTTTCCAACTGTTGTAGCTGATTATCAGTTACAAAATAGGCCTGATGCCCAAGATTAGTGAAGCTGAATTGTTCTCTGACAGCCGGATCCAGTATCTGGTTCAGGTAGTTTCGGCTATTCACAGTATCTTCTTTCCCGGAAAAATCCAACATGGAGTCGATGGTGAGGATCTGATGAAGGCCTTCCTGTTTCTCAAGGGCCAGAAAGAGACCCCTGCAAAGATCCTGCGATCCTCCCAGTATAATAGAGACCATGTCTCGTTCCATCAATTCCAGAAGAACATCTCTTATGGCATAATAAGTATCATTAACCGATCCTCCATTCTTGATGTTACCCAGGTCATATATCCTGAGGTTTTTGTTAATCTTCTTGAGTTGGTAGAGTTTACTTCTGATCCGGTCAGGAGCCTCTTTACTCCCTTTGATAAAAGCATTGCTATCTTCGGGGATACCCAGGATCACTACCTGGTGTTTATCCAGTTCTCGAATGGGGAGGTCAGGTGTGTGGACCGAAATGTGATGACTGAAGGATTCGTTGTCTTCCAGGTATTCGAAATCGGGCCTTTCCAGGCTTACGGGATCGAAATAATCATTGAGGTCCATTGGATGCTGGGTTTTGAGTTCTATTTTTTTGTCCGTGAGGCAGCCTTGTCAATGATCTCGCGACACTCGTCAAGGGTCAACTCTTCAGGTTTTCTGCTTTTGGGGATCCGGTAATTCTTTTTCTTGTAAGAGATGTAGGGTCCATATCGACCATTGAGGATCAACAGATCAGGTTCTTCATCAAATTGTTTAATGTTCCTGTTTTCTTCTTCGGTACGTTTTTTATGGATGATTTCAATGGCACGATCCAGCAAAATTGTATAAGGATCATCGGCATTGTCCAGACTGAAGAATTTGGAGCGGTGACGCACATAGGGTCCGTATTTCCCCACCCCGATAATTACCTCTTCATTTTCAAACTGACCCACATTGCGGGGAAGACGGAATAGATCCATGGCTTCCTCAAGGGTGATGGTTTCCAGACTCTGTCCCTTGAGAAGGCTGGCAAACCGGGGTTTCTCCTCATCACTTGCTTCACCGATCTGGGCAATGGGTCCGAAACGACCAATTTTTACACTCACCGGCTTTCCCGAGTCGGGATCTTCACCTAATAATTTTTCACCTTTAGAACGCTCGGAGGTCTGGGTGGCAGAATCTACTTTTGAATGAAAAGGATTATAGAACCGCTCGATCATATTGGGCCAATTCAGATTTCCAATAGCGATCTCATCGAACTCTTTTTCTACGGAAGCCGTAAAATTAAAATTCATGATGTTTTGAAAATTCTGTTCCAGAAAATCGTTTACGATGATTCCTATGTCAGTTGGGAAAAGCTTGCTTTTCTCAAATCCAAATTTCTCCTGGATCACCTTTTGTGAGATTGCATCACCTTTCAGAAGCAACTGAGACATTTCGCGCAGATTGCCTTTGCGATCCTCCTTTACCACATACTCCCTTTGCTGAATGGTGGAGATGGTGGGCGCATAGGTAGATGGACGTCCGATCCCCAGCTCCTCCATTTTTTTAACCAGGCTGGCTTCAGTATACCTGGCTGGTTGCATGGTCGATTTTTCCGTAGCTTCGATCTCTTCTCTGTTCAGTGGGTCCTTAGCCTTTACAGGAGGCAACAGTCCACGCGCTTCCTCCTCCTGTTCATCATCGGTGGATTCCATGTAAAGCTTCAGAAAACCATCAAATTTCAGGACTTCCCCCGTAGCAATAAATCGTTCAGGAGCACCGGACACAATGATAGAGATGGTGGTCTTTTCCAGATGCGCTTCACTCATTTGAGAGGCAAGGGTCCTTTTCCAGATCAGTTCGTAGAGCCGTTGTTCAGGCCTGTTGCCCTCTACAGTGGACTGATCTATGTAAGTGGGCCGAATGGCTTCGTGTGCTTCCTGGGCACCCTTGGCTTTGGTGGTAAAGTTCCTCGATTTAAGGTATTCCTCGCCAAAGGATTCCCTGATCTTTTTAGCTGCAGTGCCTATGGCAAGTTTGGAAAGATTTACAGAATCGGTTCTCATGTAGGTAATCTTTCCCGATTCATAAAGTCGCTGAGCCACAGACATGGTCTGCTTAACAGAAAATCCCAATTTTCGGCTTGCTTCCTGTTGCAGGGTTGAGGTAGTAAAGGGGGGAGCGGGTGATTTTTTCAGGGGCCTCTTTTCAACTTTGTCGACCGTGAAATCGCTGTTCTGACATGTGGAAAGAAATTCCCTCGCCTCCTCCAGACTATCGAATCTCTTTGAAAGATCGGCTTTGAAGTGGCTCCATCCCCCTTTTCCATCGGACACTGAAAATTTTCCGGTAACCCGGAAATACTTTTTTGGAGTAAATTTTTGTATCTCGCGCTCCTTCTCCACGATTAGCTTGACGGCCACCGATTGTACCCTTCCTGCAGATAATGACGGCTTTATTTTTTTCCAAAGCAGGGGAGAAAGCTCAAATCCCACCAAACGGTCCAATACCCTGCGGGCCTGCTGGGCATTCACCAGGTTGGTATCAATAAAGCGTGGATTATCCAGGGCGTTCAGAATGGCGTCTTTGGTGATTTCATGGAAAACGATCCTGCGGGTCTTATCTTGCTCCAGGGAAAGCTCCTCAAAGAGGTGCCATGCAATGGCCTCTCCTTCACGATCCTCATCAGTGGCAATCCATACCAGATCAGATTTTTTCGCCAGCTCCTTTAACTCTTTGACTACCTTTTTCTTGTCAGCAGGAACAATATACTGTGGAATAAAACCATCGTCCACATCAATCCCAAGATTTTTTTTGGCAAGATCCCGGATATGTCCGAAACTGGATTTGACCGTGTAGGCTTTCCCCAGGAACCGTTCAATGGTTTTCGCTTTCGCAGGAGACTCGACTATTACCAGATTCTCTATCATATTTTTTAAACTCCGTCGTTTATTAATAGATCACAAAATATATTATTAATTACTATTTTTGACGCAAAACAGGCTGTCTATGGTCAAGAAACCCGGCAAAACTACAAAATATTTAATCATCCTATGGTCACTATACACAATACCTGTGCTATTGTTCATTGTGATCATGGTTTTAATTGGAAATGGTAAAATGGGATTTATGCCCGATTTTGCCCAATTGGAGAATCCTCAAACCAATCTTGCCTCAGAACTTATTACCGAAGATAATGAGTTGCTTGGGAAGTACTTTATAGAGAATCGTACGTTTGTAAATTTCGACGATCTTGCACCCCACCTGGTAGATGCCCTGATAGCTACTGAAGATGTGAGGCACTACAGGCATTCCGGAGTAGATATGCGCAGTCTCTCAAGGGTACTGATCTATTCTCTGTTGCTGGGAAAAAATGAAGGAGGCGGAAGTACCATTTCTCAGCAGTTAGCCAAGAACCTGTTTCCCAGGGACACAACCATCCGGCGATCCAGTATAGGTAGGGCGGCTCATCTGGCAGTAAATAAGTTCAAGGAGTGGAATACCGGAGTGAGGCTGGAACGCAGTTATACAAAAGATGAGATCATTACAATGTATCTGAACACCGTCTCTTTTGGCGGAGAATCGATTGTAGGTATCAAATCTGCTTCCAGAACATTCTTCAATGCCACTCCCGATTCCATCACCCTGGAGCAGGCAGCTGTTCTTGTGGGTATGCTGAAAGCACCCACCGCTTATAATCCCAGGATCAACCCGGAACGCTCTTTTCATCGGCGGAACACTGTGATCAGCCAGATGGAAAAATATGGATATCTCCAGGAAGAGGTAGCCGATTCCATCAGTCAGCTCCCCATCAGTGTGGATTATAACCTGGCCAGTCACCTTACCGGACATGCCAAACATTTTCGCACTTTCCTCTCCAAGTTCATGAACAAGGAGAAGCCAGAACCACCGTCCAGGAGTGCAGGGGCCCTGGCATGGGAGCGATACAGACGAGATTCATTGCGTTGGTCCAATGACAGGCTTTATGGGTGGATCAATAGAAATTTCAAACCCGATGGTACGCAATATAATCTTTACAGCGATGGTTTGAAGATCTATACCACCATCAACTACCGCATGCAGCAGTATGCCGAGGAGGCGGTGGAGGTTCATATGAAGGAATATCTTCAGCCACAGTTTTTCATAGAGAAAAAGGGCAGACGGAATGCTCCGTTTGAGGATATCTCAAGGGATCAGATCAGAACGATCCTGCATCGGTCGGTAAGGTGGACCGACCGGTATAGGTTTATGGCTGCCAGGGGAACATCCTGGGATTCCATCCTCCATGTTTTTGATCAGCCTGTTGCCATGAAGCTGTTTTCCTGGAATGGACCCATCGATACGGTAATGACCCCCATGGACTCCATCAGGTACATGAAACACATCCTGCGGGCAGGTTTCATGGCCATGGAATCTGCCACCGGTGAGGTGAGAGCTTTTGTGGGTGGTCATAACTACAGATATTTCCAGTATGAGCATGTCTACCAGGGTCGAAGACAGGTGGGCTCCACCATAAAACCATTCCTCTACCTGCTGGCCATGCAGGAGAAATATTCACCCTGTGAAATGATCCCGCTGGTACCTATTACCTTTCCGAATATCATTGATAACAAAGATACCACCTATACTCCTACTGCTCCCGGAAGAAATGTTTTCGCTGGTAAAAAAGTTTCACTGAAGTGGGGCCTGGCCACTTCCCATAACTGGGTTTCTGCCTGGTTGTTTAAGAATTTTAATCCTGAGAATGTGATCTATCTTATGCGCAAAATGGGAGTAACCTCTTACATCGATCCTGTTCCCAGTATGATTTATGGTCCGTCGGATATCTCCCTGGAAGAGATGGTGGGAGCATTTAACACCTTCTCTAACCGGGGTATCTATGTAAGTCCCACTTATGTGACACGCATCGAGGACCGGTATGGCAATGTGATCTCCACATTTCATCCTGTTGAATCCGAAGCCATAAGCATGGAGACGGCCTATCTGATGCTATCCCTGCTCAGGAATGTGGTGGATATGACCGGCAGGTACAAGGGAGAGTTTTATTCAGGTACGTCCAACAGGCTTCGCGGGAGATATGAGTTTGAGGGCGAATTGGCCGGAAAAACGGGTACCACACAGAACCAGAGCGATGGATGGTTTATCGGACTGGCTCCAAAGTTAACTGCTGCAGCCTGGGTGGGAGGAGAGGACCGATCCATACACTTTGATGGCTTGGGAATGGGAGGAGGTCATAACATGTCGCTTCCTATTTATGCAGAGTTTCTTAAGCGGGTGTATGCCGATTCCACCCTGAATATTACCCAGGAGGATGATTTTGAAAGGCCCCTGGACTTTTACGTCGATCTGGATTGTCCCGATATTATGGAGGCCAGCAGCACCAGTGATTACGATGATTTCTAACCGGTCTGTTGTCGTTTTTTACGGTGCACAATGACCCTGTTCCCGCTGATTTCAGTCTTCCAGAAGGGATTCATGATCTCTTTCGCCTTGCGGTAATAGAGCAATGTGCGGATGCTGGTCTCCCGGGATTCTTCGCCTTGTTTGAACTCTCCACTGAATTCATAACTGGAGGAATAGGCATGGTTGGCATGATAGATGCGAATGATCTCCACAACGGTGGCGATTACCCTGTATATTTCACCCCGGTTTGTTTCGCTGTATTCGTCTTCAAACTCTTCACAGAGCACACTGAAATTCACAATATTCTCAAGGTAACTTCTCTTTTTCCTGGCAAACATCACCTGGTATCTGAGTCCGCTCCCGGTCTCAAAATAGTATTCTGTTCCTGACTTGATTTGCGGAATCTGGATGGAGTAAGGTTTGATCTCCGATCTGTAATCGTCCCTGAAAAGGGGAAGATCCATGGGATGGGTATTGTCCATCAGCCAAAAAGGTTTTTGGGAATCTCCTGAACCCTTTTCACTTCAACAATTTCCAGACTGAATCTGGCAGGATCAATTCTTTTTCGGTTAAAGGCCGGCATAAGAATCCGTTTCATGCCCAGTTTATCAGCCTCACCCAGCCGTTGTTCAATTCTGTTAACCGGTCGAATCTCTCCCGAAAGCCCCACCTCACCTGCAAAACAGGTAAATGGGTCCACGGGGATATCCACAGTGGATGAGAGGATGGCCGAGATCACAGCCAGATCAATGGCAGGATCGTCTACCCGGAGTCCCCCTGCAATGTTGATAAAGACATCTTTGCTGGCCAGTTTGAAATTGGCCCGTTTCTCCAGTACAGCCAGTAACATGCTTAACCGCCGGGTATCGAATCCGGTTGAAGTTCGCTGGGGAGTTCCGTATACGGCGGTGCTCACAAGCGCCTGGACTTCGATGAGGATGGGCCGGATCCCTTCTACGTTTGCAGCAATGGCAGATCCACTCAGGTCGGCCGGTTGCTGATTGATAAGCAATTCGGATGGATTGAGGATCTCACGCAGCCCTTCACCGGTCATTTCAAACACACCAATCTCAGATGTGGAGCCAAACCGGTTCTTGCTGGAGCGGAGGATCCGGTAGAGGTGGTGTGTATCTCCTTCAAACTGGAGCACCGTATCCACAATATGTTCCAGCACCTTTGGGCCGGCAATGCTGCCCTCCTTGGTAATGTGCCCGATAAGGATCACCGGCATATGGGTCTCCTTTGCCACCTTAAGAAGTTGTGCTGCACAGTCCCGTACCTGTGAAATGGTACCCGGTGCAGATTCGATGGCTTCAGAAAAAAGGGTCTGTATGGAATCGATGATGAGTAGTTGAGGTTTTAATTGTTGTACCTGGGTGACAATGGCCTGAAGACTGGTCTCTGCCAGTACCTGGCATTTTCCATTGACTCCACCCAGTCGATCGGCCCTCATTTTAAGTTGCTGGGGACTCTCCTCACCTGAAACATACAGGATGTTTTTATCAATATTTAGTGCCACCTGGAGGGCCAGGGTGGATTTGCCGATCCCGGGTTCACCTCCGATCAGGATCAGCGATCCGGGAACGATCCCACCTCCTAGGACACGGTTGAACTCCCCATTCTTCAGATCGATCCGGGTAACCTGGTCCGATTGCACTTCAGCCAGGCTCTTTGGTGTGGCATAGGCTCCCTTTTCCAGGGTCGAGGAACGGACAGGTCCCTGTGGGATCCGTTGTTCCACGTAGGTGTTCCACTGACCGCATGAATTGCATCTGCCCATCCATTTGGCAGAGTCGGCTCCACAGTTCTGACAGACATATACCGATTTTGATTTTGCCATATCCCGGTCGTTTCGCTATAAAGTTAATCAAACCAATGAAATGCGGTTCAGGTCGATTTTTTGATGATAGAACTGGTGGAATAGCCTTCAAGCAGGGGAATGATTTCGACCCTGCCACCCCATGAGGTAACTTCCATGTAACCCACAACTTCTTCCACTTCATAGTCCCCTCCTTTTACCAGGATATGGGGTTTGACAGCGTGAAGCAGATTCAGGGGTTTATCTTCGTGAAAGATGATTACAAAATCAACGAATACCATTGCAGCAAGCACCTCTGCCCTGGCTTGCTGCGGGTTTACCGGTCTCCCCGGTCCTTTGAGCTCCGATACCGATGCATCGCTGTTAAGTCCCACCACCAGTATATCTCCCAATTCTCTTGCCCGTGACAAATTATAGACATGTCCACGGTGCAGCAGGTCGAAACAACCGTTGGTGAAGACAATCCTGTTCTGCTTCCTGAACTGTGGAGTGAACCGTTTTTCAGCTTCTTCAGCAGTGATTATTTTCCCTGTTATATCTTCGTAAGTCAGCATATTAATCAGCCGGTTGTGTATGATTATTTTTTTTTCGTGCCAGCATCAGCAACAGGTAGGAGGTTGCTCCCAGTATGATGGTAAGTATGGAATTGGACTCATGAGCCAGGATCGCATAAGCGTTCCCTTGTTCCAGCGAAAGACCATACACGAAAAAGAGTCCCCTGGAAGTGATCCAGTGAAAAGCTCCGATTCCGGCCGTTACAGGTGCAGACATTCCCAATGCACCGATCACCAGTAAAAACATGCCATCAATAAACGTAAGCCCGGCAGTCTCTTCAAGTGCAAATACCACCATCCATGTCATCATTATATAGAAGAACCAGATCAAAACGGAATGCAGTACAAATTCCCATTTCCGCTTCATTCTAAAGATGCTTTTCAGTCCATCTAATACACCCTTAAGGATATTGCTGATCTTACGGATAAGCACAACCTGTACCAGTTGTTTCCGGAAAAGGTAAAGCAACAGGATGATCACTGAAAAGAATCCGATGATCAACAACCAGAAAACAGCCGTACCTCCAAAGGTATCCATCATTTTTTGTCTCAGAGGATCAAATACCTGCTGAGTGAAAAATGCGCCGAATTTCTCCATCCAGCTGACCAGAAGAATCAACATGATCAGGAACAGCATCATAAGATCAATAACGCGTTCTACAATCACAGTCCCGAAAAGTGAATCTACCGGAATCTTTTCTCTCTTTCCAAGGGTTACACAGCGAGTCACCTCACCTAGCCTTGGAAGTGCAAAATTGAAAAGATAGCCTACCATCACAGAATGGTATGTGTTTTTGAATGACGGCTTGAATCCCAGGGGTTCAATGAGCAATACCCAGCGACGGGCACGGAAGAAAAAACTGATGAATGCAAAAAAGAGCGAAAGTCCGATCCACCAGAAATTGGTCTCCCTGAGGGTGGCCCAAAGCTCATCAAATGCAATGCCCCTGAATGCAAAATAGAGCAATAGAATTCCCAATGCCAGGAATCCAGCGATTTTCAAAATCTGGAGTATGGCTTTTTTCAAAGGAGGGGTCAATTTATTTTATTGGAGTCGGTATCGGGGAAAATAAGGGCAGGTTTAAATGATTTTGCTTCAACGAAGTCCATGGAAGCATAGGAGATGATAATGATGATGTCTCCAACAGCCACTTTACGTGCTGCTGGTCCGTTCAGACAGATCTGGCCCGTTCCTCTTTCTCCAGTGATCACATAGGTCTCAAGACGTTCGCCATTGTTGATATTTACAATTTGAACCTTCTCATTTTCAATGAGATTAGCAGCATCCATCAAATCTTCATCGATGGTGATACTCCCAATGTAGTTCAGATCGGCTTCGGTTACTGTAACCCTGTGTATTTTCGATTTGACAACTTCAATATTCATGACTGTAGTTTTCCGGTTACAAAGTTAATCAAAATAAAGATTATCAATGAGTCTTACCCCACCTAAATGTACAGCTATGCAGCCCACTTTGTTCACCTGATCTTCCCAGGAGACAATCGGTTTAAGCTCTTTATCTTCAACAATTTCAAAATATTCCAGTTGCATCAACGGCTGATCCCTGAATTGTGAGATGACCCAGGATTTTACTTCAGCAGGTGAAAGCAACCCTCTCTTCTCCCGGGCAAGTTGTAATGTAATATAAATGAATGATGCCAGTTTCCTCTCATTCCGATTGAGGCGGACGTTTCTCGAGCTCATGGCCAGACCGTCCTCTTCCCGGATGATGGGACACTCCACAATATCCAGATTCATATTTAAAATTTCCACCAGGCGTCGAATAATTACCAGTTGTTGAAAATCCTTCAGGCCGAAATATGCCCGGGTTGGATGGACCGTTTCGAAAAATTTGCTTACAATCTGGGCAACTCCATTGAAATGCCCCTTTCTATGTTTACCCTCCATGACCTTGTCAAGATTTCCCAGATCGAATGTTCGTGTGTCTTCCTCAGGATACATCTCCATCACCGATGGAACAAATACCAGATCAACATTCAAAGATTGAAGCAGCTCCAGATCCTGATCCAGCGTTCTGGGATATTTTTCCAGGTCAGCCGGATCGTTAAATTGAGAGGGATTTACAAAAATGGTAACCACAACAATATCATTCTGACCTGCCGCTTTTTCAACCAGCGATGTATGTCCCTGGTGTAAAGCCCCCATGGTAGGTACCAATCCGATGCTTTTACCTTTATTGAGGAGGGCATCGAGGTGCCGGGCAAGATCTTGTTTGGTCCTGTAAACTATCATTCCAAATAAGTGAGGGCAAATATAGATAAAAAGGAATCAAATATTTTTAGTAAATTTGCATGATTTCTAATAGAGCCGTGCATGATGGAAAGTAAAAAGGTATTATTTGTTTCTCAGGAGATTACACCTTATTTACCCGAAACTGAGCTTTCCCTTATTGGCAGAACACTCCCGCAGGCAATCCAGGAAACTGGTAAAGAGATTCGCACTTTCATGCCTAAATACGGGAATATTAATGAGAGAAGGAACCAGTTACATGAGGTGATTCGCCTGTCGGGTATGAATCTGATTATTGATGATACGGACCATCCGCTGATCATAAAGGTAGCATCCATACAGGCTGCCAGAATGCAGGTCTATTTCATCGATAATGAGGACTATTTTCAACGGAAGAATACCGTGGTTGATTCCCAGGAAAAGTTCTTTGAAGACAATGATGAGCGCATGATCTTTTTTGCGCGTGGCGTCCTCGAAACAGTACGAAAATTGCGTTGGTCGCCCGACCTGGTACACTGCCATGGTTGGTTTACATCACTTGTACCATTATATATTAAGAAAGCCTACCGTGAAGACCCACTGTTTGTCGACTCAAAAGTGGCCTTCTCCTTTTATGATAATGGTTTTGATCTTCCGCTGAATTCATCTTTTTCTGAAAAAATATTGATAGACGGCGTTTCCCCGGATCATGTTTCTATGGTGGAAAAGCCCTCTTATGAAAACCTGGTCAATCTTGCCGCCACCTATTCGGATGGATTGATCCAGGGAAGTCCAAATCTTCCAGAACCAGTTTCAGAGGTGCTGAAGAAAACAGGTAAACCAACCCTGGATTATGTGGGTGGTGAAAAATATGTGGAGGAGTTTTCCGTTTTCTATGACAGTATCATCAATGATTAATCCATTACAACGTAGATGAAGAAGAAGGATTTGTGGGTTTTTATGATCATTTCGATTATGATCGGACTTATTTCGTCCTGTCAAATAAGTGACAGGGAGTTGGGTGAAGACCTCTTGCCCCCGGGAGATAACGTTTTCCTGTATCGTGATACAATATTTGAGATCAATGCATATCCTGTCAGTGGTAAACGTCTTGTTTCCTCAGAATTGGATTATGATGAAACCAGGGTCCTGCTCATGGGGAACTTGCAGGATACCCTGGTAGGGACTTCTGAAGCTTCAATCATTACCCAGTTCAATACCAATCTCTCTTTTACCAGTGGACCCAGCATGGAGATTGATTCCCTGATGTTATTCCTTTATGTCCAGGATTATGTTGGAGATATGGATCAGGAGATCACCATACGTATCCATGAACTTACTGAGCGTATCTACATGGATTCTATCTACTATTCTGATTTTGATCCGGAAGGTAAAATCAATCCGATACCACTGGTGGAGAAGAGCTTTATGCCGGAAGATGGCACCATGCTGGATTTTCTGATTGAGGATCAGGATTTCCGGGATAAATTTCTGGTCCTGGGAGATGATACTGCTTTGTTTAAAAGTGATTCTATATTTAAGGACTACTTAAACGGATTGTACATCGAGGCTGAATCGGCCTCTCCTGATGGATCAATGGCAAGGGTCCATCTTGCCCATCCTCAATCAGTGCTTGCACTGAAATATGCCAACGACAGCACGCAGATCGATTCTATAGAAGGAGTAGAATTTAAGTGGAGTCAGTTTACCATAGATCCATACTTTAGTCAGAAAATAAGCATATTCAAACACGATCATGCAGGGACCTACCTTTCGACCATCATCGATAATGACAGTATAAATTCTCCCTACTGTTATGTACAGGGCATGGCAGGAGTAAATACTAAAATGTCTTTTACATCCATGGAGGAGTGGATGGAAGAAAGCCCCATTGCTGTGAGTTATGCCACCCTGGTTTTTACTGTGGTTCCTGAAGATGAAAGCGGCATCCTTTACGACGATCTGCCTGACCGGCTTATGCTGGGAACCCTCATTGGGGACGAAGGCTATGAACCTGTTTATGATTACTTTGTTCTACGGAGAAATGAACAGGGCGCCGCGTTTGGCGGATATAAGAAAGCCGAATCCAAAGGGTTGTTTTCAGATACTACCTATACCTACCGTTTCAAAATGCCACTCCATTTTCAGTACATGGTTGACGGAGTGAAATTGGACAGAGATTTCATTCTTCAATTGAGTGATGGGAGAATTAATCCGAAAGTTTCCAAGCTTTGGAGTAACCTTCCTGCCAACAAAAAACGTATAAGACTAGAAGTAGTGTACCTTAAGTTGTAATTGTGTGCATTAGTGGAAGTTGCCTTCCATAGTTTATATTTTTTGTCTTAAATTGTTGAATCATGTGTGGTATTGTAGGCTATATCGGGAACAAAGATGCTTACCCTATACTTATTAAAGGTTTGAAGAGACTTGAATACCGCGGCTATGATTCTGCGGGTGTGGCTCTGTTAAACAGTGAAACGTCCATCTATAAGAAGAAGGGAAAGGTTTCTGAGCTGGAAGATCATGTGAGGGGTAAAGAGACCAAAAGTACCATCGGGATTGGGCATACCAGATGGGCTACCCACGGGGAACCCAGCGATCTGAATGCACATCCTCACCATTCCAACAAGGGATTGTTTACCATTATTCATAACGGTATTATTGAGAATTATGCAGTTTTGAAACAGAGCCTGATTGATCATGGGATGAGCTTTTATAGCGAGACCGACACAGAGGTTCTGGCCAATCTGATCGAATATATCTATACGACACAGGATGTTAGCGTTGAGTTAGCGGTTGGTCTGGCCCTGCAAAAGGTGGAGGGTGCGTATGGACTGGTGGTAATTTCCAGAGAGGACCCCAACCTGATGATAGCAGCCCGCCGAAGCAGTCCCCTTGTTATCGGGCTGGGCGATAATGAGTATTTCATCGCCTCCGATGCCACTCCAATTGTAGAGTATACCGACAGGGTGATCTACCTGAACAATGATGATATGGCCCTGATCAGGAAGGATGAATTGGTGCTGAAGAACCTGACAAGCGATGCTACCAAGGTCAATATTCAGACCCTGGACCTGGGGATATCCGAAATCGAAAAGGGAGGATATGATCATTTCATGTTGAAAGAGATCTTTGAGCAACCCCGTTCCATTATGGATACTTTCAGGGGTAGGATCAAGCCCGACACCAATGAGATCAGGCTCGGGGGACTCCATACAGTAAAGGATCAGTTGGTGAATGCCAAACGCATCGTGGTGATTGCCTGCGGAACTTCGTGGCATGCAGGACTGGTGGGAGAGTATCTGATCGAGGATCTGGCCAGGATCCCCGTGGAAGTGGAATATGCTTCAGAATTCCGATACAGGAATCCGATGATCGGTCCCGACGATGTGGTACTGGCCATTAGTCAGAGTGGCGAAACCGCTGATACCCTGGCAGCCATTCAGCTGGCCCGTGATGCAGGGGCTCTGGTCATAGGTATATGCAATGCAGCAGGTTCAAGTATCTCACGGGAAACCAATGCAGGGGTCTATACACATGCCGGCACCGAGATCGGTGTGGCTTCCACAAAAGCATTTACGGCACAGGTAACGGTACTGACCATGATGTCCCTGATGATCGGGAGGGAGAAAGGACTGCTTTCCGATGAGCGATTTTCCAACCTGATCGGGGAGTTGAATGATGTTCCCGGCAAAATTGAGAAAATTCTGGAGCAGAACGATGATTTTATGCGAATCTCAGAAATCTATAAGGATGCTACCAATGCACTCTACCTTGGTCGTGGTGTTTCCTTTCCTGTGGCATTGGAGGGGGCGCTAAAACTGAAGGAGATCTCTTATATTCATGCCGAAGGATATCCGGCCGCAGAGATGAAGCATGGCCCTATTGCGCTGATAGATAAGGAGATGCCTGTTTTTTTCATTGCAACCCGTGATAGTTCGTACGAGAAGATTGTGAGTAATATCCAGGAGGTGAAAGCAAGAAATGGAGTTGTAATTGCCATTGTATCCGAAGGGGATGAGACCATCCGGGAATTGGCCGATCACATCATTGAAATTCCCCATTCGGATGACGCCCTGGTCTCCTTGCTATCGGTGGTACCTTTACAGCTGATCGCATATCACATTGCAGTAATGCGGGGTTGCGATGTGGACCAACCCAGGAACCTGGCCAAATCGGTCACTGTCGAATAATTACCGGTCACCGTACTGCTCGTCGTAATAAGAGTGATAGGCTCCTGAGGTGATCCGGCGCATCCACTCCTGATTTTCCAGATACCACTCCACTGTCCTGGTCAATCCCTGTTCAAAAGTCAGGGAAGGCTTCCAGCCCAGTTCATCCTCTATCCTGCTACTGTCGATGGCATACCTGAGGTCGTGCCCGGCCCTGTCTTTCACAAAGGTGATCAATCCTTCAGAAGTACCTGGTGCTCTGTCAAGCTTCTCATCCATGATGCGGCAAAGCAACCGGATCAATTCAATGTTTGGCCATTCATTCAAGCCTCCGATGTTGTATGTGCGTCCAGCTATCCCATGTTGGAATATCTGATCAATGGCTGCCGCGTGGTCCTCCACATATAGCCAGTCCCTCACATTCTCCCCTTTCCCATAGATGGGAATCGATTTCATTTGGAGGATATTGTTTATGGCCAGGGGAATCAGTTTCTCCGGGAATTGGTTGGGCCCGTAATTGTTAGAACAGTTTGAAAGCACCACAGGAATTCCATAGGTATGATGGTAAGCCCTCACAAGGTGGTCTGAACTGGCTTTGGAAGCCGAATAGGGACTTCGTGGATCGTAAGCAGTCTCTTCGGTAAACAATCCTTCGCTCCCAAGGCTTCCATATACCTCATCGGTAGAAATATGGTAGAACAATTTGCCCTCCATCTCCTTCCATGAATTGCGACACGCGTTAAGCAAGTTAACCGTTCCCACGATGTTGGTATTGATAAAGGCCATGGGATTGGCAATGGAGCGGTCCACATGTGACTCAGCTGCCAGGTGAATCACACCATCAATGCGGTAAGTTTCAAAAAGTTTCTCCAGGACAGCTTCGTCCACAATATCTCCTTTGACAAATTGATAATTGGAACGATTCTCAATGTCCGTCAGATTTTCCAGGTTTCCAGCGTAGGTGAGCGAATCCAGGTTGAGCACCTGGATCTCGGGGCGACCCAGTACCATCTTTCTTACAACATGGGAACCGATAAATCCTGCTCCGCCGGTGATTAGCAGTGTTGTCATGTTGTTGTTTTTGAACGAATATTCTTTTCCCAATTCCAGGCTGACAGAAGGGTCTCTTCGATCCCTTTTTTCGCTTTCCAGCCCAGCTCTTTGTTTGCATAGGTGGTATCGGCATACACCTGTTCCACATCCCCTTCCCGACGTTCCACAATCCGGTAATTGACTTTCTGGCCGGTACTCTTCTCAAAGGCCCGGATGGTCTCCAACACTGAGATCCCATTACCCGTACCAAGGTTGAATGCTTCGAAAGAGCTCTTTTGCTTCTGCTCCAACAATCGACTGATGGCTACTACATGGGCCCGGGCCAGGTCTACTACGTTGATGTAGTCGCGGATGGCTGAACCGTCAGGGGTATTGTAGTCATCTCCGAACACACGTAACTGCTCTCTGATACCAATGGCTGTCTGGGTGATAAAGGGTACCAGGTTATTGGGTATTCCAATGGGAAGCTCACCTATTTTAGCCGATGGATGGGCCCCGATGGGATTGAAATAGCGCAATGAGATCACCCCATATTCCGGGGAGGATTCTATGGTATCCAGAAGAATTTCCTCACAGATCTGCTTGGTATTGCCGTAAGGAGAATTAGCTTTCTTTATGGGTGCTTCCTCGGTTACAGGCAAACTGTCTGGTTCGCCATACACTGTGCAGGAAGAGGAAAATACCACATTAGGAATGCCAAACTTTTTCATGGCTTCCAGCAAGTGGATCAATGAAAGCAGATTATTTTCATAGTAGGAGAGAGGTTCATTCACACTTTCTCCCACTGCCTTGAATGCGGCGAAATGGATAATGGCCTCTATATCAGGGTATTTTTCAAATACCTCATAGGTAGAAGAGCGGTCCCTCAGGTCCACCTTCTCAAAATGGGGTTTCTTTCCACTGATTTCCTCGATCCCATTGAGCACCTCCAGGTTGGAATTGGAGAGGTTGTCGATAATGACTACCTCCATTCCCTCCTCTAGCAGTTCAACCACTGTATGGGATCCGATGTATCCTGTTCCTCCTGTGACTAGTATTGTGGGCATATAGGTCTATATTAAAGGCTCCAGTAATTGAGAGAAGATATCTTTCCTTTGAAAATCCCTTTCAGATCTGCAAACACTGCTCCAGGGTGTGAGATAGACTGAAAATAGGCCTCATCCAATTGGGTATACTCCTTGTGATTGACTGCAACAATGATTCCATGGTAGGGTCCCTCAACGGATTCAGACAGATCAAAATCATACTCCTCACGAATCTCTTCAGGTGATGCATATGGATCAATCACATCGACCCCCACACCAAACTCTTTCAGTTCTGTAATTACATCGGCCACCTTTGAGTTTCGGATGTCGCTTACATTTTCCTTAAAAGTGGCACCCATCACCAGCACCTTGCAATCTTTCAGATTGGGAAACTTAGAGGAGAGCTTCAGGGTTACCTGGCGGGCAACATAAGCTCCCATTCCATCGTTGATGCCACGTCCGGATGTGATGATCTGGGCATGATGACCGAATTTGGACGATTTGTATGTAAGATAATAGGGGTCCACACCAATGCAGTGTCCACCTACCAGTCCGGGAAAAAAGTTAAGGAAGTTCCATTTGGTGCCTGCCGCTTCAAGTACCTCGTATGTATTGATCCCCATTTTATTGAAGATCATCGACAGCTCATTCATGAAAGCGATGTTGATGTCCCGCTGTGTATTTTCGATGATCTTTGCAGCTTCCGCTACCTTAATGGAACTGGCCCTGTGAACACCGGCCTCGATAACCAACTCATAGGTTTTTGCGATCTCTTCTGCAGATTCCGGATCACAGCCCGAGGAGACCTTGGTAATGCGTGTGAGGGTATGTTCCCTGTCACCCGGATTGATCCGTTCTGGTGAAAAACCCACTTTGAAATGATCCATAAAATTTAATCCGGATACTTTGCTCAACAATGGAATACAATCCTCTTCAGTACAACCCGGATAAACGGTCGATTCATACACCACATAATCACCTTCCGATAGTACCTTCCCAACAGTTTTAGAGGCTGCCAGCAACGGAGTAAGGTCAGGTTTTTTATGCTCGTCGATGGGGGTAGGTACTGCAACAATATAGAAAGAGGCCTCTTTGAGCTCATCCAAATCTGAAGTGAAATGGATATCGCATCCTTCAAAATCTTCTGCCGATAATTCATTGCTTGGATCAATTCCATTCTTCATCAATTCAATACGATCGTCTTTGATATCAAAGCCAATGACTGAGATTTTCCTTGCAAATTCAAGGGCGATGGGCAGCCCCACATAACCCAGGCCAATGATGGCCATCTTTTTCTTCTTGTTCAATAAATCGTTATAAATCATGCTCAATGTTTTTGATAATTGGATGATAATCGCCCTTTAATCCAACGGGCTCGGTATTACGTATGTTATATACAGTTTGAATTGATTTTCGTGCGGCATCCAATCCATATCCCTTTCCTGCAAGGATTTTCTTATAAGAGACCGTATGCAGGTCGGTGAATCCACCACTGAACTCAATCTCCTCCCCATCAATGGTAATGGAACGGAAGGTGCGTTGTCCAGCTGACTTGATCTCTTCCGGAATATCGTTGTAATTGATGCTTAGAAACCAACGAACGCGGGCCCTCTCGAGTTCGAGGTATCCTGCAGCTTTGTCCTCTTTCAGGAAATGGACCCTGTTCTCCTTCACATCTCCGAATAGCCAGGTGAGCATGTCGAAGAAGTGGACACCGATGTTGGTAGCTACCCCTCCGGACTTCTCTATATCTCCCTTCCAGGAGTAGTGGTACCAGTTGCCCCGGCTGGTGATGTAGGAGAGGTCAATGTCGTAAATCTTATCAGCCGGACCGTTTATAATCTTTTCTTTCAGATCAATGATGGCCTGGTGGTGACGAAGTTGCAGGATGTTCCAAACCTTCCCTCCAGTCTCTTTTTCATAGTCCTGCAGTGCATCGATGTTCCAGGGATTCAATACCAGTGGTTTTTCGCAGATGGCATCTGCCCCGTTTCGTAGGGCAAAACGGATGTGTGAATCGTGAAGGTAATTGGGCGAACAGATACTCACATATTCCACCTGGGTTCCCTGTCGGTTCAGCTTGGCAATGTGTCGGTCAAAACGCTCGAATTCGGTGAAGAAGTCAGCTTCCGGGAAATAGCTGTCCATGAAACCCACGCTATCGAACCTGTCCAGTGAGGCCACCAGACTGTTTCCTGTATCCTTAATGGCCTTTACATGTCTGACAGCAATGTATCCGGCAACACCTATCAGTGCAAAATTCTTATTTTCTTTGTTCATGGTGGTTACATGGGGGACTAATGTACGAAGATAATAAAAAAACGGGTTGATAACTTCGTTTTGAATTCCTCGGTTGACTGATTACTTTTACCTGTCTATTATGCACAAATGATCGTCGAAAAATATATCAAAAAACTCCTGGATGAGCGGAAACGGGTTGTTCTGCCTGGATTTGGAAACCTGGAAATTAAAGAGACAGGAGGAGGCATGCCCACCTCAGGAGGCAGGATTGATCCTCCTGGATTATCGGTCAAATTCGATACAGGATACAGCAAAGATGACGGGTTGCTTGCCAGCGTTGCAGCATCCGGAGAAAAGATGGATGCTGAGGAAGCCGGACAGCAGGTCCTGGAACTGGTGGATGCAGTAAAATTCGCGCTTGACAAAGGTGAATCATATGGCATTCCTGAGACAGGGACTTTCACCAGGAATGAGGATGGTAAGATATATTTTAATGTGGATCCGGGCTGGGTACTTGAACCAGATCAGTATGGTCTTGAATCCATGGACCTGCTGGAACTTGAAGAACTACCGGTCAAAGAGAAGAAGGCTCCGGCAGTTAAGAAACCAGCAAAGGAGCCTTCAGAAAAGCCTTCTGCCAGTGGTACTAAAACAAAACCGGAGGCAGTAAAGGCTGAAAAGATTGTGGCCAAAACCTCCAAACCGTTGACAGAACTTCATCCTCCGGAAGAGAGACCCCGGAAGTTGAACAGATGGAGGGTTGTCTGGTACGTTGCCGGAGCATTGATTGTGCTCCTGATTGCACTTATCTTTATTCCGGTGGATTCAATCCGGAAACCAAAACAAAAGGAGCCGGTCGTCACAGGTACGGAAGAAATTGAAACTGAACAGCCAGCTATTACAAATGATCAGGCTGCGGAAGATCAACAAAACCTGGAGGAGCAGATTATTGAAAATGCCAATGCTGAAGCAGCCACGATCACCGAGGAGCCTCAACCCGTCGTTGAAAAACACAACTACTTTATTGTGGCCGGGAGCTTTAAGCACCTTCAGTATGCCAGTGATTTACAGGATCAGTTGAAAGCAAGGGGTTACCAAGCAGAGGTGTTGATCACCGAGGACCGCATGTACCGGGTGAGTGTGGCCTCTTATGCTACCAAAGATGAGGCAGAACGGGCCCTGGCTCGTGTGAAAGCAGATCAGGGACTGCAATCTTGCTGGCTGTTGTCCAATTAGGATCAGTTAATCTCTGATCCGTTCTGGGCTTCTGCAGAGGGCTCTACAAAATGCAATGAACCATCGGGATTTTCTGAAAGCAGAATCATGCCCTGTGACTCAATCCCTTTGATCTTCCTGGGGGCTAAATTGGCTAAAACGCACACTTTTTTCCCGGGTAAACCATCAGGCTGGTAGTATTCTGCAATTCCCGAAACAATGGTTCGTGTTTCAAAGCCCAGATCAACCTCCATTTTGATCAGCTTTTTTGTTTTGGGCACCTTTTCTGCTTCCAGGATCGTCCCTGTCCGAAGGTCCATGTGCGTAAAATCGTCAAAGGTGATCTCCTCTTTCTGGGGAGAGAGTGCTGCAGGTTCTTCATTCTCCTCTTTGGTCTTCATCAGTTTGTCAAGTTGTGCCTGGATCTGCTCATCTTCAATCTTCTCAAAAAGCAGAGAAGCTTTAGCCAGGAGATGTCCGGGTGCCAGCAGATCAGGGGATCCAATGTGGTCCCATGAGGCCTCCTTAAACTGAATAAAACCACGCAATTTTTCCATTGAGAAAGGGAGGAAAGGATCCATCAGGAGGGTGAGGTTGGCAGTGATCTGAAGGGAGATATTCAGAATGGTCTTTACCCTTTCCGGATCGGTTTTTATGAGCTTCCATGGTTCTGTATCGGCCAGGTATTTATTTCCCAACCGGGCCAGGTCCATGGCAGTTTTGATAGCTTCCCTGAAACGAAACAGCTCTAGACTTTTTTCCACATTTCGGCCGATGGTTTTAATCTCCTCCAGCACTGCTTTATCACTGTTCAGCAGTTGGGATATTTCCGGAACCTCCCCTTCAAAATATTTGTGGGTCAGTACCAGGGCACGGTTCACAAAATTGCCGAGAATGGCAACCAGCTCATTGTTGTTGCGGTTTTGAAAATCCTTCCAGGTAAAATCATTGTCTTTGCTCTCCGGGGCATTGGCGCAAAGCACGTAACGCAACACATCCTGTTTTCCCGGGAACTCTTCCAGGTATTCATGCAACCATACTGCCCAGTTCCTGGAAGTGGAGATCTTATCATTCTCCAGGTTCAGGAATTCGTTGGCGGGCACATTGTCAGGCAGGATATAACTGCCTTCAGCCTTCAGCATTGTGGGGAATACAATGCAATGAAAAACGATGTTATCCTTGCCGATAAAGTGGATCATCCGGGTCTCTTTGTCCTTCCAGTACTTTTCCCAGTCAGGCGTCAACTCCTTGGTAGCTGAGATATAGCCGATGGGCGCATCGAACCACACATAGAGCACCTTTCCGTCGGCTCCTTCCACCGGAACCGGGATGCCCCAGTCCAGGTCACGGCTCACAGCCCTGGGATGAAGTCCCTGGTCGAGCCACGATTTGCACTGTCCGTAAACATTGGGTTTCCACTCCTTATGTTCCTTCAGGATCCATTGCTCAAGCCAGGGTTCAAACTGATCCAGCGGCAGGTACCAGTGTCGTGTCTCTTTCAACACGGGTTTACTTCCACTGATGGTCGAAACCGGGTTGATCAGGTCGGATGGACTGAGCGAAGTGCCACATTGTTCACACTGGTCACCATAAGCACAGGGATTGCCACAGTGGGGACAGGTTCCGGTAATATACCGGTCGGCCAGGAAGGCAGATGCCTCTTCGTCGTAATACTGTTCCGATGTTTTTTCTATGAAAACACCTTTATCATAAAGGGTTTTAAAAAATTCAGAAGCTGTTTCGTGGTGCACCTTATTGGAGGTACGGGAATAGATGTCGAAGGTGATCCCAAAATCCTCAAATGCTTTTTTGTTCAGTTCGTGATACCTGTCCACCACATCCTGGGGCGAGGTTCCTTCCTTGCGGGCTTTCAGGGTGATTGGCACGCCATGTTCGTCAGATCCACAGACGGAGATTACATCCCTGTCCCGCTGACGGAGGTACCGTACATAGATGTCAGAAGGCACATATACCCCTGCAAGGTGGCCCAGGTGAATGGGACCGTTTGCATAGGGTAAGGCAGAAGTGATCAGGTATCGTTTAAAAGCTTTGGTAGTCATTGTGAGTTCATTTGAGATCGCACAAAGATAGTGATAAAATGGTGTGGCCGGCAACAGGTCCGGAGGATTGACACGCTGATCTTTCACCACTGGTCACATGAATATATAAGCGAAATCTCGGATGAACCAATGGGATACGGGCAGAGGTGCCGAAAGGCTGGCGGCAGCCTATTTAAGAGCTAAGGGATACTACATCTGGAAGAGCAACTGGCGATCAGGCAAAAAAGAGCTGGACCTGGTGGCGATCCATAAGGGAGAGCTGGTCATTGTGGAAGTCAAATCCCGGGTGGGGAACCAGGTAAACCTTCCTTCCGAAGTAGTACACCCAAAAAAGCAACGGAACATTATTCTGGCAGCTGAAGCCTTCATTCGATATCACAACAGCAAGCGACCTACCCGGTTCGATGTGATAGCAGTTGTCTACTCCTCCCGGGGTGTTGAGATCGAACATATTGAGAATGCGTTCTTTCCAGAAGTTGAATAAGACTTATTTTTGTTGCATTTTGTAGTCAACAATGGTGATAATCAATGTAGAAACTAAAACCAGGACACCTCCAACAATAGAGTGCATGTTAAGTGTTTCACTAAGCCATATGGCCGCAATCGGAAGGCCAAAGAATGTAATGAGGTAATTGGACAAAGCCACCTGCATTGCATCCAGAATCTTCAGGGCCTTAAAAAAAAGAACCATTGAGAGGAAATTGTGAAAGAGCGTGAGCAAGGTAAATCCCGTCCAGGTTTGCCCCGTAAATTCTGGAATCCTTGCAAATACATCATGTTCGGAATATAATACAAGCGGTGTAAGCAAGATGAGTATAGCAATATAGGTGTAAAACACCATCTCCATTTCGGAATACCTGCTGGCAATTTTTTTAATCCCCACGTTGAAATATGAATTACTGAGGATGGCCACAAAAACCAGGATATTCCCAAGCGCATATTTTGAACTGAAATTGAGCTGCCCTATATCACCGGTAGAGATAAGAATGACACCAAGAATGGCAATCATAAAACTAATCCAGCGTACCCTATTCATCTTTTCTTTTAGTATCAGAAAAGCAAAGACCGCAGTAATAACGGGCAGGCTCAGAAACAGAATGGCTGAATTACTGGCAAGTGTGTACTGTGTACCCCAGGTTACTAATACCTGTGCAGGAAAAGCCCCTAGCAAAGCCAGTTGTCCGAAAATAAGAATATCTTTTAACTTCCTGCCATCGCTTTTAAAATCCCTCAAAGCAAAAGGAGCTAATAACAAAGTAGCTATAAGCATGGGACCCCAAACCGTGAAAAACGGACCCATCTGATCTTGTGTCAGCTTGATGCTTGTAAACTGAAGTGACCACATCAGGTTACAAGCAAAAAGTATGATCCATGAAATTATAGTTTTTCTCAAATCATCTCAATTTAAGTTCAATTTAGAAATCCACCGTATCTGACGATGGTCATGCATGTTTGGCTGGGCAAATATCGCAATATGATCAAATATTGCAAGCTTATACAGTGATTTATCAAAGTTGTTTTTCCAGGTAATAGTAGTAGTAAGGATTCCTGCGACTGTACAGGTTGTAGACTGAGAAAGTCCAGTTGGCATCATCTTTGAGATTGGCGGCAATAAATTATGGTTCTGCAACAAGCAGCGCAAAAGTCAACTTTGATATGATCATAACAATGGTTATTTTTGGCCGCCTAAAATGAAAATGAAACGAAATAACCAGATTAAAAACAACAGACTATCTGTGGTTTTTGCAGTAATGATTCTTAGTGGCCTGTTTCTGTCCTGTGCAAATAAGGCATCAGATGAATCACACATTGAAATCTCTTCATCAGAACAGTCGGTTCGTACTATTACGCTACAGGACATCGTTCTGCGAAGAGAAATAGAGGAGCAGCAGATCTCTCCGGATGGTAAGAAAGTTGCCATCATAGTTAAACAAGCCAGTATTGACGAAAACCGGTACTATTATGCGCTCTATATACAGGATGTGAATTCCGGTCATATTCCAAAAAAATATGCAGAATTCAAGGATATTTCGAATCTAAGATGGACACCCGACGGTTCTTCATTAACCTACCTGTCAAGCAGCAAAGGCGTCAATCAAATATGGATCCGTAATATCGATACAAATAGAACCGATCTCCTGTTTACGCATCTGCAATCCATCTCAAAATATGAATACTCAACCCATGGAAAGAAGATTGCATTTCTTTCCCAGGCCTCCGTTACAGAAGAAGAAATTCAACAGGAAGCTGATAAGGGCATACTATACAGAGACCATTATGATTTTCTCAATATTGTCAAAAGAAATTGGATCAGCAAACCTTACGAACTATGGATATTTGACAAAAAGAGCAATTCTCAGGAAAAAATATGGACCCAGGAAACATCCATATCAGCTTTTTCCTGGTCGCATTCTGACGAGTACATCGCTTTAGAATACTATCCTTCAAATAAAGCAGAGGACCGTTATCAAAGAGATATCGGTATCTACGATTTTGCAAAGAAAGAAATCGTTCCTATTGTCACGACAACCTCTTATGACCGAAATCCAATATGGTCACCAGACGACCGGTATCTCGTCTTCACATCCAGAGCTTTGGGTAAAAAAAGGAATAAATATGGATCCTATTCACTGTTTACACTGGATATGAATACCAGAGAAAAAACAGAAATATTGAAAGATACCAGTATTCCATCCTCCTCAAAAATATGGTGGCCATCAGAAGAGCGCAAAGTATTCTTAGTGATGGATAATCGCCAGCGATCAGCGCTCTACCAGGTATCATTATCAGATGGTATGCTGCAGAAAGTATTTGAGACCAATGATCACATTTCTGATTTTGCCTTCGATCAAAAAGGCCAATATTGTTCCTGTATCTGTCAAAATCCCAATACACCACCGGAAATAGCTGTGAGTAGTTTAGAGGATAAGTCATTATCCATACAGACTGAACTTAATCCGGAATTTAAACATATCCTCAGGGGCCAGGTGGAAGACATATCGTGGGAAAATGAATATGGACAAACAACCAATGGTTTCCTGATAAAGCCTATCAATATGGAGAAAGGGGAAAAGTATCCTTTCCTGTTGATGTTATACGGATTCAGTGGCGAATTTATCGCAGATGCCCAATGGATCACCAGCTATCCTGTTCAATACTATGCGGCAAACGATTATGTGGTGCTAATGATGAATTATCCCTATTATACAGGTAAGGACCTTAAAGGTCAGAGAGCCGCTTTAGTAAACAAGATCTATAATCCTTTAAGGAGTATTGAAAAAGCCGTGGAAATTGTGGATGATATGGGAATTATCGATATTCATAAAAAGGGCATCATGGGACTGTCATACGGAAGTTTTTTAACCGATTATACCATAACGCATACCAATTTATTTGAATGTGCCTCTTCAACCGATGGCGGTCTGTACAATCCGGGAAGATACTGGATGAGTACAGCTGGTTATCAGTATAACGTTGATGGAGTTTACGGAGGACCATTGTTTTATGATGCATTTGAACAGTACCAGTTAATTGCCCCGGCTTTCAACGCGGATAAGGTTCAGGCTCCGGTGCTGATGGAGTACGCAAAACGAATCTATGGATTGGAATTCTATACAGCGTTGAAAAAACAGCAGGTTCCGGTTGAATTGATCTTCTATCCGGATGAACCCCATTCTTTTCTTCAGCCGAAACATCGAATGGCCTCGATGGAAAAGAATTTCGACTGGTTTGAATACTGGTTACTCGGTAAAAAAGACCCGGATGAATCTAAACTGGAACAGTATCAGAGGTGGGACTCAATGAAAGAAAGATTCGAATCAAAACGGAAGATGGTAGGGATTTCGCAAAATAGATAACATTTCTAATAAGGAGATGCAATACCATTATTGAACTCAATTGTAAAACCAGAAATGCTCCAGCAACTTCTCTATTGTTTTCATGATGGTAAGTTTCAGATGATTAAAAATATACCCTGTACATCAGGATCGGGAAGAAGGAAAACTGGGTGATATAACCAATGGAACCGGGCTGACTCTCATCGTAATACTCAGAAATCCTTCCCTGGTTGTTGGTCACATTCATCAGGTCAATGAATATCTCATGTGTGGCCCTGGGCCTGTTGAACTTGTAACTGACCGACAGATTCAGCTGGAGAATGTCATCAAGCTTTGTATCATAGGCTTTCTGGTAGTCCCAGTACCTGTTGTTTTCGGGATCAACATCCAGGTTGCCACCGGAATCCCTTAGCAGTGGGATGATCTTTTTACCCCCCCCGAAGAAAAGCCTGGTGTTGATCGCCAGGGTCTGGTTGTCCTTCCTGCCCAGGTTTTCAAATTCCTTGCCGGCAAGGACATTGACAAGGTAGTGGTTATTAAATGCGGTATTCCTTTCTATATTCTCCAGGGATTTATAGGTCGAATTGAACAATGATGCATTGATCATAAAGTAGTATTTGTCAGCGAAAAAGCGCTCAAGGGTCAGTTCCACACCGTAGTTTTTACCTGTTCCCTTATTGACCAGGTCCACGTATTTGAAATCGATGCCTTCGTTGATGGTGGCATAGTAACTGGTGTCGTTGTTCTCAACCGGCAGATCATACAGGTGCTGGTAATAGAGTTCTGCCTTTGCCATCAGGTTCTTGGAAAACCGTTTTTCATACCCCAGCACAAAATGGTGTGCTTTCAGCAGATCAAGCTCCTTATTGGGTTCCGCTACACTACCGTCTTCCATTTCTATTCTGGTAAAATAGTTGTGAACACTCTCCATGGTGCTATGCTTGCCATAGCCGGCGTGAAGAGAATTGGATGGATTGATCTTCCAGTTCAATGCAAGCCGGGGTTCAAGAGCACCTGTGTTGTTGAAGAGGAGATGGAAATAATGAAGTCCGGATACCAATGTGATCTTGTCATTGATCCTGTGCTTCCAGCTTACAAAGCCGTTGGCAGAACCAACATGCTCCTTAAAATCGACCACTGTAAACATGTGGGCTGTATCCCCCTGGAGCATACTCTGTTTGAAGTCATAGTCCGTCAGTGTATATTTTGCCCCTATCCTGATCTTGTTTTTTGCATTCAACTTGAGATGGTATGTTCCTGCTGCACTATATGCGGACCTCAGCAAGCTGTTGTTATAGCTTAATATTCTTTCGGTTGCAGGGTTACTTTGATACACCTTGTCATCAATACCACTGGCAGAATAGCAGAAAGAGGTTTTCAGGTAGCTGTTGTTCCGAAAAGAGCGCGTGTGGTTCAATCCCACATTTCCCAGGAAGGTCCCTTTGTCATAATCTTTGCGATGGTCTCTGTCCCTGGTCTTGTTGTCAGGAAAAGCTGCAGTTTCAGGTGTTACATCTTCAAAGGAATACATGCTGAGGCCACCCACACCAAAAAGGGAAAATGTTCCGGCTGTTCTTGTTGGCAGTACTACTTTGAATGTGGCATCCTGGAATTTCACAATCCCCGAATCATCCACAAGACCAAGATCGCTGATCAAAGATGAAATGGAATACCTGTAGTTTACCAGGTATGAGCCTCCGTATCCTCTTTTAAAAGGCCCTTCCAGCGTCAGGTCTGTTCCAAGTAATCCCACCCCGATCGTGGATTCGAAATGTTCATTATTTCCCGTCCTGAGTTTTACGTCCATAACACTGGATAAAACATCTCCGTATTCCGGTGAAAAAGCCCCGGTATAGAAGTCTGAAGCGGCCAGTAGATTATTATTCAGTACACTGAGTCCCTCACCTCCCAAAGAGTTTTGATCGTCAAAATGGTAGGGATTCGGTATCTCCACACCGTCAACCCGCCACTGGATATATTTGGGTGAATTTCCCCTGACTGTGATGTCGTTACCTCCATCGGGCGTACTTGTGACCCCTGCAAAACTTGACAATAATCGGGAAGGATCCGTAAAACCTCCGGCGTAACGCCTGGTTTCCTCCGGTGAAATGGAGCGGCTGCTGACCAGGGACATGTCGTTGAGTGCCTGCCCCTTGTTTTTATAGGCCTTCACCACAACCTCTTCCATTTGAACTGCTGATTCCTGTATATGTAGATCCAGAACTACCTCTTTGCCGGAATTTACCTCGATATTGGGGATGATCCGGTCTTCATAGCCCAGGTAAAACAGCTGGAGGGTAATGCGGCCCACAGGTACATGCTCCAGCCTGAATTTCCCGTTTTCGTCGGTGATGGTACCTACGAGGGGATTGGTGCCGAGAATTAGTACTTCAGCAGCGGTAAGCGGCTGCTGGTTGTCCGTATCACAGATGGTTCCTCTGACAGTCTGGGTTAGATCCTGACTGAAAGCCAGGGTTGTGCTGAGGGCCATGATCAGCGTGATGATTTCATTTTTTTTCATGATTACAGATATTTGTTGTTGGATGGATTTATAGATATAAGTGTCAGGTTCAGATCCCTTATCAGGTTTAAGATCCCGTGCAGAAAGGCTTCATCTTTGATGTTTACCAGAAGAATGGTGTCATTTCCTTTATGGCTGATTTCCATCCCATCGAACCTGGCTTTCCATGTGTTGTCTAAAAGCCCTTTCACTCTTATTTGCGTTTTTCCCTGCATGATGTGTTGATGATGATTCCTGATTCAAAATTCAGGATCATCCATCAAAAAAAAATCATCCCTGAGGATGATTTTACAAGGATGAGTACACTTTTTTGGCGGAAGGTGATTAGCTATATTATGCCAAGGTCTTTGGCTTTTACGGTTGCATGCGTCCTGCTATCCACTTCCAGCTTAAGCAGGATGTTTCTTACGTGTGTTTTAGCTGTATTCAGGGAAATGAATAATTTATTGGCGATCTCCTGGTTGGATAGCTCTTCGGCGATGAGTATAAGCGTGTCCATTTCACGGGCACTTAACTCAAAATCTTTATGAGTGGATTGTATTTTCCTTTTTTTCTCTATAACGCGTTTGAGCCTTTTTACAAACTTATCCGGGATCTCTGTGCGGGAGGTAGCCAATATCTTAAACGCTTCTTCCAGCAAATCACGGATATACTCCAGGCTTACGACGAAGAAGGCGAGTAAATATTCATCTGATGCAAGCTTCATTGCTTCCATTAGTTCAGAAATCGCATCCTCATGAGATCCTTTCAGGTCTTGCAAGATGGCATATGAGATCTTAAGATCGATCAGTCTTTCGATGCGCTTGCCTGCAGTAACAATGGTATTCAGTTCTGACAGTACCGATTCAGCTTCATCCAGCTTATGCTGTACTAACATATATCGGACCAGTACCATGTATGCCGTTTCATTGGTATGAGAGATCTCTCTACCCATACCTATTTCATATTCTTTGAATACAGACTCTGCCTTATCCATCTCGTTCAATTCGATGAACCTGGCTGCTTTCCATGCCACCATAGCGTAGGTTATAAAGGGATGGACGCTGTGGGTCCGGATGATTTCCTCAGCTTCATCAATTTTCTTTTCAGACCCGGTCCGGTCTCCCCGTTCATGCTGAACAAGTGAGTAGAGTATGAGCACAGATACTTCAAGAATGATATCTTTCCCTCTCTGGCTGAGGGCATAGGCTATCTTAACATTATCATAGGCTTCATCAATATCAGCCCACATATGCTGTGTGGCTGCAAGTATTGTATACAAGCCGGCATATGACCAATCTGTTTTTGTGATCTCAAGATAGCCCTTTTGCTTCATCAGTTCAATAAAGCCAACGCATTTGTCAAAGGCAGACCGGTAATGTCCCAACTGCTGTTCAGTGTCAGCCATCCTCAGGGAGATGGTCGATATGAGATAGATATTACCGGACTTTTTTCCGAATTCGAAAGCCTTCTGGTATGCCTCAAAACTCTGCTGAATATCTCCCGTTGCAAAGCAGGCCATCCCATAAGTATACCATCCCCATCCCTGCCACAACGGATCCTCTTCATCCAGGTGGTCCAGGGCATCCTGAGAAGATTCAAGCATCCTTCCCGGATCCATTCCGAAGGAGTGCATGTATGCCATGGCAACGGAAATTTTCGCTGACAGTTCCCGGTATTCGGCAGCATCAATTAAAGCAGACTCTTTCTCACGGACGATACTTTCACAAATTTCTGACGCACCTGTCAGGAAAGGCCCGGCCTTTTGATGATGACCGGATCCGATCAAAATCCAGGAATAGTATAAGCAGAAATGTGGATCCTGTTGAATGATATCATCCGGTAGAAGCTCACCATAATTTAACAGGGCGGTATGGTGCCCGTTCCGCCAAAGCGATTCTGCATTCTCCCCGAGGATCTGAATGGCTCTTTCGTAATTCTTGATTTCCAGGACATGCTCGATGGCAAGTTCAAACATGCGGTTTTGTTCAAACCATTTGCTTGCCCGGTTATGCAGTTCTGTGGTCGTTGCCGGGGAGTCTTCTGCCTGGAGTTTTTGTTTTAATAAAGCGGCAAACAGGTGGTGATACCTGTACCAGTTCCGTTCGGTATCCAGAGGAATTACGAACATATTATTATTTTCCAGCTCCTCAAGCAAGGCCTGACTGTCGTTCCTGTTCGCAAGCGCATTTGCCAGAGGCGCTGACATCTGTTTTAATATGGATGTTTCCAGCAGGAAGCGCCTGATACCGTCTGGTTGGATCTTCAATACCTCTTCTATGAGGTAGTCCATAATATAGCGGTTGTTGCCGGTGAACGATTCTATGAATGCTGAAGCATCTTTCAATCCTTGCATGGAGAGAGCCGCCAGTTGCAGCCCGGCTACCCATCCTTCCGTTTTGCTTTCAAGTGAACTGGCATCTTCACCCGAGAGTTTCAGGCCAAATTTCTTGTTGTACAGCACGGAAATCTCATAGGCCGAAAAACTGAGATCTGAAGAGCGGATCTCCACAAGCTGCTGTTGACTTCTTAATCTTGCCAGCTGCACCAACGGATCAGAACGGGATGAAATAACCATATGCATATGAGCGGGCATATGATCCAGCAGATAACCAAGCAGTGAATTAATTTCAGAATTATCTATCATGTATAGATCATCAAGTACCAACAGAAACTCTTTATCAAGGGTGCTGATATCATTGATCAACAAGGTGATGATTGAGTCAAAGCTGGGGTGGCCGGGAGATTTGAGCAACTCAAGTGCACTATTGCCCAGCTCCTTGAACAGGCTTTGTATGGCCATAATGACATACCCCAGGAAATCATCTGTATCGTTGTTGAGGCTATCAATGGAGAACCAGGCGGCAGGGATGTTATTGTGACGGATCCACTCACTGAGCACTGTGGTTTTCCCAAAACCCGCCGGTGCTGAAATGAGAATCAATTTCCGGTTTAATCCTTCGTTCAGCTTATTGTATAATTGGGATCGTTGAACCAGGTGTTTACCTGGAGCGGGCTTCTGTATTTTTGTGAAAAGCATATGCCCAATTTAATAGTTTAAAGCCAGATTT
>JBDLIX010000003.1:0-101143 GCA_039714655.1 Bacteroidota bacterium
GTCAGTAAAGATAAAAATTACGTTTGGCCTGTTCCGGGCGGTATGGGCACAACCATTGGTCATACTTAGTATCAGAATGGCAGCAACAGCCAACACTACCATATTTAAAAGCTTTGAGCGTTTCATAAAAGCAGAAAATTCATCTCTCTATAGGGGAATTGGCTTTCTCTTTTCCATCTTATTATGGTTAATTGTAATCTCCAAACTCTTGAGCCAGCTTCGCCAGGATCTGAATCCTCTCCTTCGGAACTTTCGGAGAAATGGAACAGGCGGTGCTCAGTATAAAACCTCTGTTTTGCATCCCGATCTGAAGACGCTTCACCACATCTTCACGGATCGTTAATTCTGTACCGTTCAACAGTGTATTGACCGAATCGATATTGCCCTTTATAAACATGTTGTCACCAACGCGGTTAAAGGCATCGTCCAGTTCCACATCACCAATGGGTGGCGGATCCAGACATTCCAGTCCGGTAATCCCCGATTCGGCCATGATCTCCAACCGGTCGTTGATATGGCCGCAGGTATGCACATAACCAGGTATTCCCTGTGCTTTTATGGCATCGCTCACCTGTGTTAGATAGGGCAATTCAAACTGCCGGTAAAATTCAGGTGAGATAAAACCCATTCCGGCAAACGGGGATGAAATTTTTATGGCATCCACACTTGGGTGAGCAGCCAGTCCCGTTGTCATTTTCACTACGCCGACTGTGAATTTTTCCAGGATTTTCGTCACCTTTTCGGGCGCGGTGATCATGGCTACCAGTCCGTTTTCATAGCCCAGCAGATCGAGCAGATAATCGAGCGGGGAACAGACTTCCCCATGCAGAGAGTATTTTCCGCCGGTCTTCTCTTCAAGAATATCAAAGATCCTGTATGGATCTGCATCATCTATAAAGACATAACACCCCTTCGATGCTGCGATGTAATCCAATTTTTCCGGAATATCATCGGGATTGACATCTTCCAGCATTTTTTCCCGGGATTCAAAAAAATGGCCCACCGGCAAATCATCATCCACATAAGTTTCGATGCGGTCCTTAAAGGTGGCCCTTTCAATTCCGTCAACCATCTCCATCTTTACGATTTTTTCACGCCACTTAAAATCATGTCCATGAATGCCAACCAGGATACCGTCAAAATCAAAACGGTCACGCAGCCATAGAAGTGCCTCGGCATACTTATCCACATCCAACCACAATTCCATGGGTGTAATGCCTGCCTCTTTAAGCTGCTGGTTCATAAAACCGATACTAAACTGGCTCATTACCGGTACGCGGTCCGGTTTTTCCATGTTCATCGCTTTTTTCATACGTTCTCTTGGTTCCATACTAAATCTGTTTTAATATTTTCTTACTAAATGAGTTTATAGCTCTGATTCATTACTCTTTGTGAATCTCACTTTATTCTGATTTTATGTCCGTGCAATCCATAATACAATATGAACATATAGCATGGCAGCAAGATCCAGTAGGCCGATTGATAATTTCCAACAGTGGCGGTCTCTGCGGTCCCTTTCAAACCATCCACCAGGAAGCCATATATTACTGGTATGACAGCAGCTCCGGAAATACCCATGACAAGCATTGATGCTCCTTTTTTGGTGAACTTCCCTAATTCGGCAATAGCCAGGGGCCAAATTGAAGGCCACAACAATGAATTGGCAAAGCTCACCAGTAACAATGCATAAAATGCATATTTAACAGGAGATAAAACCAGCACCAATGTTGAACCTATACCAATTAATGAGAAAAGAAGCAGCGTTTTTGTTTGTGAGATATAGCGAGGTACAGCTATGGCACCGAAAATATACCCCGAGATCAATCCCAGGCTCACATATTTTGCATACCCTGCCAGGCCCGGAACCTCTCCGAATGATGCTCTTGCAAAATCAATGATTGATAACATGGGAAGCGTTTCAACTCCTACATAAAAGAATATTGCCAACGCACCCAGTAACAAATGCGGGAATTGCATAATGCTTGTTTTCCCGGTAGCATAACCTGATCTCTCTTCTTCAGCTTCCTCCTCATCTTCTCCTTCAGCTTTTACCTCCGGCAGAGGAGAATAATAAATGAATACCCCGAGAACCAACAAAATAGCTGTTACAATATAAAAGGGAAATACAATATCAGAAACATTCACATCCTGCAAGTCAATAAATATGCTCAGGAACAAAGGAGCAATCCACCAGGCGCCCTTATTCATTATTCCCATAAAACTCATGCGTTTAACAGTACCTTCAACAGGACCTAATAATGTCACATAAGGGTTAACTGCAGTTTGTAAAAGTGTATTTCCAATTCCACCCACAAAGAGTGCCAATAAGAAAACCGGAAAACTTTCGAGATTTGCAGAAGGGACAAACATCACCATACCCAAAGCCATAATAAAGAATGCGAACATCATAGAGCGTTTATACCCGATCCTTTTGACTACGCGACCTGATGGCTCTCCAAAGATCACAAAAGCAGAGAATATGGCTGTTGTGACCAAATAGGATTGTCCTGTTGATAAACTAAAAACTGATTTTAATGCTGGGATAAGAAACCCGCTAATCCCTACACCAAATCCAATCACAAAAAACATCACTCCAAGAATTGCAAGAGGAATGATATTGCTACTTCGTTTTTCTGTTGTGCTCATTTTATTAAAATCTCGGATTGTGCTGAATAATACAATTGAACAGGTCCGAACAGACCTGACCTACGCAGTTCAATTTCGTTCCACGGATCAGCTTCAGTGGTTTCGTTGCCATCGATATTGGTTTTGCAGTATTGCCTGTCATCCGGATTCCGGGCATCACCAATAAGCCTGTTCGACCATGTATTGGCGATGTCAACCTGAATCCTGTTCTCCCCCTGCTTCACCTGGTTGGTAATTTCAATTACGTATGGTGCTTTCCACAGATTACCAACAAAAGCACCATTCACAGACACATCACCGGTTAACCACAAATCGCCCAGGTCAAGATAGACTCTGTTTCCTTCAACAAGTTTCTCCGCTTCAACAGTTACTGTATTGGTATAACTGGAGATTCCTGAATAGTAGTTAATTCCTTTGTCGTCAAATTCAGACAGAGATTTCAACTCAGTAGTCATCACTGATTCAGGAGCTCCCCAGCCTTTGTTCACAAATTCGATTGTCCATTCACCTGTCACCTGGTCAGCAGCAGGTACATTGGCTACTGTTGTTTCAATGGTTTGATCATCAGCTGTAACCACACTGATCTTTTCATTACTGAAAGCTTTAACTGTTATAGATTTTTCGTTTACAGCTAAAACAGTAACGTTGCCTTTAACAACCTTAACGTGGTTGGTTTTAACATCGGTGAAAACAACAAACAGGGAACCATATCTCTCCAGGTCCATATCAATTGAGGTCCCGTTTTCAGTCTCCTCATAAGGGAGTACAGAAACTCTTTCACCTGTTTCCGGCAACCAGAATTGGGGCTGTTTTCCTTTCACCCTGAAAGTAGCTTTGAAAGATGCAGCTTCGTCTCTTTTGTTTCTTACAAAGTAGATCTCTTCGCCGGCAGTACGGCGGTGAATAAAATCCAATTCCGTTTGCTCATCGTAACTTTCAAATTGAAAATCAGGCACAATTCCCTTTTCTGCAAGTACTTCGCTGATGGTTTTTCCAAATACAATTTTTCCTTTGCCAATCCTGTTCTCTTTGATCTTATCTCCATCAATATCACCCCATAATTCATCAGCCAGGTTTTGAACCGCCAGATCATTTGCTTCATGATTTAGTAATCCAGTTGATTTGGATGGCCTTGACCCAATAGCTGTAACTCCTTCTGACACAAGCTGCTTAACCCGATCCAAAGCAGTTAGTGAGATGTCATCCTGGTCTGGAAGCACCAGCACTTCGTAGCTCATGCCGTCAGGTAAAACAATTTTACCATCTTTTACAGACATTCTTGAAAGCATTACCTCAAGGTTGGTTACATCGTAATCGAAGCCAAAACCGAGTGTTTTGTTTGTCTGTTTCGGGGGGATAAAGTTGGCGCCTTTATCCCCATAATAGTAAACCACATCACCCACAAACAACCCTTGCTGAAGCAGGTAAGAGGAGCGTGCCAGATAATCGATCCATGGTTTCATCTGATCCCACCACACCAGGTTTACATTGAAGTGGCTGCCGGCGTGATAAACCCATCCCGGTTTTCCTGCCTCAGGCGGAGTATGCTCTGCCATATGCCACACCACATGATTCATCCCCTCACAGAAAGCCCTGTCGGCCGAAGGTTTCAGATCCACAGGTCCGTCCATCCAGTGACGGAAGCCGGTAAATGCTTCCATATGTACCGTTTTCCCACCGTAAATATGCGCTGCCGATGCAGTCTCCTTTACAACCCAGAGCCCATCCCAATGCTCACGCCAGGGCCAGAATTCTCCCTGCATCTCATCTATTGAGTTAAGGGCCCTTAAAGCTTCAACCGGTACCAGGTGAATCGGAGGACCGGGACCTGCAGATTCGGCCTTAATTGCCATTCCCTGCTCTTTTGCAGTTTCATTTGCGGTAATGTAGAAGGCATCGATTAACAGGTCACCCATCGTTTTTTGGAAGTCGTATAAGAAACGAGATGTAATTTCCTCGCTCTCAATCACATAACCATTAAGCGCCGGCAGGAATCTGATCAAATCGTAGTTCCTGTAACCCCTGAATTTCTCAGGCAGATCGTAGGTCCAAAGCAGGCCCCGCACCTCGTAACTTGGAAGATAAAAGTTGCTGATTGACGATCTGTTCAGATCTCCAAACCTCTTCTCCAATCGCCCGGTCATGTAGTTGATGTGGTTCTCTGTAGCCTTCGCAGATAGATGGTCAGTGGCATTTCCGTCAGATGCAGGGTTTGGTATTTTTAACCGTTCTCCGGTATTGGTCATCACATAGCGGATAATCTCCCACTCTCCTTCGGGCAGATCCCATTCCAGAACGCCATCATCATTGAGCCTGTCGGAGATCACCCGGATATCTTCCACAGTTTCGATAAGGACCGGTGGTTTTCCGTTTGAGATCCAGCTTCCCGCATCACCTTCAAAAACACCATCGTTCAGGTTCTTTGCCCGCCAGTTGCTTTCGCTGCCAAGCTGAGAATTGAAACGGATCTCCATGCCACCGTCAAAGCGGTTGTTGTAGGGACGGTAGATCACATCCTCTCCCTCCCTGTTGTACACCTGAAACTCTGCCAACTGTACAAAGTCCGATTCCCTATTATAGCCGTCATAGATCTTCAGTCTCACAAACCTGGCCCGTGTATTATCAGGAAGAAGGAACTTTTGCTTTTCAATATTTGGCTGCATCTCCCCCTTATAGGCTACTTTGAAACTGGCATCCTTGTGGTCCGTTTCACTCACCTCAACGGCAAAACCTTTTGTATACAGCGCTTTTCCCCCTGCAATCTCACTGTTTCCGTTTCTGCAGTTGGTGAGCACCACATGGCTCAGGGTGTGCACTCTATCCTGGCCCAGCTTATAGACAAATTCATAGGCCTGCTGGCGCTTTTTCACAGGAATGGCCAGCAGAGCCACCTCTTCTGATATAACCGGTTTTCCTCTTTCATCAAGAATAGCAGTTTCTGGAAGTTCAGGGTATTCAAGTGCAATTTGTAGTTTCTGAGGGCCCCTGACAGTGAGGTTGTTTTGATAGAGAGCCAGAACCGCCTCTTCCGGTTCCACCCACGATCCGCCCATATCCCAGCTGCTGCAGGCTGCAAGCTCCACACTCATTCCCAGCTCATTTGCTTTCTCAACAATGAAGCTGAAGTTATCCAGCCACTCATCACTCATAAACTGAGGACCTGCAGGCGGAAAAAACTCCTCATTTCCGATAATTCCCATGTCAAAAACCAGCAGTCCCCCGACACCTTTTTCAGCATATGCTTCCAACTCCTGCTGGGCGAATTCCCGGTTCAGGTAACCGTTGAGCAGGGCATAATAGACAGAGGGTTTTGCTTCATTGGGCGGATTTAAAAATCCATTATACAGGTCAGAATTGTTGGTTTGATCCTTATTGCACCCTGTCAGTCCGAAACCCACCAGAACAACCAGCAGGAAGAGACAATATTTGCTGCAAATTCTATTCATTATTGGTCAATTTTATAGATGTGGTAAGTGTAACCACCCTTCTGGGTGAAGCTATCAGAGAATACTCCATCTGATAATTCAATATCCCGGTCTTCATAGAGCACTTCCACGCGCTTTCCCTTCACAATGGATTCATCAACCTCAAATTTTGCATCAAACCGTTCACCATACATCTCAACCGCAAAGATGTAATATGCTCCGTCATAATATTTTACCATGATATCGATCGTCTGATCGAACCATTTTTCCCTGTAGGTTACTACCCCCTTAATGTTTGGTGAGTTGATGACCGGGGCCAGCTCTTTGATCCTGGAGTTCGTTATTGTGATGGCCTCCTTCATCTTTTCATCCTCAAGCAGTCCGGTTGCACTCCGATCAGGGAACATCCGGTACGGAAAATAGACAATCCCCTTTGCCCCGTGAATAATCACCATCCATATCTCTGCTTCAACCTGGTATGGCTGAGGAACACTTCCATGCTCCCTGATGCGTGCTGTCTCCATCGCCATCCAGACAGGCTTCTCATAGTTTGAATAACGGCGTAGGTTATCAATACCCATGGCCACATACCTTAACTGGTTCTTAGCACGCATTGTCGGCGGGCCCGCCACGGGATAGATATCATAATGGACCACATCGGCCCCTTTGGTATACTGGTAATACTTTAATGTATCTCCTGCACACTCACTTCCTCTCAGCCGTGCAGGTGGATAGGCAATCCCAACCCCTAAACCAAGAAACACCGGTCGGGTTGGATCGATCACCTTTGTTTTGTTGTAATTATCTTTTATGATTTCCGGATCTACACAGGGACCATACCCTCCCTCTCCGTCCGGCTGTGCATTATCAGGCTCATCAGGCATGGCATGCCATCCAACAAACACCTTTTTATCCAGGTGCTTTTCCGCATAATCGTTCAATTCGCAGATGACCGGCATCCCCGCTTGCTCCAACTGGGTAATTTGCGCTTTCGTGGGACCTTTCCACAAGCCATAGTAGAGGTTGATTCCCACCTCCTGGTATCTTGTGGCATTGGATGGTTCCTGGAGCCATACTGCAAGTGGGAAGTAAGATGGGTCGTCGGACATACCGTTGGACCACCGTTTCTTATCCTGGCCATTTGCCGCGAGGGAAAAGAGAATGAAAAGGATCAATGCATAAAAAAAACCGTGATTAAATCTTGTCACTTTCATATTGTATCTCCCTTTCTTAATGTATTATTTGATTAACGACATCTCCCCTGACACCACCTGGTCACCAGCCTTCAAACGATAGAAGTAGAGTCCTGAATGCAACCCGGACGCATCAAATTCAACGGTGTGACAACCGGGCATTTGCAATTCATCGACCAAAATAGTGACGATTTGTCCCGATGAATTGTAAACGCTCAGTTCGATCTCTGCAACTTCTCCCAGCTCATAACCAATAATGGTCTTATTGGTAAATGGATTGGGGTAATTCTGGTCAATTTTAATCCCGTTGTCCGCATAAGACGGGTGATCCTCTATACCGGTCACCAGATCCTCCTTACTCACACCCCCGATTTTATACAGATGGACGGCATAGCCATCAAACAGATCGTGAAATGAATTATTTGTTAACTCAATTTCCCTCTCTTCCCCGATCACGATCACATTGGAGACAATATCTGTATCAGCATGAATAGTAAAGGTTGCTCCATTGCTGCCAAAGTCCTCCATCCCTGCTGTAAGAATATAGAGCGTATCGCCCAAATGCTTGACCATCATATCTATACCGATCCCATAAATATCGTCAAGATCGCGTGAAACACCGGTTTCCAGCGTGGGTGAGTTAAGAACGGGCGCCAGTCCGGTAACCTGTGCATTGATGCTGGTGATGGCTGCTTTCATCTCCGGATCATCCAGCCAGGCATGTTCGTTGAATTCCGGAACCCACTCGTGACAGAAATATCCGAAACCCTTCGCTCCATGGATCAAAGCCATCCACACCTCAGTTCTAACATCATGGGTTGTGGGTTTAAGTGTATCGGGCGACTTAATATGGGTACTCTCTATCCATGCCCAGATCGGTTTTGAATCATTCCCCCAGTTGCGCAGGTTATCTACCCCCTGTGGAACATACCACAAATTGCCCTGAACCATTTCATACTTGCTGGTAACCGGATAAATATCAAAGGTGACAATATCTGCTGCCTTCATATAATCTTCATACATCCAGGTGGCACTGGCACAGGTGCCGCGCCCAGGAAAATCTGTATAAGCGGTTCCTTGTCCAAGTGAAATAAAAACCGGGCGGGTGGTATCTGCACTGCGCATTGCATTGTATCGGCTGATCATGGTATCGGTAGGAACGCAGGGGCCATAGCCTCCCTCTGGTAATCTTTGGGCATTATCCGGTTCATCCGGATGCTGTAACCAGCCAGCGATAATATCTCTGTTTGCGCTGGTAAGGCCCACATCATTCTGATTACATATCACAGGAAGTCCGGCCGATTTTAATTCCGCAAGCTGACGTTCGGTGGGTCCTTTCCAAAGCCCGATCTGCAGGTTCACACCGGTGCTGAGGTACTGTCCGGCAAGTGATGGATTTTGCAACCAGACAGCGATTGGGAAAAAAGTGGAATCGTCAGAAAATCCGTTGGCCCATTTGGTTTTATCCTGTGCGTTGGCTGATAATGAAAACACCGCAATAAGAATCAAGATCTGGAATCTACTTTTTCTAAGAACAGAGGATAGCATTATTTGTATCATTTTAATAGTTTATACCTGATTTGCCTACAAGCATTTTCTTGATCATCATTAAATCACCCGCTTTCAATCTATAGAAATATACTCCGGGCGCCAAAGCGGATGCATCAAATTCAACCGTGTGTCTGCCGGCCATTCCAGGAGCATCGGTCAGGGTGGCTACTTTTTGTCCCAACAGATTGTAAACAGCCAGTTCGATCTCTGCAGGCTCCTCCAGCCGGTAAGTGATCATTGTGGTCTGACTGAAGGGATTCGGGAAATTCTGTTCCAGTTGATATCCATCCATAGAGCCCATTCGATCCTCCACACCAACAATGCTGCCAATCGTCACCCATACTGAGTCGACAGAGACACCACTGTTCTGATTTCCGACTTCAATATAGACCATTCCTGCATAATTAAACCCTGTGGAAACTGTTGAAAATACCAGCGTATCGTCCAGCCATTCAACATCGAGCGAGTCGATGGTTGAAATGGTGAAAACCAGGTCATCAAATGCTGTCTCAGCATCGCTTACATAGTCCGACATCTTAATTGCACCAGTCGAATTTGCAGTGATGCTTATTGAATCTGGGAAATCCTCAGACCATTCAGGACCAGGCACTTCAGTGCTGCACTTATTGCTATAAATATCTGTTGTGTCGCAACGTGTCCATACATCTCCAAAGCTTTTTCGGTGCAGTTCCCACATATTGAACATGCCATATACATTCTCAAATGCAATTACAGGATTTCTTCCAAAAAGTGCGCTTTTACTCACCGGGATATCCGGATCCTCGATCATCCCATAATAGATTTGCTTCTCAATGGAGAGGTAGCGGTCCAAATAATCGAATAATTCATTGTGTGCCCAGTTCTCTTTGATCCCCATTGCATGAGCCGCCAGTACTGAACCCTGCACTGAGCTGACATTACAACAACGCCTGTAAGCAGTTTCCCAGAATTTATTGGATCTTTCCGGTTGGGTAGCATGAACAATTCCCCATTCGGGTAAACCGATATCTTCAGTTTGATATGCCCTGGTAACAGCATCCCTGGAATCAGGATTCCAGGTGGGTCCGTTTGTCAGATCTATGTCACTCTGTGCAACATAGAAGCTCTGGTCATCCTCATGAAAGTGGATATCGGGCCGTAGGGAACCAATATTAAGGATATCATCATTACCAAGGGCCTTGCCAGCAAGTAGTACCGGAAACTTTCTACCAACCAGAAGACCACCGTTATTTCTGAAAATATTTTCGCCACCGGGTTGTGTCACTGCGCCATAAAGGTCAAGCCCAAGCTGAACCATTCTTTTCAACAGCATCTCTTTATCGGCTGTACCATTTCCATATTCAGTATTCAGTGCCAGTGCGCCTAAACTGATCATGCCGGCAACATCAGCACCATAACTTCTTCTCATATTCTGTTTGGCATGGGTAAATTCACCCATCCATTCAGGGATATAATCGATCCAGTTGCGCTCAAAAAAGCTTTCCGCTTCCTCCAGTGAAAGAAAATTCTCAGCCCGCTCCAGCGCTTTCAAAGATGAGTAGTCCAGACCGCTTATATTGTAATATGAGCGCTTGTCATTACCGCAATAGGGTGGCCTGAGGTCACCCTCTACCGGTTTATGCGCCCCATCCACTACGGTTAGAATGGCGGTTGCCTCCATATTGGGTCTGTCGGGTATATCAGTACTGATGGTAGAAACTACTGAACTATTGGGTTGTACAATGCGGGGATGCTGCACACTGATGGGTGCAAAATTGCCACCACCGGTATCGATACGCGCTATATTGAGCTCCTCTTTGTAGTAACTCTTATTCCCGGCGTAGTTTTCGACCCGCTCTGGATAGGAATTGGTTATCGGTTTCCAAATGGTCATCTCATCATCATATCCATGATCATATCCGATCTCCGGGTTAACCATGGAACCATTGATAATCCTGTCAATATCGTGACTCTCCACACCCTCGGGCAGGGGACTCCCATCGGGCAGTGTCTGCATATTGTATTTGATGGATTGCGGAGTAATTTTTACCAGTGTAACAGGACCTACCACCCAGTATTCACCATTAGCATACTGACCATATTCCGGGATACCCTGAATATACCATTCAATTCCATACTGTTCCAGGACAGTGACATTGGCATCACCCTCTACGGTAAAAGCATAGAGATCCGTCTCTTTCTCCACACCCTTTTCGGTGTATATGGCTCTCCATCTGTAGGTGCCATTTTCAAATTTTTGTCCCGCATCGTGCTGCTGGCCACCCGGAAAATCGACACTCTGATAAACCACTGCATCTGCTGAATTATAAACAAAAAGGGCATTGGCTGTTACAGTGTCAGGAACATACCAGTTGAAGGAGACCACCTGGTTGGGATGAAATGTGGCTCCATCGGGTGAGAATACCGGAGTAAACCCCTCAATGACTGAAAAGAATCTATAATCAAGCTTGTAAACAGTTCCGGTTGCGGCATCGTACGCTTTTGCATACCATTTATAATCACCGGGAGCGAATATGGACCCGTCGTTGTAATTTTGTCCGCTCGGATTGCCATATACAGCAAGAACGGTCTCCCCTGCAGCATTCTCAACATAAAGACTGTTGCCCACCTGGTTCGGTCCGCCGTCCAGATACCAGTCGAATGATACCACCTCATCTGAAAAAAAAGTTTCACCATCAGGATAAAATGTCTGTCCCTCGAGTGCATTGAAGTTAAAAATGATCAGTGCTAAACCTAACAGTACATTTTTTTTCATGGGGTCTGTTTCTTAATAGCTTGTCATTTTCCTGGTTAGTACAAAATCACCTGCTACCAAATGATACATATAGACTCCGGAAGCCAAACCGGAGGCATCAAATTTCACGGTATGGTTACCGGCCATTTTCACCTCATCAACAAGGGTGGCTACTTTTTGCCCCATCAAATTGTATACGATCAGTTCAATGTCTGTGGATTCTCCTAATCTGAAGCCAATGACGGTTTCATTGTGAAACGGATTGGGAAAATTTTGTTCAAGTTCGAACGCTTCGTCCAGATGAAGAGGTTTAACACCTATACCGGTGATCAGCATATCTTCACTGACACCCCCGATCTTATACAAATGGATTTCATTGCCATCAAAATCATCATGAAACGAATTACCTGTCAATGGAATTTTCCTCTCTTCTCCTATGACAATTACTTCAGATGCGATATCCATACTGGCATTGATGGTAAAGGTGGCTCCGTTGCTTCCATATGCTCTCATGCCGGAAGCAAATATATAGAGGGTATCGTCAAAAATTTTTGAAGTATAATCGATGGGAATATTCCAGCCGAAATCAAGTTTCCGGCTCACAGCATAGTCCACGGTCCTCGAATTGATTATCGGGGCGAAATCCCGCACTTCCCTGTTTACACTGGTCACTGCAGCCAGCATCATCGGGTCTTCAATCAATGCACGACCGTTATGAACGTTTGGATACACCGTAAAGGGAAACCACTGCAATGCCGTACCTCCTCCAATGATCCCCATCCACGCTTCAATCCTGATCTGTTCCGGAGTGGGTTTTCCCTCTCCCTTGATATCGGTACATTCCAGGCAAAACCACAATGGTTTTTCACCATTGGTCCATGTTTTCATATTCTTAACTCCCTGGGCCACATACCACAAATCATTATTGGTCGTGATGGGAGAAGGCGGGGATGAAACAGGGTATATATCAAAAGAGGCGATATCTGCGCCTTTATAATACTCGATATACGAATCAATATTACCAGCACACTCCCCCCTGATATAAGCATCTGTTCTGGCCACTCCTGCGCCGCAATTAAGTATCACTGAGCGGCCTGTAGTATCAAAAGCTTTAATTTCATTATAGAGATCTTTTATCACCTGTGGATCCATACATGGCCCGTAACCACCGGCTCCGTCCGGCTGGGCATTATCAGGTTCATCCCGGTGTCCCCAGGCAATAAAAAGGGGATCATCAATATGGTTTCGTGCAACCAGGTCAGGCTGGTCTTCAACACCTGTTTTGTTCCAGCCGACGATATAATGCATCTGTTTTGCCTGAAGTGCAGCAATCTGTCCTTCCGTAATCCCTCCCCAAAAACCTGTATATGTATTAAATCCGGCAGCTTTATAAATATCAATATCATTCACATTTTGAAGCCAGGCGGTAATTGGAATAAAAGTAGAATCACCATAGCTACCCCAGTTCCATTCGTTCTGATCCTGAGCAAATAATATGTTGTTGGTCAAGAAAAGAATTATAAAGGCTAACCTATTTATATTGAGCTTCATATGACTTTTTATTCAGTGGATTCTTCAACCATTGTGCTTTACGCGTTAAGCCTTACGTGCAAGATAGGGACTTTTTTAAAATGCCACAACAATAACCCGATTAAGTTTGAATTTCCGGGATCATTTTAAAGATGAAGAGAGTAATGGGAAAAGAGTTGGTAGTATGACGGAAAAATCTGGTCCTATCTGTTTATATTAACCGAAAACCTGTATTTATCCCCATGATATTTTGAGGTTTCAATTTCACATATCAGACCATTTCCAATGAATGTTGCCCCTTTAAGATTGAATATAGCTTTTACTTTTTCAACTTTGAAAACTTCCATATCCATCTTTGTCATTATTGAAGTTGTAAGGATCTGCTTTACATCTCTAATTTTAAAATGGTAATGATCCTCATAAATATGTAGAAAGGAGTCGTACTGTTCAAAGTCAAGTTTATCAAAGTTATGGCAAATGCTCAGAGGAATATACCTGGTATCATCCTTCATCACAATATCATCAGATAGTCGAAGACGGCGTATTTTATAAATTGGACCTTTCAATTCGTAAGAATGTCCATTTAAGCTAATCTCCATATTATCTTCGATGATTTCATTCTCAATGTATTGAATAGATGGTACAAAGCCTTCTTTGATCAAGTTTGTTTCAAAACCACTTCTTGTTGTAGCAATGGAGCCCAGGGTACGTTCAACCATGTGACTGTCATCTATGTTGCGCACAAATGTCCCCCTCCCCTTCACCCGGACGGCAATTCCGCGCATTTCAATCTCCTGGAGCACCTTTCTCGCAGTTGTGTTACTTACGCCATAACGCCGAATAATTTCATTTTCCGATGGGATTTGCATTCCCGGAACTAACTCCCCATTTTTTATACGTGAAATTATTTGATGACTTATATGTAGATATTTTGGTAAAGGAGTTTCCATCGATTTTAAAAATTGGTGGTAAAGCTACAAAAAAATAACAATGATCTTTCAATGATAAAATCTTCCTTTCACCTCCATCGATTCCCATTGAAGATCATAGGTTTTTTTGAAATAGAGTCTTAATCTTTCACGACCAATTTCTTCCATAAAATGAATGGTAACAGGATGAAATCCCTTTTTCAGTGCAATGGCGCCCGGCTCCTTAAAAACTTCCCGGCCTCTGTCCTGATTTACCACCAGTTCTTCATCTATATACAACTTACTGGCATCATCAGATCTGGAATTGAAAATATACAATCCATCCTCCTGCACCCATATGAATCCGGTAAATACCATTCCAAAATGATCCTCACGAAGCGCATAATCGGAGACCCGGAAATCCTCAGCAACACCAGTAGATAGGGCTTTCAACTGATCGAATTCGGGCAGTTGATCCCAGGTTCCTTCATAATAACTGTATTTCAGGCCCTCCACCGGATTTCTTACCTTAACCGCTTTATGAAGCTTTGTAATCTTCTCAAAGGTTCTGGATTCTTGCGCCGTACCCTGTTTCTTTTCATTCAACAGTCTCATGCGTACATCACCACTTTCCTCAATTTGTATTGCATTCTCTCCCATGACTACAATCTCTGAGCCGCTCTTATGATCGGTCTCAAAAACTGTCTGAAGATTGCTGAATGGATGTACGGAACTAACAGTCAGGTTATTTAAAAACTTTGGAATTTGTGGTGTAATCAAAGAGGTTTGCGTGGGGGCAACTTCAAGATTGTACCTGCCGGAAAGTTGAAAATTTGGATATTCAGGCAGGTCATACTCCATCTGCCAGTCAATTTGAATGGCCTCTGCCTCAGGATAGTCAATGGGTGCATGCGAGCTGAATGGAATTTCAACAACCCTCTTCTCATTGGGATCCAGAGCCACTTCAGTAACAGGTTCCTGAATGATTAACTGGTGCTGGTGGTAAAACTGAAGATGAATGGTCATCGGCTTAACACCTGTGTTCTCAAAATACAAATAGAGGGTGCCATCGGTAAATTTCTCACCCTGATTGCACAACAGAACATGTTCCATGGAGGCATTGTTGGCCAATGCACCGGCTAAGAGTTGTGTCTCTTTGCTGGCAATATCATGGGGTAAAATGCCATCCAGACGCAGATTAGCCAAAGAAGGTCCTGCATCTGTCATAGTAACCCATGTGATATGATCAAATTCTCCGAAATAATTGCCTCTTAAATTACTCCCTCCACCTGTAGTTGCAAGGACATAATAATTCTGGCCCTTCCTCTCCTCATGTGTATAATGATGGGTATGGCCTGCCAAAACTGTGTACTTTCGATCTGACAGGGCTCCCTCCAGCTCTTCAAATCTTCCATCGGTATCATAGTTCCAGACCGGATGATGCATTAATAAAAATGTCCACCGGACCTCCGGATGCTGACGAATCGATTCAAGTACAAAATCTGTTTGTTCCCTGGTCAGGCTATGATCATCATCATCATTACTATCGAGTATGATAAACAGGGTATTTTTATAAATAAAATCATAATACCTCCTTCCATAACGCTTCTCCCACTCCTTAGCCATCACCTGGTTGGTGATATCGTGATTGCCCGGAAGATAAAAAAATGGCATTTTCAACTCATCAATGACCTGGTTCACCTCATCCCATTCGAATCTGATCTGGGCAGTATCCCTGGTGTAGCCGTCAATCAGGTCTCCTACACTCAATACAAATTCGGGGTAGAGCAGATTGATCTTACTTACTGCATCCTCAAAAATACCAGGTCGATTGCCTCCGTTACGGTCAGTCACGATGGCAAACTGAAAGTTGTCGGGATCGTTATAGAAATTGAGATCGGTCCATGGTTTTTTGTCCGTATCTACATCTGACTCAAAAAATTCCTGGTTTTGTGCCAATAGATTACAACCCGCTATAAGAATTGAAACAATGAGAATAAGTTTATTCATGATTTTGGTTTAATTTATTTCTCAATTATAAATGTGTCCCTGATATTCCCTTTGATATCCAAACTTGTATAAATAAGCAAATCGCCATCTATCTCCATATGCTGATATAACCAGCCACTTCCATCGCGAACCTCTGCATAATACTCATCCGGAATATTTTCATGATTCCCCGGTATCCCAACAGATATAACATAAACAGTACCCTCTGAAACATGTTCAACCACCTCTTCGTTAAAGATGGGTTTTGAACGCATATAATAGTGGGTATGTCCGCTCATCACCATATCCACATGATAGGTATCAAACAAAGTACACCACTCCTCTCTGATCACTGCATAATCTTCCTCATAATTATAGGGTGGGAAATGGAACATGGCAAATTTCCATTTCGCATTGGAATTCTGCAGTTGTTCTTCAATCCATGAACTCTGTAAAGCAGTTGGCGCTGTTGCATCGATCATCAGGAAAAGGGCATTTTTATAATTGAATGAATAGGTTAGCCCGGGCAATAGGTTGGACGGACCATTCGCCGGTAAACTGAAAATATCCTGGTACATCCATGCTCCCAATCCATCCTGATTATCGTGGTTGCCCGGTACCGGCATCAATGGTTTGTCATTAAAAACAGGGCCCGAAACATTAAACAGCTGATCCCAGTCATCCCGGTGTAACCCGGTACTTACCAGATCACCTGCAATGGAATAGAATGCCACATCGGGATACTTCTTAAATGACTCCTGGATCAATTCACCCCATTTTTGTGATTTATGGGTGTCACCAAACCAGATAAATGAGAAGCCATCATCACCACCTGATTCTGTTGTGAATGATGCCATATCGGACCACAGACCATTTTCGGATCCTACCCGGTAGTGATAGCTGGTACCCGGATGAAGATGATCAAGACGGGCTGTAAAACGGTTGACATACCGGTCATTCTGCAAAAGGCGATCCTCCATCTGTTTCAGATTTGCCACACCGATCAACGTATCCACTGTACCACTTACCCAGTATTTCACCATGCCCTCCTCAATGGAGCTGTTGGTTCGCCACTGAATATCAACAGTTGTGGAAGGATTACCACTCCATGTTAATATGGTCTGATCAGGTTTTATTCCCGATGGATAAGGTGTTGTACGAAAAGCCCCCACTAAATGTGCTTCACGGGCCCTGCCCCTGACAGTCGTAAAGAGAACCTGCCCAATTAGTTTGTCAGGGACCTCTTCCAGTGTAAGCTCATCCCAATCATGGTAGGTAAACGCTCCGACCCTCATTGTATCCAGAAACTGCTCTTCGGGAAAAACATTGGTTATCCTCAGCTTATTGAGCGGATCCTGGGGTCCCACACTGATAAAATAGACCGGACGGTGTTTGTCAAATCCATTGATGCCCAGTTCCACCAGTCCGGTATCAAAATCTTTCTGCCACACCTCATAGGTGGAGTGCATGTTCCTAACCACCATATCCGTTTTTATAAAACCGCTGGTTCCTAACCAGAAAGGCACAATCTCCTGGCTCATATCCCTCATAAGGGAAACTGTGACAGGAGTATTGACATGAAAGTACCAGAACTTTGTTGCCAGCACCCGCTTCTCTTCACCGGTTATGTTGCTGAGGATATAGGAGCTACCGATGGTATCCAGTTGTTCAGCGGTAACTGTTTGATACAACCTGGTAACTATATCATCCATTGCCTCTTTTACAGAACCAACATTACCATTGGAACTGCGATAACAAGAGGGGATAATGCTCATTATCAAAAGGATAATATATATGTTATTTTTCATATCCAGCCTTCAAATATAAATAAAATGAAAATGTATTAACTTCCACCCATCTTCAGAGCGCTCCTTTGCAATATGGAACCAGTGGAATCCGATAAATTAAAACGTTTAAAGAGAGGGGATGTAGTTGTCTTTGAAGAGCTTTTTAACAGCTATTATCCATCCTTACTGATCATGGCCCGCACGCTTGTTCTGGATCACCGGGATGCCGAGGATATTGTCCATAATGTCTTCATTCATCTCTGGGAGAAAAGGGAGTCCCTTGAAATCCGGGAATCCCTCTCATTCTACCTTGGAAAGTCTGTCCGGAACGCATCTTTAAACCTCCTGAAGCATCAAATGGTCAAGGATAAGCACAGGGCCTCTGTCTTGCAAAAATCCTTAGAAACAGACTTCTACAAGTCACCCTCCGACATTTTAATTGAGCAGGAGCAGGTAGAGAAGATTAAAAGGATCATCGATCAAATTCCTGACAAAAGCAGGCAGATCTTCAGAATGAGCAGATTTCATGGGATGAGAAACCAGGAGATCGCCGACCTGTTGGATATTTCTGTCAGGACCGTCGAGAATCAGATTTTCCGGGCATTAAAAATTCTTAAAAGGGGATTGAAATCCTGAGATTTCGTTTTTTTCTCCAATGAGTGAGTAGATGCATATCTAAAGTTGTCTTACTTATTAGAGGAGACATTCATGAAGAATAAATCAGAGTCAATAGATATTATTATTACGAAGTTCATTCAGGGGCTTGCTACACATGATGAAGTGAGGGATCTGGAAGCATGGATGAATGCAGATAAGGATCACCCTGAGATATTCCATCAATGGGCTGACCTGTGGGCCAGAACAGGGATCGCCGATCCAAATTTCAAATATCACCAGGAGGGTGCCTGGGAGAGGATGAAAACTGAGGTCGATCAAAAATCTGCCGCAACCGAGCAGCTGAAGCAAATCCGCATGCCGCGCTTTCTCAGGATGGCAGCAGCTGTGATATTGGCAGCAGGACTCACCTGGCTAGCCACTTCCAGGTATTATGGATCCTCCCAACAGATGGGAGAATTGGCAGAGATCACTACACCCCTTGGCTCCAGAACACATATTATTCTTCCGGACAGTTCAGAAGCATGGCTCAATGCAGGTACCACCCTCAGATACAATCCCAACTTTTCACAAAAGACAAGGGAGGTGAGCCTGGAGGGAGAAGCATTCTTTAAGGTAGTTCCCGATCCAAAAAGGATATTTGTTGTGACCACATCGGATATAACTGTCAGGGTGTTTGGCACATCATTTAATGTGAAATCATATCCGGAGGAAGGAATCATTGAAACAACACTGCTTGAGGGCAGGATCTCCCTGGTAAAAAACTCAGATAAGCCAGTTCGAATGCAGAAACAGGTTTACCTCGAGCCTAACCAGAAGGCTGCTTTCATAAGGAAAGAGGGCCGGATCCCTCTATCTGCTATTGTCAGGGAGAACGGAGAGCAGTCAGGGCAGATCTATAAATCGGGTAATATATTAATCTACAATCAGGTAGATGGTGAAAAGATCTCTTCCTGGAGAACCGGACAACTGGTGATTGAAACTGAATCATTGATCGATCTCTCCACCAAACTGGAAAGAAAGTATGATGTGGAATTTATATTTGAAAATGATGACGCAAAGAGTTTCAAATTTTCAGGGATTCTTGAGGACGAATCCATTGAACAGGTGTTGTATGCCATGCAATTAACCTCACCAATAAGTTACAGAATTGATGGAAAAAAGGTCTACCTGGATACACTACCTGGTATTCCTCAACTTGAAAAATAACGAGAATGAGACGATTTAAGCCAGTTATATATTTTATAATCAGCGCATTACTGACTTCATCCTGCACGGATAAGCCTTCTTCCCCATTTGTCACGGTGGACGGCACACTCTTCCGCGATCAACACCAGCGTGAACTGATCCTGAACGGGATAAACCTGATCATCAAGGATACGGAGCGGGATTATATATGTGGAATGGCCCAGGAGGAGTTTAATCAGATCAGCGACTGGGGTTTCAATGTTATCCGCCTCGGTATTATCTGGGATGGTCTGGAACCAGAACCCGGTGTGTATAACGATTCCATGTTTCAGTGCCTGGATGAACGCATCAGGTGGGCCAGGGAAAACGGGCTCTATGTGCTCCTTGATATGCACCAGGATCTCTATTCCGTTCAGTTTTCTGATGGCGCACCGGAATGGGCCACAATTACTGATGATCTGCCGCATTATACCGGAGATGTATGGAGCGATGCGTATTTGATCAGTCCGGCTGTTCAAACTGCCTTCGATAATTTCTGGAACAACAGACCCGCTACCGATGGTATGGGAATTCAGGATCATTATGCCCAATTGTGGAAACTGATTGCAGAGAGGTATGCCGACGAACCAACTGTGATTGGCTATGACCTCATGAATGAACCTTTTATCGGAACAGAAGCCAGGGCATTTTTCCCGGCTATGGTGGAAGCATATATGGCTGTTTTTGAGGAGCAAATCGAGGAAGCAGGGTTGGAACCCGGAGAACTTATGGAAATGTGGGCTCATCCCGAAGGCCGGGCCACAATCCTGGAGCAGATGACCGACACAGCCATCTATTCAAAGGTGGTCTGTGCTGTTCAGGAGATGAACCAGGCTTTTGAGTCAACCGTTCTTATGGATATGTACACCAGGGTGGCAAAAGCCATCAGAGAAGTGGATCCCAACCACATTATTTTCCTGGAACATAGCTATTTTTCAAATCCAGGTGTGCCCAGTGGCATTCAGCGCATTACCTATGCTGATGGTACCAAAGAGGAGAAACTGGCCTATGCCCCGCACGGTTATGATCTGGTGGTGGATACCAAAGCTTACACCAATGCCAGCAACAACAGGGTGGGCTATCTGTTTGATCAAATCTACCGGACTTCAAAGCGACTGGATATGCCCATGCTTGTGGGCGAATGGGGCGCATTTAGCGGAGTGGACAGCAGCTTTGTGGATCAGACACTGTTCATACTGGAAAAATTTGAAAATTTCAGATGTAGCCAGACTTTCTGGGCTCATTATCAGGGGATGGAGAAGCACCCCTATTTCAAAACTTTGATACGTCCCCGTCCCATGGAGGTGGCCGGTACCATTGAATCATTCAGTTACGATCCGAAACAGAACAGATTTTCCTGTTCCTGGTTTGAGGATGGAAAAGTTCAAGAGCCATCCACCTTCTTTCTGCCCGGGATAACCCATGCAGATGCCTTGGATATCAAGCTGATTCCAAGGGGAGACGGCTTTGAGATAAAGTTCAGGGATCAGAACCCGGGAGTCATTCTCTCCATCGAACCCTCAGAAAACAGTTTACTTAGAGAACTTACAATTACTTTTTAATCACCAATAAAATCAAAGATTATGAAAACAGTAAAATTCTTTATGATTGCAATTCTGATCACTTCAGTTACCTCCACGCTATCTGCACAGAAGAAGGTGGATCCCACCGGAACATGGACCTTCCAGGCCGATGAAGCTCCTTACGGGTACACCACAGGTGACATGGTTATCGAGAAGGATGGCAAGGAGTACACCGCAAAGATTCTCTTTGGAGAGTACTACGAAGTTAAGGCTTCCGGGGTAGAATATGAGAAGAATGAGATCTCATTCAGGGTCTATATTGAGGGCGAATCAATCTCCATCAAGGGTACCGTCGGGAAGGAGTCTATCGATGGAACTGCTATATATAGTGAGGGAACCATCTCCTATAAAGCCAAGAAAAAGAAGTAGCCAACATCCGTTTTATCATTTAGGGAGTAATTGCAAATACCATGAGGATTTTATACCTGACATTTGTTTTTCTGTTTGCTGTACAGTCAGTCATCAATGCACAACGGGACTCTGCAGTCACTGTGCGGCTGGAAAACGTTTCACTCAGGGAAGCTATTCAGGAGATACAGGATAACAGTGAATTCCGGTTCTTTTACAGCGATGATATTCCTGCTTTGGATAGAGAAATTACTTTGCGGTTAAGGAGAGTAAATATCCTTCAGGTGATGGATTCTCTTTTGATGGGTACAGAACTTTCATACCAGATTTTAGAAGATAAGTTGATCGTCATTTCAACAATTGAGGGTTTTGAAAAACATGAGGTCTCAGGCCAGGTGGTTGCAACGGAAAATGGAGAGTCCATTCCGGGGGCTCATGTGTTAATAAAAGGGACAACTACCGGTACAATAACAGATATTGATGGTCATTTCAATATTCTTGTTCCGGGTGGAAATACCGTTCTGGTTTTCTCCTTTCTTGGGTATGAACCACTTGAATTACCTGCAGGCGGACTCACATCTATCAAGGTCTCTTTGGAAGAATCCTCTTCAAAACTTGAAGAAGTAGTCATTACAGCCTTGAATATCTCCAGGGAGAAAAGTTCACTGGGTTACTCTTTGACTCAGGTAGGCAGTGAAGAAGTTAACCTGGTAAAGCAAAATAATCCCATTAACTCCTTATCAGGTAAAGTTGCCGGACTACAAATTTCCAGCACTCCATCTGGGATTGATGGTTCTTCAAGGGTTGTTTTACGAGGTGTTTCTTCCCTGTCAAGTGGAAACCGGCCTCTGATTGTTATTGATGGTATCCCTGTGAATGGGGGCTCTTATGGAGGAGCAAGCGAATGGGGCGGCACCGATAAAGGAGACGCCCTTTCCGACATTAACCCCGATGATGTTGAATCCATGAGTGTGCTGAAAGGTGCCGGCGCTGCTGCTGTGTATGGTTCCCGTGGTGCAAATGGTGTGATTCTTATTTCCACAAAAAAAGGTAAAAAACGCAAAGGAGTGGGAATATCCTTTAATTCAAGTTTTATGGCTGAAAACCCTATGAAACTTCCTGAATTTCAGGATGAGTACGGACAGGGAGCCTTTGGGAGGTATCCTTCAGAAGTGTATGGAAGCATAAGTGATATTAAGGGTGAAGAACCATGGATCTGGAGTTGGGGCAGTAAAATGGATGGCTCATTAAAAGAGGACTGGTTAGGAAATGAGATCCCTTATGAGGATCAACCCAATTATTTCAAAGCATTTTATCGCACAGGAAAAACCTTTATGAATACACTTGCTTTTGATGGTGGCAATGAAAATACCACATTCAGAGCATCCGTTACCAACCAGAATAGTTCAGGGATGTATCCTACCAATGATATGAAAAAACAAACCCTTAACCTGCATGGTTCTTCAAAATTTGGGAAAGGGATCACGTTGAATGCAAAGATTAATTACATTCATAATCAAGTGAACAACCGTCCTTACCTTGCAGAGGATCCTGCAAATGCCGGATGGTCACTGGGAGCACTGCCTAGAAATGTAGTTCTGAAAACAGTTGAGGAGCATGCCATGGCTGCTGACGGTTCTGAACAGTGGGCGTGGGACCGCACAGTATCGAATCCGTACTGGACCATGCAAAATAAAAAGAACGAGGATGAAAAAAACCGTCTTCAGGGATTGGTTTCTATAAAATTTGACCTCTCTGAAAAATTTGATCTTTTAATTCGTTCCGGCCTTGATCTTACCAGTCGCAATGCGAAAGAGTATGCTGCCGGTGGAAGTTATAATCATCGTTCTTTCCAGGGTTTCATGAATCAGAGTTTCAGCAATAGTTACGAATGGAACAATGATTTTTTGTTCACATACAACCAAAAGGTCAGCGAAAGTATACAGATGAATCTTAGTTTGGGTGGTAACTACCGTTACAATCAATGGAAAGGCATCGGACAGAGTGGTAATGACTGGAAAGTGCCTGGTTTCTATCATATGAGTAACCTCCAAAACTATTCTACCTGGGAAAGCTTTAGTCAGAAAGAGGTGTTGTCCCTGTACGGAATAGGAACGGTCTCTTTAAAAAACTACCTCTATTTTGATCTTACATACCGTGACGACTGGTCATCTACATTGCCTGCGGAAAATAATTCTTACAGTTTCTATTCCGGGAACTTAAGTTTCCTCTTTACAGAAGCATTTAATATTGAGTCATCTGTTTTTTCCAAAGGTAAAGTAAGAGCATCGGTAGCAAGGGTGGGGAATGATGCAGGAGCCTATCAAACTACCAACTATTTTAGTGTGGGGCAATCATCATTCTCATATCCCATTGGGAGTATGAGCAGCAGGTTGGCTTTTCAGGACTTTAAGCCTGAAATTACAGATTCATGGGAGCTTGGGACTGATTTAAGCTTCTTTAAGAACAGGCTGGAATTTGATCTTGCATATTACGACGGCACCTCTAAAAATCAGATTATGCCTGTAGAACTTGCACCTTCGTCCGGATTTAGCTCTATTATGGTAAATGCCGGGGAGGTAAGAAACCACGGGTTTGAAGTGTTATTGAGCGGATCGGCCATCTCACATGACAGTTTTAACTGGGACCTGTCACTTAATTTTTCAAAAAACATTAGTGAAGTCGTTTCACTATATCAGGGTGTCGACAGAAGAGTAATACTGCAGGCGGTGACTGGTTTTGCCTTTGTTGAACTCAGACCTGGGGATCCTTTTGGTTCCATTTACGGATATGATTATGCCCGCAACGATAAAGGTCAAAAACTTGTGGACAGTTACGGCTATCCGGTCAAAAGTGAGTATAAAAGACTGGGGGATATTAATCCGGATTTAATGGGCGGCTTATCCAACCGCCTGAGTTACAAAAGATTTAGTCTTAATTTCTTAATTGACTTTCAGCTGGGAGGTGAGTATTATTCGGAGACTAAGTTATATCACGATTTGTTTGGCACATCCCCCGAATCCATCAGAGGAAGAGAGGAGTGGTACGCTACACACGAAGGTCTTCTCTACGGAACACCCATACCCGGAGTTGTTCCCAAAGGATATGTGGAAGAGGGAGTAAATGAGGAGACCGGTGAACCCAATGACGTAGCGGTTCAACCCATGTTGCGAAATGTGAATGTGATCTATTTTGACAAAATTGTGTCAGATTATATCGTTGATGCAACCAATGTTCGTTTGAGAGAGCTATCATTGGGATATAGTTTTCCTCCGCACTGGTTAAATGAATCATTTATTAAAAATGTAAATATTTCATTTATAGCCAGGAACCTGCTTTTCTTCTACAATGCATCAGGTGATTATGATCCTGAGTCGGGATTCAATTCCGGAAGTATTGGAAATGCATTTGAATTAAATCCAATGCCCAGTTCCAGAAGTTATGGTTTTAGTCTGAACTTGAATTTTTAATCTCCATCACCCGAAGTATGAAAAATATACTCTCAATAATAAATCCGGTAAAAGTGACTCTGATAGCAGCCATTGGACTATCAGGCTTTTTTGGCTGTACAGAGCGGTGGGAAGAGATGAACACCGACCCTAACAGGCTCACAGACCTCCCCGATGCTTATCTTTTTACAAGTGCCGTAAGAGGTGCGTTTAATGATGACAGGAGTGATATTCATGTAAACTTTGGAGGTCAGTATGCCCATGTCTACATTTCTAATAACTGGGTACGTGAAATTGATAAGTACAATGGATTCGGGACACAGGATTATCCTGAAATGGTTTTCAGTGGCGTCTACAACTCCTCCATACGCAATGCCATTGAAGTACTAAAACTCACTTCTGAGGGCGAAAAGTACGAAAACAGGTGGCACAATGTACAGGCTCAGATCATTGCAATTATCAGTTTTTCAAGGTTAACAGATATGTTCGGTGATGTTCCCTATAGCGAAGGAGGAATGGCCAAATACGGCATAGAGGAACCTGCCTATGACAGGCAGGAGGATATTTATGCCGATATGGTTGAAAGGTTAAGAAACTGCATCAATACTTTAAAAGAACCGGGGGCTGCAGCACACATCTATGCTCCTGATGTGGATCCTCTCTTTCAAGGGGACCTTGATAAATGGATCCGTTTTGCCAATTCTTACAGGTTGCATCTGGCCATGAGGGCCCGGTTTGCTGATCCCGGGAAATATGAGCCAATTATAACTGAGTCTCTTTCCCTGCCTCTGATTGAAAGCAATGACCATAATCCCACTCTGGAAACTTCAGATAGTAAAAGCGACCTCTATAATCCCTGGTACTGGTCATGGAAGTCCAGTCAGGAAGGTGTCTACAACCTTGTCTGGTCCGAAAAGTTCATTAATACTCTGAAAGAGACCAATGACCCGCGGTTATCATTTTTTGCCACAAAGAACCCTGATGGCGTATACACTGGCATGCCCAATGGTTTGACCGATGAGGCATTTTCTGCATGGAACAAGAAGAACGCTTCCATACCCTCAGGAGATTTCTTTGCAAAAGATCAGCCCATATACCTCATCACTGCTGCTCAGATCTGGTTGTTCAGAGCAGAGGCTGCCCTGTTTAATATAAGTGGTGCCGGTGGCGTTGCAAATGTGATGTATCAAACTGCCATAGAATTAGCCATGGAGCAGTGGAATATTGATGCTGACTCCATGGCCACCTATCTGGCCGAGGAGGAAGAGGCTACGCTGTATGGAGAGAGGGAGAATATGTTCCGGCAAATTTCCACTCAGATGTGGATTGCCAGTGTTCCCAATGCCTTTGAATCATGGTGTACCATTCGCCGTACCGGATATCCGGTAATCCCTCAAAGAACCAGTCCGGAGCTTTCGCAGGGAATCACCAACGGATTCATGCCAGCAAGGGTCTCTTATCCGGTTACAAAGGAGAGAACGATTAATGGGGATCACATCGATGAAGCCATTAGCCGTATACCTGGTGGTGTGGACAGGATTGACACAAAGGTTTGGTGGGATACCCGTGATATTCAATGACGATCTGGTTAGGTTTTGGATAGAAATTTTTAGTTTTATTTATTATAAATTTGCATAATCATGAAATACAAAGGATTATTAAAAAGTATTTTAGCATTAGGGCTCATCCTGTTTTTGGGGATTTATTTTACCAGTTGCGAAGAGGAGATACCTGCACCAACCCTTGATATATTTATTACTGTTGATGGGTTTTCTGTAAATATTGCGGCCGAAGCAACAGGTGCAACTTCCTGGTATTGGGAGTATGGTGACGGTACGGTATCTGATTCAGTAGGCAGCCATTCTCACATGTATGAAACAGGCGGCGACTTTACCATTACCTGTACTGTAACCGGAGATGGTGGAGAAACCACAAAAACCGAAGCAGTCACAATCGCCACCATCGAAGAGCTTTTAACCGGAGGTGCCGGGGCTGCCAACGGAAAAACCTGGGTGCTCTCAAGAACTCCTGGAGGTTCTGACGGGGTAGGCAATGTGAAAATAGATCTGGCTCCCGATGTATTTCCGGCGGTCAGCGAGATGCTGGAGTTTATCGGAATCCCTGATGAATATGATAATGAGTATACCTTTAAATCTGACGGCAGCTATTCCATCGACAGCAAAAATGGCAATGTGCTGGCAGGCTGGATTTACAGCCAAAAGATGGTGGATCCCGGCGACATTATCACAACCACCAATTATGGAATCTTTCAGATAAGCCTTCCCATGCCTGAATCAGCCTCCTGGTCCGTGACTAAAGATACAGATCTGACCGTAGAATCTGTGTATGATCCGGATCTTCATTACCCCACACTGGGTGTTGAGGAGACGGTTACCTTTGAAAATGTGGATTATATTACATTCGAAGGGGACGGCTTTATCGGTTTAAAAGATTATTCATCCACAGCCATAATCAGGGAGATATCCCCCGACAGGATGACCTTAACAGTGTTCTTTCACTCTTACGATCATGTCAATGATGGTGACAAGTACCTGAAACCAAGTTTAATCATGACCCTGTCCTATGATGCCAAATAGCATTTTATCCAAAAAAAAGAAAGATCTTCAAACAGCGTTGCTCATTCTCTTGCTGCTTCTGGGGGCATCCTGTTCCCGGCATCAGGTTGTACAGTTCGGTATATGTGCCGATGTCCATAAGGATATTATGCATGATGCCGACCAACGCCTCCAGGCATTTGTCAGCGAAATGAATGAGAAAGATGTGGATTTTATTATCCAGCTGGGGGATTTCACCCAACCCCAGGATTATAATGCTTCTTTTATGAACATCTGGAATTCTTTTGAAGGGCCCGCCTACCACGTGTTGGGAAATCATGAGATGGACAATTCCCAGGGTGAAAAATTCAGCAGGGAATATACAGCAAACTACCTGGATATGCCCGCGCAATACTATTCATTTGAGGAGAGTGGCTACCATTTTGTTGTGCTGGACGGGAATGACGAGAAAGATCCACCGCAAGAAGGGTATGCACACTATGTCGGTGCAGAACAGATGGCATGGCTGAAAAAGGATCTGGCTCAGACGGAATTACCAGTTGTTATATTTTCTCATCAGAGTTTTGAGGATCCCAAAGGGGTTGAAAATGCAGTAGAGGTAAGGAAAATCCTTGAAGAAGCGAACCTTGAATCCGGAAAGAAGAAAGTAATTGCCTGTTTCAGCGGACATCACCATATCGATTATTCCACATCCATCAACGGCATTACCTATATCCAGATTAACAGCATGTCATATTTCTGGATGGGAGGTGATTATCTGCAGGTAAGGTACAGCAAGGAGATAGATGAACAGTTTCCTTATATTAAATATACTGCTCCATACAAAGAACCCCTTTTTGCAATGGTGGAGATCGATTCCAGGGGGGTCATCCGGATCACAGGCCGTGAAAGCACCTGGGTAGGTCCCGATCCATGGGAACTGGGATACCCTGAAACCAACAGAGAAAAAATCACTCCACAGATCACCAGCAAGGAACTGGAATTCTGATAATAAAGCTTAAGATGGGAAAAATCAGCAGAATAATTCTGTTTCTCATGCTGGTAGTTGTAGTTCCGGCATGTACGCAAAAGGTGACTACTCATGAAGATCAACAGGACGATCCGATTTACACATTTGCACGGCAGCGTGTGGAAGAGACCCGGCGGCAGCAAGTGACACAAATGCCGGCCTGGTTGAAAGCAAACCGTGAAGTGTTACGTGATCAAATGGCTTTGGTCGCTCAGAGATCATTTGAAGAGACCGGCATCTGGTTTCTGGCCCGTGGTGCCGGAAGAGGCAAAGATGAACAGGAAACAGCTGCCGTTTGGGGCGACCTGCTCTATTTTGGCGATCTCAAAACCCTCCCGGGCTACTCGGAGGAGAACCGTCAGCAGGCGATCAAATTCTGGCAAAGCTGGCAGAACCTGGAAACAGGGCGCCTCTACAATCCGCTCTACCAGGATCCGCAAAACCCTGAAGTGAAGCGCCAAACGTCCGGAAACCGCGATGACTACTCAGCAGAAAAGATTAACACCAAATATATACCATCCCTCCTGAAGATACTCGGCGCGGAACTTCCCATGCCGGTCAATGTCGCATCGCATGCAGATACAGGCGAGGATACCTTCGATGATTTGTGGGAGTGGATCCCCCAATGGGCGACAAGTCCTTCGGGGATGTTCCCTGTTCTGGTGGCAAGGGAGGTCGATGAGGGCAACCTGGAGAAGATTCCGAAAGTTGAGGCCGGAATGGGCGCTCTTGTGCGGGCATACAACCATGAGACCGGCATGTGGCGGCCGGAGCCCCTGGAGGGCTTTCCCTGGGCGGAGTACCAGCCATCCAGCGGATTCAAGATCCTTTCGCGCATTTGCGGGTACGTGGGCATGGAAAATTTCCCCGAGGAGGTCTTGAATGTGGCCATTGACAACTTGCTTGTTCACAAAGGTGAGCTCTATGCAGAGGTCTCTACCGCACGCAACTACGGCGAGACGATGGCCCACTACCTGATGCTTACCGATTATCGTCATGATGAACTACTTGATGCCATGGAACTGTGCCTGGATGGCTTTAAAGATCCCCAATTGTGGAGAGAGACTGCAAGCACCGGTTATTGCATCTTTGGATCGGGCATGATCGGAGCATTCATGAACTGGGAGGATCTGCCATTTGATCAGGCGTTGAATCAATGGTTCCGCTTCGAGCATGGGTGCATGATGAAATGGCGGTTTGTTGTCGGACCGTACGGCAACTGGGTCAACGTGATCCCGAAGAGTCCGGAGGCCATTTATGGACATGCCGATTATGATGTAAAGCAGTATGGCCTTAAAGCCCGCAATCGGGCACACTGGGCAAAAAAAATAATGCAAGTTATCCCGCAGCAGAAGGTCCCTCTGAATATTGTTTCCCATGGAAAGAGCGGAGAGGGAAGCTTCAGCTTCCTGCTTACGGAGGAACAACTCACCGGGCTGAAGGAGCCCTATTTAAAAGCTACCTGGAGCGGAGCGTATGAGGTTTCGCTCAACGGTGAGCCGGTGAAAACGGTTCAATACAATCTTCCGGATGTTCCGGCAGGCTGGTATGTTCCTCAACCGGCGGCCAATACATTGCAGGTCGGTGAGAACAAAGTCACCGTAAAGCTTATGGGACCAGGCAAAGAACAAAAGCCTGGTGCACCTTTGTCGGAAACGATTCCGTTTATCCGTCTTGGCCTGATTGATTGGCGATGACATCTTCTGTCACCATCGATCTCGTCAATAAGGTTTTCCCGTTCCCTGCAATACCCACATCTTAGACCAGGCGCTGTTTTCACCATCCTCGGCCGAAAATGTGGTTGTTTCAAGCAGATCAATCGCCACCTGAGAATTTTCAGGGTTGTAATCCATCTCATTGATGGAGTAGTAGAATCTCAGAGGCAATGCATCTCTTTTTACCACAATCCCGGGCTGCAAAGCAGGCAATCCGGTTCTCCTGTAGTCAAACCAGGCCTCTGCGGCAGCTGTCCAGCTTGCAATCCACTTCTGCTCCATGATCTGTTCCAGGGTCCCCTCATAGGCTACACCGGCATTTTGTATATAGTCAGCATATTTACTGCTAATCCCCCATGCTTTCAAAGAGGCTTCCACTCCGGCCTCATAGTGTGCCTGGGCGCTCTCTGAGGTCCATCCTTTCAGTGCAGCTTCAGCAATAATAAAGTTTACTTCAGCGGCCGTAAGCAATCGTGATTTTATGAGTGGCCCTGAAGTATTCATATACCTTTCATTAAGATGAGAAGCATGAGGATTCAGAGGGGCCTGTGCCCAGTTGTTGTCCGGATTCATATTATATGCCTGTGGTAAATTGCTCCACGACGGAGGAAGTCCTACATACTCAGTATCTTCGTCAGGAGAGAGTCCAAATTGAGTTACATACTTATCTACTGCATCCGATCCCACATAGCGTATCCCATCCAAGATTTCATCCCTGTCAGCCGGCGAGCCAACCACAACCAGCGGAATATCAACCTTTTGCGCCCACAGCTCAAGTCTGGGATCGTTCAAACTCTGCATGGTATCCACCAGGGTGGCACACATTTTCAGTCGTCTGTAAGAACCCTGCTCCAACTGTCCGAATACAGTATTGGTAGGCCAGGAATCCGCCGTACTGGCACCAGGGTAATCCATATTTACATCATCGATGGACTTAAGAATGACCGGATAGCCCTCCGGATCATCCACAATTTTCTCAATTCCTGCCCGGGAAGTGGAAGGATCCTTCTCGGAGAGCCTCATATAATATCGCAAGGCAAGTGAGTTTGCAAATCTCCTCCACCCCATTACATCACCCTCCAAAAGCAGATCCTGAACAGCTGATATGCCCTCGTAATCATTTTGATTTCCTGAAAGTAATGTATTTGCAGTTTCCAGGTCTGCAAGAATACCGGCATAAATATCTTGCTGTCTATCAAAAACCGGTTTAATGTTTTCTTCTCCCCCCAACTCTCCCTTCAGAGCCTGTGAGTAGGGTACATCGCCCCAAAGGTCTGTGATCAGTCCAAAAACATAGGATTTGATCACCAGGGCCACCCCCTGATGAAATTCCAGTTCCATCTCCACAGCTTTCTTATACATCTCATCCACATTCCTGAGAATGCCATAATACCCTCCCCAACCCTGAGTAGTGGACCAATCATAACCATTGTGACCCCCACTCCAGCCATCTTTCTGTGTATGCTGCATCACACCTGCTATATTTCCATATCCCAGGCCAACCACCGCTTGTCCGGTTGAAGTAACTACAGTGCTTAACAGAAGGTTGGGATGTGCTACAGCCGGATCCACTCCGTTGGGATTGATATTCATCTCTTCCAGATCACGGCAGGAGAAAATAAAAACAGTAAGCCCCAACAATATAAATATCAATCTTTTACTTTTTGTATACATGGTCTATAAATTTTATAATTATTAAAAAGTAAAATTCAACTTAAAGCCAATAGGGATCACCCAGGGTTCCACATTATATCGCTCGATTCCCTGTTTGAATCCCCCCGATTCAGCCTGGAATGCCCTTTCCGGGTCAACTCCAATTTTTGCCTTGGTCCAGAGGATGATATTACGGCTATATACAGATATTAATATATCCTGAATACCCAGTCTGGAAGTGATGCTGTGCGGAAGCTGGTAACTCAGTGATATCTCTCTCAACTTTACAAAATCTGCATCAAAGGTGGAAGACTTAGTGAAAGACCATGGGTACATGATAATGTAAGGGACAAACATGGTCCCCTCTTCACCCAGATTCTCTGAATAGGTTCCATCCCCATTCTGGGTCACTCCGGGGATAAATGCCCCATCATTCACCTCCACACCACTGTAACTTTCCGGGAATCCTCCATATTCAACGGTTGGACCGCCTACCACGTGAAATCCGTTTAAAATATACTCCTCCTCATTTGCCACCAGCCAGTCACGAAGTTCTTGTCCGGTCCTGCCTCCGGGGTGGATCATCTGATCCAGCCAGTGCCCGCCGTTTTTATCCTCTGACATATACCTGTGGGTTTGAGAAACGAACTGGCCTCCTTTTCTCCAGTCAAAGCTCATGTTCAGACTAAACCCTTTAAAGGTGAGTGCTGACTGCAGACCAAGCAAGAAATCAGGATTGTAGTTTCCGATTTTCGTCATAAAGGCTTCGCTTGGCTTATCCTGCCATCTCAAATTCTCGCCACCCACAATGGGATAACCGTAATAAGGGGAGTTTTCATCTTCAACAACCAATAATGTTGCATCGTAAATATCACCAATTTTATCTCCCAGATAGGTCTTGGCGCCTCCCTTGGCATCCCTCCAGAATGTAATAAACTCAATGCCTTCAGATATCTCAGCCAGGGTGGTTCGGTTTCGGGAAAGATTTACCCCAATATCCCATGCCAGGTTGCCGGTTCTGATTGGAGTACCCATGACCAGGAATTCCCATCCCTGGCTCTCCACCAAACCTGCATTGATATTCACACTGCTATAACCGGAAGAGCTTGCAATGGGAATATTCCTTATGATCTGGTTGCGGTTGTCCACCATATACCAGGTTCCATCAATTCGTAGCCTGTCATTCAGAACACGGATATCAGCTCCAAATTCAAGGGAAGTGGCCTCCTCGGGCTTCAGGTTTGGCGTTAATATGGTACCTGATTTACTAAGCCGGGTGGCATCACCCCACTGGCCTGCATTGCCATAGGTTGGGAAAAGCTGGTATGGGGCAGCATCATTCCCGACCTTTGCCCAGCCAGCTCTCAATTTAAAAAGGTTTACCCGGGAGCCCAGGTCCACCATCTCGTTCACCAGCAGGCTTAAGGAGGCAGATGGGTAAAAATAGGATTGATTCTCTTTAGGCAGTGTGCTGGACCAGTCATTCCTGGCTGTCAGATCAAGATAGATCATGCTGTTGTAAGAGAGATTGGCCATTCCATAAAGGCTGTAGATTGCTTTCTGGTACCAGCTGCTGCCATACGCCAAAGAACCCGATTTAATATTACTCACCGTATAAACTTCCGGAACAATTAAGCCCGTACCTGATTTGGAGGAGTTACTTATTGAAGCTCCTTTCCTGTAAGATGAATTACCACCGGCAGAAACTGAGAAGTCAAATTTATCAAGCTTCTTATGGTAAGTGGCGAGAACATCTGCATTGCTTTCAAAGTTGGCAATATTCACAATACCATATGCCCCGTTGTTTGGTTCTCTGGTATAACTGGGTGCCATTTTGGTTTCCCGCTTTTCATTGTACCTGTCAAGGGAATAGCGTCCCATCAGACTTATTTCGTTGGTAATCTGCCACTCTGCTTTCAGGTTACCAAAAACCCTGTCTCTTACAAAACTATTATTAATCTCATTGGCCAGGAAGTATGGATTGTTATAAACCCCATTGGCGGGAGTCCTCTGCTGGACACCCTCCTGTCCCGGTTCCCAATAATCCTGCAAGTCCAGGATATTGATATTCAGGGGAGTCTTCAATGCCCACTCAAGGGGGTTGGTTCCCCTGTTGCTGGAGGGCCGGTTATTGGACCAGGACCTGTTTACGTTGAAATTCGTGCTGATGGTTAGTTTTTCGTGAGCCTTTACCGAACCGGCAAATGACAAATTATTTCTGAACAGATCGGAATTGGGAACAATTCCCTTACTGCTCATATTGGTAAAGCCCAGGCGGTAGTTCATGGTCTCACTGTTGCTGGTCACTGAAGCCCCATTGGTTGTAGTCACACCTGACTGGACAAAATTGGCGAAATTGTCGGGATAGGATACCAGTTCGATGGGGACTTTATTGCCATTGGCATCCAGCGGGCTCTGCCATTGAATGGCAAAATATCCCTTATCTGTTTCAATGCCGGCACCTGCACGCTGCGCCGGATCGACTGTCATCACAGCACCCGGATAATTATCGGGTGTAAAGGAGAAATAGCCCGAGGCAAACTTTTTTTGAGTTGGAAAATATTTGTAAGGCTGGTCAATCACTGTATTGGATGTGATATTGACAGAAACACCTTTAGTGCCTTTTCCTGACTTTGTGGTGATCAATACTACGCCGTTACCGGCTCTTGAACCATACAGTGCAGCAGCACTCGGTCCTTTCAGTACCGATACACTCTCTATATCATCCGGATTTAAATCAGAGATCGCATTTCCGTAATCAACAATATTCCTCTCTCCAAATTGGGTGGTGTTATTCAGTGTGTTGATCACCGGAACCCCATCGATCACAAACAGAGGCTGATTATCGCTGCTTAAGGAGGAGGCCCCCCTGATCACCATACTTACGGTTGACCCGGTACCACCTGTAGAATTAACTGTAACGCCGGCAACTTTACCGGCCAGGGAATTGATCACATTCTCCTGGGCTACCCTGGTCATGTTTTCTCCATCCACACTTCCCACAGAGAAACCAAGTGACTTCTCTTCGCGGGTAATACCGAGGGCTGTTACAACAACCTCTTCCAGTGCCTGAGCACTCTCCCCCAGGACAATATCAATAATCCGTTGACTCCCAACAGTCACTTCCCGGGTTTCAAATCCAACAAAGGAGAATACCAGGATTGCATTATCCCCTGGGACTTCAATATGATAAGTTCCATTGAGGTCTGTAACGGTGCCTATCCCGGTACCTTTGATCAGAATGGTTACCCCGGGAAGAGCAAGGCCATCCACTGAGGAGGTAACTTTTCCCGTAATAGTTGCTGGCTGCTTAATTTCTTCCACGCCATTAACATGTACCACGACTGTCAGGGTAATTGCAATGCCCAGGAGAAGTGTGGTAAGCAGACGCTTATTTAACTTTGTAAGAAGCAAGTTAATTCTCATGATTAGCAGGTTTAATAGGTTAGGTTTCGTTGGTCTGAGTTTAGTAATAATTTTTCCCGGATAAGTTATTCATTATAGTAATGGCAGTCAAGACAAGAAACTAATTATCCTGAAAATTTCCTATCTTTGAAATAGTTTTTTAACCATATACTCCATGTCAAACAACATTTTGCTTATAATAGGTGAATATTCTATAGTTTTGAGTTAAGATTCCATCAATGAGACTGTTGCTATTCATATCTGCTTTGGTGATTACCCTTACATCGGCCAACAGCCAGGTATTCAAAGCCGGAGCTGCACTGCGGGTTATTACACCAGATCCCCTGTTACCTGTTTCCGGGGGAGTTGGTAAACCCAATCCGGTCAGTGAGAAAAAAGGAGATCTCTACGCTCGCGCCCTGGTTTTTGAAAAAGGAGCAGACCGCATTGCCATCGTTAGCATTGATAACCTGGGATGGCCGGCCGTTTTGGGGGATAAATCCAGGGCATTGATAAAAAGCGTTCCACCGGAAAATATTGTGATCGGTGCCACCCATACACACAGCGCCCCCGATGCTTATGGTTTCCCGGATGAAAACGGACAGGTGGGAGCGGATCTTGAGTACCTGGAATGGTGTGTTAACCAAATTGCCGATGCAGTGAATGAAGCCGTGAAGAATCTTGAACCTGCACTTCTGAAAATTGCTGTGGGTGAAGCCAGGGGTAAGATTGCATATAACTATTATGCACCCCAACTGTATGACCCGCGGTGTGGGGTAATCCAGGCCATTGCGACCGGTGGTCAGAATCAAGACAAACCCATTGTTACACTAATAAATTACGCCACCCACCCTGAGATCATCGGTTCAGAACGCAGAATATTGAGCCCCGATCTGTGCGGTCCCATGTACGATCGCATTGAACAGAAAGCCGGGGGAATCGCCCTTTTTATGAACAGTGCACAGGGAGGAATGGTTACAGCCGACAACCGGCGTGCAGATGGAGAGGAGGCCAATGATTGGACAGAGTGTAAAAGGATTGGTGAACTGATGGCAGATGAAGCGCTGCGAATCATTGAAAAAGCGGAACTACAGGAAAACCCTGATCTCCACTGCAGCGCCAAAACCATTGATCTTCCGGTGGATTCTGAAATGATGCGCTTTATTCTGAACAACTCCCCACTGGGCATAAAAACATCCAAAGAGAATGTAATCTCTACCCGAATTAACCTGCTGAATATCGGAACAGCTCAGGCCATTACCATACCCGGTGAAGCCCTTCCAAATATTGGATTCTATCTCAAACGACATATGCCCACCACCCACCCTTTTCTGTTCGGACTTACCAATGATGCATTTGGTTACATCATGACCCCTGAGGATTTTAACAGTTTTAAACGATATGATTACATCAGCCGGACCAGTCTCGGAGAGATGACCGGCGAAATCTATATAGATCATGCCCTGAATCTGATTGATAAAAGTCCAAATCCAGAAGATTAATGATATGTTTTATGCCAGAATATTCATCGTACTCATGGCAGGATACATACTGAACAGTTGTACAGTAAAAGAGGATCCTGAACCAGATATTACCACACCCGAAAATGCCCTGAGCCGGTATTTGAATAATGCTGATACCACATACCACTGGGAGGTTCAAAGCTCCTATGATATCCTTGATGTAAAAGCCTATGACCTGCTTCTGACGTCGCAGCAGTGGCATGACTATACATGGAAACATCAACTCACCCTGTTGATTCCTCCTGACATTCAGTATAACGGAGCCTTGCTCTGGATTACAGGAGGTAGCCTGCGGGATGGGCTTCCAAAATGGAGCTCTCAAAATGATGAGGAGACCTGGGCTTTTGGAATAGCAGCTGCCAATAATCATGCTGTAACTGCCATCTTGAGGCAAACACCAAACCAGCCGCTGTTTGATGATCTTTATGAAGATGCGCTGATCTCCTATACGTTGCATCAATTTAAAAGTGATGGAGATTATACCTGGCCTCTGCTTTTTCCCATGGTAAAAAGTGCAGTTCGTGCCATGGATGCGGTTCAGGAATTCTCGGAAGAGACAATAAATCATGAAATTACGGGCTTTCTTGTTTCAGGGGCCTCAAAACGTGGATGGACCACATGGTTAACCGGTGCAAGTGACTCCCGGGTAAAAGCCATCGCTCCGGCAGTGATCGATGTACTCAATATGCCTGTACATCTGGATTACCAGTTAGAAGTTTGGGGAGACTACAGCATACAAATTGAGGATTATGTGGAACTGGGTATTCCCCAGACAATGCAAACAGAGCAGGGAGATGCCATCACCACAATGATAGATCCATACTCCTACAGGGATCAGCTTACCATGCCAAAACTAATACTCATAGGAACCAACGATCCCTACTGGCCGGTGGATGCCGTCAAGCACTATTTTGACGACCTTAAGGGTGAGAATTTCATCCATTACACAGCCAATGCCGGTCACGACCTGAATGGCGGACAGCAGGCAAAATGGAGTTTAAATGCATTCTTTTGTAATACTTTTGCGAACATACCTTTCGCTGAATGTTCCTGGGAAGTATCAGCAACCGGAACAGGAGTCACCCTGAATGTTGACGGTTCTGCAAATGCAATCAAAGCAGCTTATCTATGGTCTGCCGATTCTCAGGACAGGGATTTCAGAGACGAAGAATGGAGCTCAACCGATCTTGATGCCATGAATAATTCAACAGTCAATACTACGGTGCCCTATCCGGAAACAGGCTTCCGGGCTTTTTACATCGATCTTGAGTATAGTGACCTCTATGGCAGAGAATATACCAAAAGCACACGAATGTTTGTTGTCAATCATGATGCACTTCTTTAAAAAAGGGGCCTCCTTTGCGATCCTGTTTATCCTACTAATTTCCTGTAGCAATGATAAGAAACTACCGGTGTCTGAATATTACGAATACGACCGGGAACTGCCACTTCTGGATTCTGTTCGTCTGGTTACAGATACAACAGATTACAAATTATTCTATCTCACATACCAAAGTGTTCATGATAAAAAAGTAACGGGATTGCTCACATTGCCAGGGAAGGGTGAAGAGCCTTTTCCAACCATCATTCTGTTGCATGGTATGGGCGACAGGAAAACCGTGGATTACATTGAAGCAGGCAACCAATACCTGCTTGATGCCGGATATGCCGTGTTAAGACTGGATATCAGCAATCATGGTGACCGTTTCAAATATGATTATGATTTTAACCTGACCGATGGGTACAGGTACTGGACCAGGGATATTATTATACAGACGGTTTTTGACCTCAGAAGGGCGGTGGATTTTATCCAGACCCGGGAAGAGCTTGATCACCATCGGATCGGTTATTTCGGGATCAGCCTGGGAGGGATCATAGGTACCATATTTTGCAGTGTGGAAGAGCGAATAGATGTTCCGGTCATTGTGCTTGCCGGGGGAAACCTGAACCTGATGTTCGGGAAAGATGCACTTGACCGGGAGACAAAGGATTTTACCAGTATGATAGATCCGGTGAATTATGTGGTAAAGATCTCTCCAAGACCACTGCTGATGATCAATGCGGAAAACGATGATGTGATTCCTCCCATTACCAGCAAGTTGCTACATAAAGCTGCCAGGAAGCCCAAAGAGATCATATGGCATCCATCCAAACACCACGATATACCTGTTGAAAAGGTTTACCAGGAAGGGATTCATTGGTTTATGGAACATCTTTAAGCGTCCCGTGAAATAGAAAGAAATGGAATAATCCGCCATGGTATGACCAGAACAAAACACAGCAAAATATGGAAGATTGCAGGGATCACGCTGGGTATCTTAGGAGTGCTCTATTATCTCCTGTTTTCCTTTCCTTTCAGGGGACAACCCTTTAACGGGCAGCGTCACGGCAACCCTCCGGTTACACCCGCATGGGCCCTGGAATGCTGGCTTTGGGAAGATGATGTCAACAGGGCCCAGCGGGTGGATGAGTTACTTGAAGGATATGCCCGACATGATATTCCTGTTCGCACCATCCTGTTGGACAGTCCGTGGAGTACCCGATACAATGATTTTCAGGTGGATGAGAATCTTTATCCCAAACCGGAAGCCTGGTTCAATAAACTTCAGGAGAAAGGATACCGGGTGGTGCTCTGGATGACACCCATGGTGAATAGCTTTAGTGACGACACCGGGATCAAAGAATCTGAATCGTGGTACAATACTGCCCGTGACAATAACTTACTTGCCGGAAAAGGCCATCAGATCAATTGGTGGAAAGGCAAAGGAGGGTTTATTGATTATACCAATCCGGAAGCCCTAACATGGTGGCACGGACTCCAGCAAAAAGTTTTCGATTATGGGATTGACGGTTGGAAGATGGATGGTTCAGCAACACTTTTTTCCAGTAAAATAGGTCCTGTTCCGCTCCCCTATATGAGAACCTTCAAAGGATTGACGACCACACGAAAATATATGGACCTCTATTACCGTCAGGAGTATTTGCACGGAGTGGAACAAAATCCGGAGTTTATCACCCTCTCCCGCTCCATGGACCGGGGTTTTCATCCCGAGGGCTTTGCTCCCATTGATGCTTCGACGGTCAACTGGGTTGGAGATCAGGAACACCACTGGAAAGCGGGAAGCCATTCTGAGGGCACTGAAAGTCAGCAAAAGGATATTGCTTTGAAAGGAATAGAAGGATTTGAGTCTGCCATAGAGAGTATTCTTAAAAGTGCAAAATTAGGCTACAGCATTATCGGATCTGATGTGGCTGGATTCTCCGGAGGTGAGATCCCTCCCCGCCTCTACATTCGCTGGGCCCAGTTCTCCACTTTCTGCGGACTCTTTTTAAACGGCGGACATGGGGAACGGGCATTGTGGAACAGAAGCGAGCAAGAACTGAAGATCATACGTGAATACTCCTGGCTTCACACCGAGCTGGTACCCTATATCTATAGCTCTGTGGTAGAGGCCCACAACGGAGGTAAGGTGCTCCAACGTCCCATGAAAGGGAAATACCATTATATGTTCGGAGATCATCTGTTGATTGCACCCATCTATATGGACGATCTGAAACAGCGTGTTCGGTTGCCAGCCGGTAAATGGAGATACTGGTTCGACGATAAAGAGATCATTGAAGGTCCAGTTACTTTTGAGAAGGAGTTTCCCCTTGAAGAGTATCCGGTCTTTATCAGAGAGGGTGCAATTATCCCCATGAATATTGAACGGGCCTATACCCGGATTGGTGATGAAAACTCCACGGGATATCTGACTTTACGGATATATCCGGATGGAAACAATGCTTACACGGTCCGTCATTCTGACAGTGGGAAAAGTACCACAATAAGTGTGGAAGAGACCAGATCGTCCATTAATATTGCTTTTCAGGGATCGAAGATGCCGCATATCCTGAATCTGCAACTTTACAGGATTCCACAAAAAGTGCTGCTGGATAATCAACTGCTAGCCTATGCAGAGGATTATCATTTTGATGCGGAGCAGAATAAATTGATTATTAAAACCAATAAGTATACTAATGGGAAATATATCATCGTTAAACAATAAGATTTTTCATCAATTGAATATAAAACAAGGGCCAATCATGAAAAAAACAGTGATAATACCTTCATTTGCAAGTTTGCTAATGATCATCTTTATGAGCACAATCATTACTTCCTGCAATGAAAAAAAGGTGCAAAGTGAACCGGCAACCTGGGCTGAAAAACTTGGATTTCCAGCCGGGAAGAGAGTAATCATACTCCATGCAGACGATGCAGGAATGAGCGAAGGGGCCAATATTGCCACATCACAATTACTTGAAAACAATTTTATACAATCAGCCGCGGTGATGGCACCCTGTCCGGCTGCAGATGAATTCATCCAGTGGGCTATTGATCATCCTGATAAAGATGTGGGGATGCACCTCACGCTGACCAGCGAATGGAAAACGTATCGCTGGGGCCCCGTTTCTGATCCGTCTGAAGTTCCCGGTCTGATTGATCCCGAGGAGATGTTGTGGCATGATGTCCCCGATGTGGTGATGCACGCTTCGGCAGATGAAGTTGAAAAAGAGATCCGGGCTCAGATTGAAAAAGCAATTTCCATGGGATACCAGCCGAACCATATTGATACGCATATGGGAACCCTGTACGGAGATGCCGATTACGTAGAGAGATTTTTTAAAGTAGCAGAAGAGTATGGAATTCCTGCCAATGCAATTGACCTTTCAGATACACTGGTTGCCAATAAATTCAAGGAAGCAGGCTATCCAATAGACGATCAGGTAATAGGACTGGTAGACCAGTACACTCTGCCTAAACTTGACAACTTTACCAGTGCACCCCGTGGCCAGACGTATGAAGAGAAGATTGAGAATTTTAAAACACTGATTCAGTCATTGCCTGCCGGACTTACTGAGATTATATTTCATCCTTCGGCAGAGAGTGAAGAATTAAAGAGTATCACCAATTCATGGCAGCAACGGGTCTGGGAGGCAAAAATGTTCTCAGATCCTGATCTGATCAGTTTCTTTGAAACGGAAGGAATTATTTTTACCAACTGGAAAGAGGTGATGGAAAGGTTTAACACAAGAAATGACCATTAGAGCTATATTCTTAAGTCTGTGTCTGTTTTCTGTACTCCTTCAGGCTTATTCACAGGAGACCAATGATGGTGACCGGCCGCTGAAAGCTCCGCGTGGCTTCAGGAGTGAGGCCTTTCTGAAGGTAGCCTATGCCATGGGCTTTCTTGATCTGATAGAGACAGAGCCAGCAGTTCCTTCCTCTGTGGAGGTCAAGAATGATATTGAATATAAACAAGTGGACAACACCTCTCTTAAACTTGATATCTATAAACTGAAGAATCTGGATGAAGCAGCTCCGCTCCTCATTTTTATTCATGGTGGTGGCTGGTCCAAAGGGGAAAGATCTGATTATCTGCCCTATCTGATTGATTATGCAAAAAAAGGATATGTTACTGCAACAGTTTCCTACCGGTTATCCGGAACAGCGCACTTCCCTGCCGCCGTTGAGGATGTGCAATGTGCTGTTCGCTGGATACGGGCTCATTCCAAGGAGTATATGATAAACCCCAACAGGATTGCCCTGATCGGAGGGTCTGCAGGAGGTCACCTCTCCATGATGGTTGCTTATGCTGATGAAAAAACTGACAGCAGAGTCCAGGCGGTTGTTAATCTGTACGGACCCACTGATTTGACAACAGAATATGCCCGCAACCGGGGTGAATGCGAGAAATTTCTGGGAAAAACCTATCAGGAAGCTCCCCATCTGTACAAGGCCGCCTCCCCTCGTACATACATATCCCCGGATGATCCGCCAACCCTTATTTTTCATGGTACCATTGACGCACTTGTTCCTGTCAGTCAGTCTGATTCATTGCATATATGGCTGGATCAGGCAGGAGTCCCCAATGAGTACCATAAGCTAAAAGGATGGCCACACACCATGGATGTGTCAAAAAAGGTAAATGATTACTGCCAGCATTACATGGATGCTTTTTTTGAGAAATACCTATGAGATATTGACAAAAAAGTGTCTCCAAATGATGTTGCGAAGGCAAAAAGGTTATGATAAGAGATAAAAGTGTTAAAAAAAGAGAAGTCAGTATACAAAAAAATAGATTAAATTGTCATCCTATACGGGATATATAATAATATGAACCATTAAACCATAAACTATTATGAAGAAAACAACATTATCACTGATCAGGTTTACAGCCATAGCTGTCCTGGCTCTTTCTATGTTCTCATGTGGTGAGGATCCAGTTCCCGAACCAACCGTGCAGGTCTTTTCCAGCGTGGATGGATACCAGGTTGCTTTTACTGCCACGGCCACCAATACAGATTCGTACGCCTGGGACTTCGGCGATGGTGAATCAAGCACAGAACAAAATCCGGTCCACGTCTATGCACAATCCGGAACCTACACAGCCACTGTCACTGTTACTGGTGAAGGAGGTACTGCCAGCGGATCGGCGGAGGTTACCATTTCTGCATCAGAACTGGAAATGCTCACCGGTGGTCCGGAAATGGCCAATGGAAAGACCTGGACGTTGAGTCCAACTGCATCGGAAGGCGACGGTATTTATTATGCCGATGCCGACATGACTGTACAGGAACCCATTCCAGATGGTATTTTAGGTCTGATCGGCCTTCCCACTGAGTATGAGGATGAATTCACTTTCAAGAATGACCTGAGCTACAGCCATGACACAAAAAATGACAGTGTGGTCGCTGATATTATTTTTGCCATGGCGAATCAATTGGGATTCAGACAATCAGACGAAGACATTATTGTGCTTGCACCTTTTACGCCTGCAGCTGCCACCTTCACCTATACGGAGGATACAGATTTAACACTTGAAGTGATACCTGATCAGGATTTACCTGAAGAATCCACTGAGATCACCTGGAGTGGTGTGACAGTTCTCGAAATTGCAGGAGGAGAATTTGTGGGGATCATGGACTTTACCAGAAAATATATCGTATTCGATATTTCTGTGGATCATGTTCAGATCGGGATGTTTATCTCCACAACCCAGGGAAGCAAAGCGAATATGCCCACCCATTTTGTGAAAATGACATTGATCCCCAAGCAGTAGTATTGGGCCAATAACAAAATTAATAAAGACTGTTAAGAGGTTTACTGTAGCAATAGGCTGGAGTAAACCTCTTTTCAATAGCCGATGTCCCTCCCCTTAAGGAGCCTTTCAATTACCTTCATATTATCCACGGCATCCTTTAAAGGAGTTGGGACCTCACTCTCATTGAGTATGGCAAGTGAAAAGAGATCGCCCTGAAGGGTATACTGATCGCAGGGATCGAACAGGATCTCCTCTTTCTGATCACCACGGTGTAACCATATCTTTGCCGGTTGACCTGCTGCCGGAGTGAATGGGATTTCAAATTCAATCCTTCCTATGGTACCAAAAATGACAACCTGCTGGTTATCCGTCATCAGGGTGGATGAGAAAAAAGAAGAGGTGCCCTGTTCAAATTCCAATATGGCAGTTACCATTGTATCAGTTTGAAATTCAGGGTGCACTTCTACGTTGGCATAGACTTTTTTGGGCTCTTCATCGAACAGAAAACGAGAAAGAGAAATGGGATAACAACCAATATCCATCAAGCTTCCGCCACCATACTCCTTTTTGTTCACGATATGTTCCGGGTCATCCAGGTAAAAAGAAAAAGAAGATTGAATGGTTCTCAAGCTGCCGATCGTTCCGTCTTTCACCAGTTCCTTTGTCTTAACCCACTGGGGATGGTGTCTGTACATAAAAGCCTCCATGACCTTCAGCTTCGGATGCTTCCCTGACTCCTCCAGTAGTTTCATGGCTTCCTCACTGCTTAAACCAATGGGTTTTTCTACCAGAACGTGCTTCCCTGCCTGTAATGCTTTGATTGCCCAGGGAACATGAAGATGATTTGGGAGTGGAATATAGACCGCTTCAATTTCAGGATCCAGGAGCAACTCTTCATATGAACCATAGGCACCGGGTATATCAAACCGTGCTGCCACACTGGACGCAACCTCCAGACTTCTGGAGGCTATTGCCTGAATATCACAATATTCCCCATTTATCATCGCGGGAATCACATGTTCAGTTCCAATTGAGGCGGTGCTTAATATGCCCCATTTTACTTTTCTCTTCATCTTATTAATTTTGATTAAGTGAGACCATCTTTTGCATCATTCTCCGGATCATCTCATCGGTGTAGGGGCCCATATTGGGACCAAACCAGGACATCAGTCTCGATTCATATTCCGCCAGATGATAATACTTCCCCGGAATGATATAGCCTGTATAAGCGCCATTAAAACTGGTTACCAGGGATCTGTACCCCTTTTTATGCATGGCATTCTTATAAGCGATTGCCATTTCGCCGCTGAAATCACAGGGAGCTGTTGCCCAGATTAGATTACCGATCCTTGCAGCCTGTAGACAGACATCGCCTATGGGTGGAAATAATTTCCCGCCAAGGGTAGGGTTTAATCTCAACCCATCCGTTACCCGGATATGAAATTCCGGAAGGTGCATTCCAAGGGTCATATATGACAATCCGATATGATCCTCTGTTTCGGTGTGGACAACATATTTAAGTACGCTGTCGGCCAGTGCTTCTCCAATATATTTGGGACTTGCAAACTGCTCACCCTTACTGCTGGGGCTGTGACTGCCCACACTTCCGGCAAAAAACAGCGCCATATCAATCCCTTCACTTTCCAGCTTTCGTTGCCAGTAACCCGGGTAATCTCCACTGAACTGCATATTCCATCCTCCCAGCGTGGTTGCATGTGCATCAAATGAACCCAGTATGGCACTTCTGCCCTGGTTCTGATTCGCTGTTATAAAGATAAATTCAGAATTCTTTTCACCCTTTTCTCCAACAAGCCGGTTGGAAATTAAACCGGGTGCCACAAAGCTACCCGATCCGATCCCTCCCGGCTTCAGGTCCTCAACGGCCATTTCAATGGCCCTGCTAAACTGCCGGATCAACCACGCTACCACATTGGGATTTGATATTCCGGCAAACTCTTTTCCCACAAACCCTTCAGACCAGGCACCTACACCGGAGTGTGTATGTGTTGCAGAGAAAAAAAGTTGATTCCGGTTCACCCCCATCTTCTCCCTAACCATCCTGCTCACTCCTTCACTGATATTTGGAGGAATAATCAGCATATCGGAACCTATCATTACCAATAGCTGTTCCTCTACCCTGATAGCCACTGCTTTTACAAACAGGCTGTCATGAACTCCTTCTGCAGTGGCTCCCTTTCGGCTGCCAAAACCTGCAAGGGGTATTTCCTTAAAAACACCTGTGGCCGGATCATCTTTCTCTGCACCCAGTCCCGGTGTGATACTTGCCCTGCCAAATCCTACCTGAACTTCTCCCTCGGCCAGCGATAACTGGTTTGAGATACTATCAAGACTACTCCTGGTATCGCTGTAATAGTCACTTTCAAAATAGGGTGTATGATCCACCCTCTTCAAGGCCCAGATGAGAACCAACAGAACAATCACAATCAAAGCACCCAAAATCTTCAGGAGTATCCGGACATATTTCATAGTTAATAATCTATTTATCTCAGTAATGCAGCCAGCCTCTGCAGTCTGACCTATTGTTAATGAACCCGCTTAATCCCCATAGAATCGGTTACTTTCAGTGCTGGCTCAACATGATTGACCAGTATAAAATCGACACCATAATCAAACAACTTCCGCATCTGTTCCGGATCATCCGAGCAACAATAGTTGATTTGTACACCATGCCTTTTTAGCTTGTCAGTATGCTCTGTCAATTGAGGATTTATGCTTAATAATTGAACGAATTCACTTTTTAGCTGAATGCTCAGATTCACATAATCCTCCACAACAGGCGGGCGATCACTATTGCATATCATAACCTCTTTTACCACCCTTTTTGCGGCATCAGCTGCATCCTTGCCGCAAGTTAAAAATGCATGCTTCAGGCGGGCCTCTTCGTACAGCACTTTTGCTGCCTCCTCAGCCAGTTTCGTGTCGCCTTTGAGATGAACATTGAGCCAAATATTCTGAGGCATTACTGCCAGAGCTTCCCGCAAGGTTGGAATGCGTTCCTCTTTAAATATAGTTGATTTCCAACTCCCGGCATCAAGTTTTTTAATCTCCGTCAGGGTTTTATCCTTCACAGCCCCATGGCCATTGGTTGTACGGTCGACTGTTTCATCGTGCAAAATCACCAGTTTTCCATCTTTTGTCATTCGCACATCAAACTCGATCATATGCACACCCAACCTTACTGCCTCACGAAAGGCAGCAACTGTATTCTCAGGATGTGTATCCATTGCACCCCGGTGTGCGCATATTCCTCGTTGGGGCAATGTGGCATCTGCAGAAAAAGCAAATGAAAAAGCAATTAATAAGTTGATTATAGCAGGCATGGCATAACTTGTTTTTACAGGGTTTCTTGTTATTGAATATCATTTGGATAGGTCATCTCCCAGGGAGCCCTGATCTCATCCAAGATCCGCATGATTTGCAAAGACTCTTCAAGCGGCATGAAGGGAGACTCCTTCAGCCCCTCTTTCAGGCACCTCATCACCTCTTCGGCCTCAAAAAAAAGTCCGCCTCCTGAAGAGGGGTCCTCAATCACTTCGGGTGCTTTACCCTCCCTGAACAGGGTTGCTTTTGTGGGAATAGAGAAATACTCATCCACTTTCACATACCCGTCAGTTCCAAACACAAAGGCGTCATTGACACCATTTGTACGCAGGGCAAAGGAGAGTTCGGCAATTTCACCCCGGTCATATTTCATCAGGGCGACACCCTGTTCATCAGAGCCAAGAGCCCCGATGTGAGCAAATCCAACCACACTTTCAGCAGGCCTGTTGAAGATCATCGATGCAAATGAGATCCCGTATACGCCCAGATCGAGCAGGCTTCCACCACCAATCTGGGGATTAAGATGCCTCTGTGATGGGGTGAAATCCCCCCGTTTACAGAAAGAGGCTTTTACCATCCTTACTTCGCCGATTTCTCCGTCTCTGATCCATTTCAGGACCTTCTTTACCAGCGGGAGATGCCGGGTCACCATCGCCTCCATCAGAAACACATTCTCCTCCCGGGCAACGCGTATCATCTCTTCCGCTTCCCGTGCATTGATGGTCAATGCCTTTTCACAAAGCACCGACTTTCCTCCCCTCATACACATGACACTGTTTTCCAGGTGAAGTGTATGCGGGGTTCCGATGTAAACCACATCAACGTCAGGGTCCTCAGCCAGTTCCCAATAGGAGCCGTAAGCCTTTGGGATTCCGTATTGCTCAGCAAACTTTGTAGCACTACTCAAATTCCTTGAGGCCACAGCAGTGATCTCCGCATCAGGTAATATGTTTAAAACCTCGGCAAACTTACCCGATATATGACCGGTACTTAATATTCCCCATCTGATTTTTTCTGACATTTTTTCTGACATTTTTTTTGTAATGATCCATCTTATCCGTAAACCGAAGCACAGCTTCAAAGGGGTAGTATCCTGATGCGTGCATACCGCATTTCATTTTTTTCATCCTTTCCATAAACATCAATAATGTCGGAAGGGGCTGAGCCGCCTCTGACAGTAGCCGTAAAGAAATTTTGGAAAGGCCTTTGGAGTTCTACCGTGACTGGTGCAGTAAGGCTATGATCCGCTAAAACTTCCACAACTCTGTTCTCCTTGCGATCATGGTTTTCATCATGCACGTAGTAAAAAACGAACAGGCGGTTTTCGGGAGTAACCTGAAAACGCCCTCGACCGGGAAGGAGCTCATCCGCCTCCTCACTTAACATGATGGGTTGACGGAAAATAACCTCTCCATTTTTTATAATTGCGTAGTTGAGGGCATGGCTCTGCTTCTCATCCGGAAAGAATTCTTCCTGCAATCTTTCATCCAGGGCCCGTTCTGTCCAGAGTATATGCACCAATCCATCCGGCGCCACCCATAAGTCGCATGGAAAAATATGTCCACCTGTCTTTTCGCGACTGGCCACTTCCAGCCAATCCTGAAATGGTTCGGTAACAATATCTTTGGAACAGGTATAAAACAACCTTCGGAAATCGTAATCCCACTCTCTTCCGGTCAGTTCATGTTTAAACTTCTTCCAGGCTTTATTGGGTTCTTTGATATCACTGACACCCAGGAAGTGTACTTCCCGATCCTTCAGTTGTACAGCCGGGTAACAGACACGTATGGGCTGTGGAACTTCATAATCATCCCCCATGGGCCACTCCAGTTTGCCCTGACTCTTCCAATTCCCATCACCACCAAGAAATGACCATTCCACGTGCGTATACCCGATATTCTGGAAAAGGATCAACTCATTTGACGGGCCATCCACAGAAAAGCTCCTGTAGGAATGCTCCGTAAACGGAGGCGTACCTTCCCAAAGGGGCAACAGTGTTTCATGGCCCGCCTGTAGCTCCCCGGCTTTAAACTGCAGGATCCGGGGTTCAGCCGGACCTCTGCGGGTACCTGGTTCCGTAAGGGTTGGGTTCACAGACAGCAGGATCTTTCCCTCTTTTGTCACTCCCATGGGAGACGGCTCCCGGGTGCGCTCTTTTTCATCCTTCAGCATTAACTCCCATCCCCGCTGTGAACGCTCATATAACATCCAGCGTACGTTATGTAGTGGTTCCTGATCTTCGAGAGTCTCTATTCCAGAAGCAACCACCTGATCACCGTAGCGAACAATAGAGGTGTTGCCAAGGCACCACATAGGTCCGGCTCCATTGTCTGCCGGTTCAAATTCATAGACTGTCTCTTCTGCCTCTACTTCAATTTCGAATGCGGGCTCGGCAGATTTGTTACATGAACATAAAAACAGTGTGGATAAAACATAGACAAAAGGCAGAATGTACCGGATGTTAACACTGTGTTTCTGTGATTTCTTTGCTTGGTTCATACTGTATTTTTTTATGGATTTCTAACGTAACCAGATATATATCAGGATTGTAATGATCGATAAAATCAACAAATGGAGCCTCCAATCTGATAAACCTGAAAACTGAGCAATTCTTTTAGAGTAATTGATGGTTGTCTTCTCCAGTTTTGTGGGATCCGTTTTTGGTGTAAATGCAGAGACTGCAAAGAGAATGACCGAGATCAAAATGGTGGCCCATAAACCCCGGTACCCAAAGTTCAGTGTCAGTTTATAATGAAGAAATGGAAATACCCGCTCCCCCGCCTCAACACCAATAAACTGATCGATCACAAAAATGGTAGCAAGGATCAAACCCAGTACTACTGACACAATTGCAGCTTTCAGGGTCACTTTTTTACTGATAATGCCAAAAAAAATGGCCGGGAAAACGGGTAGAATAAGATAGGCTGTAATGGTCTGCAGGTATTTATACAATCCCTCCTCATTCTTATAAACCAGATAAGCTGCACCAATACCAAACAGGGTAACAATAAGTATGACAGCACGCCCCACCAATACCTGGCGATTCTCTTTCATATGGGGTTTGGCCTTCACAACAAAGTCCCTCACCACCAATGTGGAGACGGAGTTCAATACGGCAATAAGGGAAGTAATGAGTGCGGCCAGCAGGGAGGCCAGTACCAATCCGCGCAATCCGGATGGCAATAGATTATTCAGCAGAACAATAAAAGTCTGCTTGGTCTCCTCCCCTTCCAGACCGGGATATAAGGCATAAGCGATGACTCCCGGCAGGGCAAAGATAAAGACCGGAAGGAGTTTTAACAGCACTGCAAACATGGCTCCCCACCTTGCCTGTTTAAGGTTTGGGGCAGCAAGTACCCGTTGAACATTAACCTGATCAATGCCCCAGTAAAATATGCCTGCATAGAAGGCCGTAGCCAGAATTCCCCAGAAAGGATAGACAGGATCATCGTAGGGGGCGGCTATATGCATGGCATCGGGAACTTTCTCCATCAACCCACTCCAGCCACCCACTTTATCAAGTCCGATAAATAGCATAATACTGGTCCCCACAATCATGATGGTTGCCTGAATCGTATCGGTGTAAGCTACTGCTGTAAACCCTCCGATGATGGTAAACAGTGCCACAACAAACCCGGTAAAAATTACGGTTGTCATAATGTCCCATCCCATCAGGCCATTCAACACCAATGCTCCGGCAAACAACGTAAATGCAAGTTTGGTCATCACGCTGATGATCAGCATCAAGCCTGAAAAAAAAGTTCGTGCTTGCTTGTTGTAACGTAATTCAAGAAATTCCGGGATGGTGAATATTTTGTTTTTCAGATAGTAGGGAAATAGTATTGCACATGCAAAACCGAGTGTAATTGCCGTTGTTAGCTCCACCGAACCCGCAGAAAGACCATACCTGTATGCATCGCCGGAGAGTCCGACCAGATGTTCGGCCCCAATATTTGTGGCAAAAAGTGATGCGCCGATGACCGGCCACAGGATCTTTCGGCCACCCAGAAAGAAATTCGAGCTACTCTGACCGGACTTTGCCCGGTATGCCATATAGAGACCTGTTGCCAGAGACCCGAATAATATGGAAATACCAATGATCCAGTCTAATACGCTGAGTGAGATATTCAAATCCTTACAATTTAGATGATGATTGATCCTGTAACTTTTTCAAACGTATCACACTTTGAACCATGGCCCTGACTGTATGATAGTTTATTTTCCAGGAGTGCCCCATATGTCTCCAGATGGGTTCTCCTTCCCTTGTCAGCAAGGGATACCACTCACCCGCATCCCGGTTAATTACATGGTCAAATACAAATCGGTGTACATTCCTGTAGGCATCCCAGTATTTCTCTTCCCCGAAGAGTATGAGCGCATCCAATGTACCTATCATTACTTCCGCCTGCTGCCAGAACTCCTTTTCCCTGTCATACACTCCACCCGAATGCGGACCCTCCACATAAACACCTCCATATGTAGTATCAATCCCGTTTTCAATTGTGTGATCAAATATCTGACCCAACAGGTCCAGGTATCTGCCGGTATCAGTTTCAAGAATTTCCAACGCATGGATCAGGAGCCATGCAAATTCGGCATTATGACCATAGCATGTATTATCGGTTGGATTGCTCTTCTCTCCTCCATCGGTATAGCGGTCCCATCCCCATACAATATCAAATTTAATCTGTGAGGCAACCTGCCAGTCCACTCTGAATTGGGGAATGCCGGTTTTGTACCGCGGATGGATCATCCTGTGAAGCAATATCTCAATATCTTCAAGCAATTTCCGGCGATGATCCTCCTTGCCGCTACACTCATAAAGTGTGGTAAATGCCTCCATGAGATGCATATGCACATCCAGCGTTTTACGGTCCCCACCCTTGCTACCGGGACCAGCCAGTGTCCACTCCCTCTCAAACATCTCCAAATAACCTCCAAACCGGGTATCGGCACAATGCTTCTGTATAAGGTCAAAGCTCTTTTCAGCATATTCAATTCCTCTGGAATCCCCTGTTGCCAGGGAATATTCGCTCAGGCAATAGATTGCAAAACTATGGCCATAAAGGATCTTCTGATCCATTTTTACCTTTCCTGCACGGTCCATCATCCAATAAAAACCACCATATTCTCTATCCCACATCTTTCGGATCATGAAATCAACTCCATGAGCGGCCATGTCAGCCAGTTTACCCTCCCCGTAACCCGACCTGTGGGCAGATGAAAGGGTGTAGACCGACCTGGCTTGGGCAATGAGTGACTTTTCATCCTCTCCTGTATCTTCCCCACGCTCATCAAAATGTGTGATATATCCACCATGTTTGTGGTCGATCATGCGGCTTGTCCAGAAGGGTAAAAGCTCGTTTACCAGGTGGGTCTCTGCTTCCTTCAGATACTTCTTAATCTCTTCCTTTTGCATTTTAAAAAAATCTATTCAGCCATCAATCGGGCAATATCAACCTGGAGCGCTTCAAACATAAGCAGGAGGCCTTCTGCGTTTGGATGAAGGAAATCCGGCATAAGTTCTTTACGAACCATGCCGTTGGTATCAAAATAGAGAGGACCAATATCACTGTAATGGATGTGAGGATTCTTTTCAGGGAATTTGGAAATAAGGCTATTGGTGGCTTTAATGATATTGTTCCGGTGATTGGGCCTCTTTCCATAGGGCAAAATTCCCATTAGGATGATTTTTGTATGGGGAAGTTTCTCTTTTACGATCTCACAAATCCTCCATATTCCCCCTGCCAGCTCTTCAGGAGTACTAATGTTAACATAGTGATTTCCATCTATATTATTGGTGCCGATCAGTATGATTGCGACCTTGGGTTGTATGTTGTCAAGGGCACCATTTTGAAGTCTCCATATCACATTTTCAGTACGATCCCCGGAAATACCCATATTGACAGTTCGATATTGATCCAGATATTTCTCCCGGACTTCCTGAGGGCCATCACCATTCAATGATTGGAAAATAGAGTTGCCAATAAGGATCATCTCAGGATTCGCCGATAACCTGCTTACTATGGTTTGGTGCCGATTATACCACCATTCCCCTTCCTTCTTAACAGCCAAAGCTGCAGGATTTTCGTCGTCTTTTAAAGCAGTAGTATTCTCTTTGGGTGTGCACCCCAATGAAAGAAAACCTACCAAAAACAGAAGTGCTGGCTTGTTCATAAAATGAGTTATTACAAAGATGTGGTGTTTAATACCCTCGGATGATTGGAAGGCTTCCCAAATACCTGATAAACTTCATCTTCAGGGAGCTTCATCATCTTATAGTTATGCACCCAGCTGGCGAATTTATCCGTCTCTTCACTATCCGGAAAATCCCTGTACAAAATTCCGGGTACCGCACGCTCCAGTGACTCCAGTGAACCGTCCGGCCTGGCAATACAGGCACCCCAGGAGGAGTATTCAGAAGTGGTATTGTTGGCAATAACCCACATGCGGTTATCTGAAGCCCTGACCCGGATTTCAGCAGGTATGATTTCATCCAGGATAGATTCTCCTTCCTGTTGATTATAAAAAGAATGAAGCATAATCTTTACCCCCCTGTGCCTGTAGATATTGTACATCTCCGGATAACAGGAGTCATAGCATATGAGGAATCCAAGTTTGAAGCCATTCAGCTCTATCACTTCAATATGGTTACCGGCGGTATAGTGGGCCGAATCTCCCAGGGTGATCATCGACTTGTCATACCGTCCGATAATCTCTCCTTCACTGGAAATAATATAGAGGCAATTCAGTGGCTTTTCCTTTTCATCCAGGTAATGAGACGAGCCTAAAACAACCCATATTTTTTTCTCTTTGGCAAGCGACATGATTTCACGGGTTTCAGCTCTTAATCTCTCCCAATCATAGTTCTCAAAAGAAGGTATATCAACTCCGGCATATCCGGAGAGGGCTGCTTCCGAGAAGTGTACAATATGGGCATCATTCTGAGCCGCCTCTTTGATATAATTCTTAATGTAATCTGCATTGCTTTGAATATCAGCGGTCACCGGAAACTGACAGGTAGCCACCTTCAACTTCTCCTGTGCAGATCCTGTTTGACAAAAAAAGATCAATACCATGGTTAACACTGGAGAGATCAGTATGATCTTATGAGACAATAATCTATTTAACACACTGTTATTCATCTTCTTAGCGATTTACTAATATTCGACTCTTACAGTTACATTTCCCCTAAATGTACTTATTATAACAATATTATATTGGTATTTGTGAAGATACTGGTTGCATCAGGTCTGAAAATTCAATTAATTAGCTCCTTGGTACAGATAATAAATCATTATCGAATTAAAAATGCTGATTAAACACAAAAAAAGATGGACGAGAAAGTAAAAGTAATTGTCATAGGTTGTGGTAATATGGGCTCTTCCCATGCTAGAGCTTATCACAAATTGGACGGATTTGAATTGGTCGGTTTGGTTGACATAAATCCTGAAATTCGAAACATCCTTTCAGAGGAACTGGGAGGAGTGGAGCAGTTCGATGATTTTGATACCGCCATGAAGAGTACAAAACCAGATGCCGTCGCAGTTTGCACCTATCCCGGAACCCATGCAGAATTGACATTGAAGGCGCTTGAATCAGGTGCCCACGTTTTCTGTGAAAAACCCCTGGCTCCAAACATAGAGGATGCACAATCTATGGTTGATGCTGCCAAAAAATATGGGAAAAAGTTGGTAACAGGATACATTTTACGTGTCCACCCATCATGGGAGAGATTTATAGAGATTGCCCGTGGACTTGGCAAACCATTGGTAATGCGTATGAATCTCAATCAACAGAGCAGCGGAAAAACCTGGCATACACTTCGAAGAATTATGGAGAGCATGTCACCCATTGTGGACTGTGGAGTACACTATGTTGACGTTATGTGTCAAATGACCAGGTCAAAACCCATATCTGTAAGTGCTATTGGGGCAAGACTTACAGACGAGATTGATAAAGATATGTACAATTATGGTCAGCTCCAGGTAAGATTTGAAGATGGATCTGTGGGTTGGTACGAAGCTGGCTGGGGACCCATGATGAGCGAAGTTGCATTTTTTGTAAAGGATGTGATCGGCCCTAAGGGTTGTGTAAACATTATGGATGCAGAGCAAGGGTCCGAAAAGGGATCGGATGATGTTGATTCCCATACAAAAACAAACAGGTTGAAGGTTCACTATTCTGAAAAAGATGAAAATGATGAATTTACCAGGCCCGATGAAATCGTCAATATGGAGGATGAGCCGGATCACCAGGAACTGTGTGATCTGGAACAGGAGTTTTTCCTCAATGCCATAAGCGAAGATCTGGATCTTACCGATCATCTGGAAGATGCCGTAAACAGCTTAAATATTGTACTGGCTGCGGATGAGTCATTCAGAACCGGAAAAACCATTAACCTGTAGGTATGAAAACAATTTTCAAGATTTTTATCCTCTCTCTTCTTGCCACCGCTTGCAAGGAGCAACCCCAAATGAATATAACCAATCTGAGATGTGAACAGCGAATAGATCCATTAGGTCTTGATATCCATAAGCCGCACTTAAGCTGGGTACTGGAATCAAATCGTCGCGGAGCTAAACAGAAGGCTTACCATATATTGGTTGCGTCGAGTTTGAAAAAACTGAATACCAACACCGGAGATATTTGGGATTCAAAAAAAATAGTCTCTCAGCAAACCAGTCAAATCGAATATAAGGGAGAGACGCTTCTGAGCGAAATGGAGTATTACTGGAAAGTCCGGGTTTGGGATGAACATGGAGTTGAATCTGTTTGGTCTGAACCTTCTACATGGGAAATGGGACTGATCCATCAAAGTGACTGGAGTGCTCAATGGATTAATGATGGAGGAGATGTTGCCGAAAACAGGGAAGCAAGCTTTGGTGATGATCCGGCACCACTGTTCAGGCGCGACTTCAACCTACCTAAGAAAATCAAGAAGGCCAGGCTGTACATCACCGGTGTTGGATATTACGAAGCAACGATTAATGGTGAACGTGTGGGTGATCATCTTCTGGATCCCGGCTGGACCGATTTCAGTAAACGGGTTTTATACAGCACCTACAATGTCACCGGTTTAATCAAAAATGGGGGAAATAGTATGGGGGTCACCCTTGGAAATGGCTGGTATAATCCTTTGCCATTGAAAATGTGGGGAGTTTACAACTTGCGTGAACATCTTACCATTGGCCAACCGCAATTTATTGCCCAGCTCAACATTGAATATACCGATGGATCAACACAAACCATTGGTTCCAATGAGGAATGGAAAACCCATGAAGGCCCAATCCTTCGCAACAACATTTATCTCGGTGAGATTTATGATGCACGCAAAGAAATAGAAGGTTGGGACTCTTTCGGGTTTGATGATCGTCATTGGAACGTAGCTAAAATTTCTGAAGAGAAGCTGGGAAAACTTCAGGCTCAGAACCAACCACCCATAAAAATTACTGGAAAGCTTTCTCCGGTAAAACTAACCGAACCGAAACCAGGGGTTTATATTTTTGATATGGGTCAGAACTTTGCAGGCTGGGCTAAACTAAAAGTTGAAGCCTCTGCCGGAACAAGGATAAAACTCAGGTTTGGAGAGTTGCTATACGAAGATGGAACACTAAATGGTCTGACCAGTGTTGCCGGTCAAATAAAAGGCAAAAAGGCAGATGGCACTTTAATTGGAGGCACTTTTTCACCTGACACAGCATGGCAAAGCGACACCTACATTACCAGCGGTAAAGGGATTGAAACTTACACTCCACGATTTACCTTTCACAGTTTTCGTTATGTGGAAGTTACCGGCTTTCCCGGAAAACCTCCAATGGATGCCATAGAAGGATTCCGTTTAAGCAGCGATTTACAGAAGAGAGGTTCTTTTGAATGCTCCAACAAGCTATTTAATGATATTCAGAAGATCACCGAATGGACTTTTCTGAGTAATGTGTTCAGTGTTCAATCGGACTGCCCCCACCGTGAAAAATTTGGTTACGGAGGAGATATTGCGGTAACCTCTGATGCATTCATCTATAATTTTGACATGACCGGGTTTTATGCAAAAGCTGTTCGTGATTTCCAGGATGCAGCACGCCCAAATGGCATGTTCACAGATACGGCTCCATTTGTGGGGATTAATTATTGTGGTATTGCCTGGGCACTTGCTCACCCACTGTTGTTGTTAGAGTTGTATCAATATTATGGAGATATTTCACTCATTGAAGAGCAATACGAAACTGCCCGGAAGTGGTTCGAACTGGTGATTTCAGAAAATGATCTGATCATCACACATGGACTCAGTGATCATGAAAGCCTTGCCCCTATCCCCACCTCTGAAATGGTGACTCCATTATATTACAAGAGTGCTGTGATGATGTCTGAATTGGCCAAAATTATGGATCGAAAAGATGATGCGGCAAGATATGATAATTTAGCAAAGGAGATCAAAGAAGCTTATCTCGAGAAATTTCTCGAAAAGGGAGATGGAAGGTTCGCACCACATACACAGGGGAGTCAGTCATTTGTCTTATATACCGGATTAGCGCCGAAGAATGAAACTGAGAATGCGGTTTCAGAACTGGTGAAAAATATTGAGGATCATGATGGACATTTGACCACCGGAATCTTTGGCACCAAGTATTCCCTGGATGTTCTCTCAAAGTACGGCTATGCAGAAATTGCCAGCGAAATGGTAAGTCAGGAAGGTTTTCCCGGCTGGGCCAATATGCTGGCAAATGGGGCTACAACGTTGTGGGAGCATTGGGAATTCAGTGATCATATTTATTCGCACAACCATCCCATGTTTGGCTCGGTGAGTGAATGGTTTTACAAATGGGTTGCCGGTATTCAGGCAGATCCATCTGCAGTGGGATTTGATAAAATAATCATACGGCCACAGATTATCTCAGATGTCAATTGGGTCAAGGCTCACTATACCTCCGTTCACGGAAAAATAATCAGTGAATGGAAACGAGACGACAATTCATTCAATCTGGATATTACGATTCCGGTAAATTCAACAGCAACAGTTTATCTCCCTGCAGAGGATGTCATTGAAATAAAGGAAGGAGGAGTTGATATTTCAGGTGTGAAAGATGTTGAGTTCCTGAAAATGGAAAATCACGCGGCTGTTTTTAATGTAGGGTCTGGATTTTATTCATTTAAATCACAAATAAAATGAGACTACTTCTGGCAACATTGATCGGTGTAACTTTTCTATTTCAAACTGTAGAAATATGCGGTCAGGATCACGCTTTTACAAGCCGTAAATTTCCTGAAATAGAAGCTCCCACCCTTGCTGATGATTTTTTTGGACCAGAACAGCGGTTATGGAACCCCGTTTCTGACAATATTTACCTCCAGGAAGCTGGACAAAAAATTCCTCTGAAGAGTCCGGCTACATCCATAGCCATATTCAATAATCAGTGCTATGTGGTTGTGGAGGGAAGCATACAGCTGGTCTCAGGTGAGTCAGTGAATCCTGTGACGTCGGCACCGGTGGATGTAAATAGGCTAATAGCCCTGAACGGGACACTTTGGGCCCTGACAACGAATGGGATCTACAGCTTCAAAGGGAATGAATGGCAAAAAATTGATGACAGGGAATTTGTAGATGTCTGCATGCATCTGGGTGTTTTGCATGCTGCAACCAGAGATGAAGTATATCGACTTGAGGATGGTAAGTTCATGGACATTAAACCGGAAACCGGATACCTTTCCAGTGATATAACCATGCTCATGGAAGATGGCAGTCAGCTGCTTGCCGATCCGGTTCTGATAGGACCCGTTGACCGGATCGCTTCATTCAGTGGCACACTCTATATACTCGGACCAGGAGGAAGGCTGGCGCTCTTTGACGGAAAAATCGTGAACCGGGATTTTGTGGATTGGGGCACGCTCCCGTCTCCCAATACAAAGGATATGTTGAGTGCCGGAAGTCGCCTTTTTATCAGTACCGACCGCGGATTAGGAGTCCTGCGGGGTGCCGCCATCACTTCACTTAAAGGAGAAGAGGGACTTCCTTTTGAGGAGACCACCTGCCTGGAAGCAGGCTTTGAAAATGACATCTGGATAGGCACAACCAGGGGAGCCATACGCATGCTAAAAGATGACTGGCACTATTTTGGGGCCGATCACTGGCTGCCGGGTGATCATGTGAATGACATCGCCATTGGAAAAAATGTGGTCTATATGGCCACCGATTATGGAATTGGTGTGATTCGTTATGAGCCTTACACACTTCGGAAAAAAGCTGACTATTATGAAAGGCACCTGGAGGAGTGGGGGCATAAACGACTTGGATTTATTCATACACTCTATAAAAAAGGTGATGAGTGGATCCGGGAAGTGAGTGATAATGATGGCGGACATACAGCACCCTACCTGGCTGCCATGTCCTACAAATATGCTGTAACCGGAGATAAAACTGCGCGTCACGAAGCTGTGGAATCATTTAAAGCCATGTTATGGTTGGAAGAGGTCACCACGGTGGATGGTTTTGTGGCACGTTCCATCTGGTCAACCACAGCCGATGCAGATACCAGAGGAAGGCATGGTTCGGGTGGGCTACCGGCCAAATGGTACCCCACGAAAGATGGCAAATGGTACTGGAAGGGAGATACTTCAAGCGATGAGATCATAGCTCATTTTTATTCCGTCTCTCTGTTTCATGACCTGGTCGCAGAAGGAGAAGAGAAGGAGATGGCGAAAAAACACCTGGCCAAAATCGCCTCTTTCATCATAAATAACGGCTTTATGCTGATCGATATGGATGGCAAACCTACCCGGTGGGGCCGTTGGGATCCGAAATATCTGCTGAGTCCGTACGGATATTCCGATAAAGGGTTAAATGGTCTTGAAGCCATGACATTTATGCAAACAGCTTATGCAGTGACCGGGGATAAAGCGTTTAAAGAGGGATTTCAACAACTGATGGATTGGGGATACCAAAACTATATTGTCCGCTTGAAAAACACCTTCCCTCCTGCCAATGTGGCGCCGTGGGATGATAATCTGGCCTTCAGAAGCTACTATACCATCTTGCGTTATACAGAAGACCCTATATTGAGATCCATCTACCTCCGCAGTCTCGAACGTACCTTCGAGGTAAAGAGAATGGAACACATTGCCTGGTTCAACTTTGCCTATGGAGCGATCACAGGCAATGATTGTGAAGAAGAGAAGGCAGTGAAGCATTTGCGGGAATGGACCCTGGATTGTGTGGAGCATAATTACCGCAATTCATTCAGGGACGATCTGATTCCGGAACCGGGTTATCTCCCCTACGAAGGAGGTACCAGGGCCATGTCGCCCCGTGAAACCTCTGTAAAAAGAGGCAGCCGCAATGCCCTTGGATATGACGGCGGGGTGAATGGCAGAAGAGTGATGGAACCAACCGGTTTTTTACGTGACTACTGGATGGGAAGGTATCATGGGATCATTGAAGCACCCTCCACGTCTGAGAAAGAACTGATCTCTGTGAACAGAGAAGATCAGCAGGAGTTGGGGGCAAAACCCTATGACGGTCCTGACCGTCCAAAGATCTATTGAATATGATGCAAACAATCAGAAAATTCATATGGGTATTTATAACAATCGCTGTTTTAACTACCCTGTTGTTTAATTGTGATCCGGTTTCTACAGCAAAAGAACCCGTAGATTATGTGGACCCAACCCTTGGCACCTCCAGTTCCCGGTGGATGCTTTTCCCCGGTCCATGTTTGCCTTTCGGGATGGTGAAGTTAAGCCCGGATAATACCAATGAAACCGAATACAAGCTTGGTGCCGGGTATGAGTACAACATCAACAACATCTCCGGGTTCGGGCATGTCCATTCATGGATGATGGGAAGCTTTATTACCATGCCTGCAACGGGAGAAATAAAAATATTGCCGGGAACGGAGAGCGATCCCGATTCCGGATACCGCTCAAGAATTAACAATGAAAAGGTGCAAGCATCTCCCGGATATTATGCTGTGCTCCTGGAAGATTACGGAATCAAGGCTGAGCTTACCACTACAACACGAGGCGGGTTTCAACGATATACCTTTCCGAAGATGAAAAGCGGACAGATACTTTTCGACCTTCAGGTGACAGAAGAAGAGCCGCCGGAAATCATCCATGCGTCAATTAAAAAGGTAAGCGACACAGAGATTGAGGGATTTGTAAAACGTGAAGCCGGTGAGTGGAATGCATATACGCTCCATTTTGTTGCCCAGTTTAACCGTCCTTTTACTTCCATGGGAGGTTGGCAGGGTGCCGATATCCTGTTGGAAACCGATGAGGTGAAGGTTTCTAAAGATCTGGATATTGGAGCCTTCTTAAAATTCAATCTAAATGATGATCAAACTGTTTTAATGAAAACAGGGATCTCTTACGTGAGTGTCGAACAGGCAAGGCTTAACCTGGAAACTGAGATGGATGAGTTTGAATGGGATTTCGACGCTGTTCATGAAAATGCAAGAGAAATCTGGAATAAGCTATTGGGAAAAATTAAGATTGAGGGAGGTTCTGAAACCGATAGGTTGAAGTTTTACACCAACCTCTACCGCGCATACAGCTCCCGCACCATTTTCAGCGATGTGAATGGTAAATATGTGGATATGTGTGAGAGGGTACAACAGGTGGATAGCTTTCCGGTATATGGTTGCGATGCCTTCTGGGGTTCTTTCTGGAATCTGAACCAGCTTTGGAGTTTGGTTAATCCGGACATCACCGAAGAGTGGGTGAATTCATTATTGGAGTTATACGATAAAGGCGGATGGCTGCCCGATGCTCCCGGCGGACTGGAATATTCGAGTATTATGGTGGCGGCTCACCAAATACCATTTATTGTAAATGCCTGGCAAAAAGGGATCCGGGGCTTTGATGAGGAGAGAGCTTTTGAAGCCATGAAAGAGATTCAGATAAATCCGGGTCAGGCTCATGAATGTGGTGGTTATGTGGGGAACCGGAACCTGCAGACATACATGGATATTGGATATGTTCCTGCCAATGAAGGCCCTGTTTCAAATACGCTTGAATATGCATACGATGACTGGTGCGTGGCGCAAATGGCCAAATCCCTGGGGAAAATGGATGATTATAAAATCTTCATGCAACGGGGACAAAATTACCGCAATGTGTTCGATCCTTCCACGGGTTATATCAGACCCAAATATTCGGGAGGCCCCTGGCTCGAGGAGTTTACAACTATAAAAGGAGCAGGAGGAGAAGGACATAGTTTTGGATTTGGTTCAAACGCTTATGTGGAAGCCAATGCATGGCAATTCAGCTGGTTTGTTCCCCACGACCTGAAAGGATTGATCGGTTTAATGGGGTTAGATGAATTTAACAGGCGATTGGAAGAGGGATTCGGGAAATCACGCCCCTATTTTGCCACTGAATTTGTAAACCACGGCAACCAGCCAAACATGGAAGCTCCCTGGCTTTTCAATTACTCAGGAAAACCATGGCTTACCCAGTATTGGGTAAGGGAGGTTCTGGATAATTATTACGGCACAGATCCGGTGAACGGATATCATGGAGATGAAGATCAGGGACAGATGGGAGCCTGGTATGTCATGAGTGCCATGGGTCTTTTTCAGATGGATGGAGGCGCTGCAGTCGAACCTGTGTATGAATTATCAGGACCAATTTTTGAAAAGATTACCATTCAGCTGGATCAGAATTACTATGCGGGCAAAGAGTTCGTCATTGAAGCAAAGAACGCTTCTTCAAAAAACAGATATATACAATCGGCTACCCTGAATGGTTTGGAATTGGATAAATTCTGGTTCAAACATTCCGAGCTGGTAAAAGGAGGAAAACTTATCTTCATAATGGGGCCCGAACCCAATAAAGAGTGGGCTTCCATGAGTGATCACCCCCAGGTGATGGATGTGGATCCAATTGTTACAACACCCTATATCATTGATACAGACAGAATCTTCCACAAAGAGCGTGTAGTTAAACTGACGACCGATACTGAGGGAGCTGACATCTATTATACACTCGATGCCACAGAACCTGATAAAAATGCTCAACTATATATTGACCCTTTTGTAGTAAACAAAACAACAACCGTTAAAATGATCGCCTGTAAAGGGGAGCAAATAAGTTTCTCTTCGCAGGTAGTTATTCAAAGAGCAGGGGAAGTCAAAACGGTCCATCTGGATGAAGTTGAGCCAGGTCTCACCTACAAATACACACATGGTATTTACCGGATGGTGCATGATTTTCTGAATGTATCTCCCATTAAAACAGGGGTTGCATCTCATTTCACCATTGAACCAAGAGAAAAAGATCAATTCTTCTCTTTCGATTTTGAGGGTTATATTCACATTCCTGCAGAGGGCGAGTACACATTCTATCTTGCGACCAACGATGGGGGACGATTATACATCGACGATCATCTATTGATCAATAATGATGGCCTGCATCCTATGGTAGAAGTTCATCAGGCTATTTCGTTAAAAGCAGGACTTCATCCAATCTCTGTAAAATACTTTCAGGAAGGGGGAAGAAATGGTCTGTTGGTTTCCTGGGAAGGAGCGGGCATTGAAAAACAGGAAATTCCTGGATCCATATTATTTCATAAATAAAAATCAGATGAAACGTCTAACAATTGCTTCACTACTATTTTTAACAGCCAATCTCTTCGGACAGCAGGGAGTTGAAGGCCAATTAATATTTCCTTTGCAGGAAAAACATGTCCACTCCAGCAGCATAGTGGAATTGCCCAATGGTGATCTTTTGACCTGCTGGTTTGAGGGAAGTGGTGAGCGAACTGCAAATGATGTAGTAATTAATGGTTCCAGACTAAAGAGAGGAGAAACCAAATGGAGTGAACCCTTTTTAATGGCCGATTCGCCCGGTCAGCCCGACTGCAACCCCATGCTTTTCCTGAACAACAATCATAAGCTATTCCTGGTGTGGATAGTTGTACAGGCCAACCGGTGGGAAACCTCCATTCTAAAAGTTAAAACTACTACAGATTATCAAGATGAGGGCGTCCCGAAATGGGAATGGCAGGATGTGATCCTGTTGAAGCCCGGAGTGGAATTTGAAAAAAGGGTCAAAGAGCAGTTTGAAAAATATGGCAGGGAAGATCTGGCCTGGGCCGAATATGCCAGGCCTTATGAAGAGATGCTTGTGGAAGCGGCTAAGGATCGCGGGAAACGTGAAACCGGGTGGATGACAAGAACCCATCCAACGATCTTAAAGAACGGACAGATACTGTTACCCCTCTACTCGGATGGATATAATTTTGGATTGATCGCCATTTCCGAAGATGACGGTGAAACCTGGAAGTGCAGTCTGCCCATCGTGGGCCGCGGAGTAAATCAGCCCAGCCTGGTGGTACGTAATGACGGTTCAATAGATGCTTATATGCGGGATGATGGTGATGAACCCGGCAGGATTTTGATCAGTCATTCCGATGACCAGGGAACTTCATGGAGTTACGCTCAAAAGTCAGACATCCCAAATCCCGGAGCAAGTATTGAAGTGATCAAATTAAAAAGCGGTCATTGGCTCCTGGTCTATAATGATATTGATGATGGAAGATATAGCCTGGCAGCAGCGATCTCAGATGATGAGGGGAAATCCTGGAAATGGAAGAGGAAACTTGAAAATCTGAAAGGCGGAAGTTTCTCCTACCCTTCTGTGATCCAAGGTAAGGATGGAAGAATCCATATTACCTATTCTTATCATCCGTCAGGCGAAAAAAAATCCATAAAGCACAGGGCAATTGAAGAAGCGTGGATCATGGATTATTCAAACAAAGAAGCTGGCAAGGAGATTACTTTGCGTTTGGAACCAGGCCCGGGAAATCCCCGCAATAGTGAAGGGGATTTTATCCAGCTTAAAGATGGACGAATTCTATTTATTTATACACATTTCACAGAGGGGGCCGGTGACCATGCCGGTGCACATCTGGCCGGTCGGTATTCAAACGATGGTGGGAAAACATGGACAGAGGAAGATGTGATCATTCTTCCAAATGAAGGTGGGATGAATGTGATGTCGGTCTCATTGTTGCGACTGAATAGTGGCGAAGTGGCACTCTTCTATTTACGGAAGAATTCAGAATCAGACTGTATCCCTTTTATGCGGATCTCCACCGATGAGGCAAAAACCTGGAGTGAACCCATCAGATGCATGGATGCGGAGGGCTATTATGTGGTAAATAATGACAGGGTTGTTCAGCTACAGAATGGCAGGATCATTTACCCCGCGGCTCTTCATAGAACAGTTGAGACAAAATTTGAAGCTGCAGGACGAATCATCTGTTACTATTCTGATGACAATGGCAAGCACTGGATCAAGTCCGGACAGGTTGCCAATCCTGACAACATTGTATTGCAGGAACCTGGAATCGTTGAACTGAAAAATGGTACCATCATGCTTTTCTGCAGAACTGATGCAGGATTACAATATTTTTCATTTTCAGAGGATCAGGGAAAGACCTGGTCACCTATTGAGGCGGGAAATATTAAATCTCCGCTCTCTCCGGCATCCATTGAAAGAATCCCGTCAACCGGGGATCTGCTGCTTGTCTGGAACAACAATTATGAACCGGAAAGGAATGGTGGAAACCGAACCCCATATAATCTGGCCATTTCCAAAGACGAGGGCAATAGCTGGCAAAAAATAAAAACAGTTGAAAACGACCCCGATGGCTGGTATTGCTATACAGCCATCGAATTTGTAGGGAACCATCTGTTATTGGGGCACTGCGCCGGTGACCGAAAGAGTAATAATGGTTTGGCAACCACACAAATTACATGCTTAAGCATGGAGTGGATCTATCAGGAAGCAACAGGCAAAAAATGAGCAGGTTAACTTATATATTAATCACCCTATTTGTAATATTTCTATCTTCTAAGATTGAATCTTCAGCACAAAGTTGGATTGATTCTCCTTGCGAAATTCAAAAGATAGCTGATGACCACATCAATATTACCATTAATAAATCTGATAATGAAGGAATTACCGTACTACAGGTAACGGACCTCCATCTTGGCGATAAGGGTAAATGGAGAGATGACATCAATACCTTCAGGCGAATCAACCGGTTGGTTGAGATGTACAATCCCGATCTGCTTGCGCTGACCGGTGATGTATTTGCCGGCAAAGATATGGCTGCCATTGTTATCCGGCACTTTGACGAACTTGAACGGCCATGGTTATATGTCTTCGGAAATCATGATGCGGAGGGTGAGAGTAAGGAGAAAGTCTGGTATGAAGAAGATGACGGCAGCACCTATGAAGCATTTGTGGAAATGGGTAATATAGAAGCCAGTTTATAACGGGGAAATTCAGACAGAGAATGTTCTCCCCGTGTTTGACAACTAATCAATAAAGGAAACAGAAGATGAGAATTCACCATTTACTACTTGGTTTTACATTGTTGATCATCTCTGCCCGGATGATGGGTCAGTCAGCAAAACTCCCTGATTATAAAAACCCTGATAAGGGTGTAGAGGAGCGTGTGGAGGAGCTGATGACACGAATGACACTTGAAGATAAAGTGGATCTGGTGGGTGGAAACGACTTCAAATCCAGCTCAAACATCCGTTTGGGAATCCCGGAAATGGTGATGACAGACGGACCGCTGGGTCCCAACGCAAAAGGGCATTCCACCAACTATTCAGCAATGATCAATCTGGCAGCCACCTTCAACCCTGACCTGATGTACAGCGTCGCTGAACAAATAGGTGAAGAGACCCGGATCATGGGGAGAAATTTGTTGTTGGGCCCCAACATTAATATCGCCCGGGTACCTCATGGAGGAAGAACCTTTGAAGGATTTGGTGAGGATCCCTATCTGATGTCCCGAATGGTTGTTCCCTATGTAAAAGGTGTACAGAGTAGAAATGTAATCACCTGTACAAAACATTTTGTGGCCAATAACCAGGAGTGGAACCGTTTTGATGTGAGTGCAGAGATGGATGAAAGAACCCTGCGTGAAATCTATCTCCCGGCATTCAAAGCTGCCATTCAGGAGGGCGATACATGGAGCATTATGGCTGCATACAATATGTTCAGAGGGACTTATGCCTGCGAAAACAGGTATCTGCTCACCGACATTTTGAAGGATGACTGGGGATTCAGCGGAATAGCCATTTCCGATTGGGGTGGTGCCCGCTCAACACTGCCCATGGCTAATTCGGGACTGGATCTGGAGATGCCTACCGGGAAATACTACGGGGAGAAACTGCTGAAGGCCATCCGGGAGGGTGAGGTGACTGAAGCGACCCTGGATGATAAAGTGCGCCGGATCTTACGGGTAATGTTCAAGGCCGGACTCTTTGATGAATCAATCGATCAATATGGAGGGCACTCCGATCAGCACCACAGAAGGGCACTTGCATTAAAGGTCGCGCAGCAAAGTATCATTTTGCTAAAAAATGAGAACAGCTTCCTGCCGGTTGATAAAAGTAGGATTAAATCAATTGCGGTCATTGGGCCTAACGGGGCTGAAGCCCGTATGGAAGGGGGCGGCAGCGGTGGATTGACAGGTAATTATGGCATCTCTACCTTGGAGGGGATCCTCCAGAAGGTCGGGGATTCAATCCCTGTTAAATTTGCCAGGGGAATTCCGGAGAGATCCCTTGATCTCCCCATTGCCGGACCGCAATATTATATGACCAACGAGGGCGCTCCGGGGATCAGGGCCCAATTCTTCAACAACAAGGAGCAGGAGGGTGAACCTGTACATACCCGCATCGATCAGGATATTAATTTCAACTGGGAATCCGCTTCTCCTGTCCCGGGAGTGGTGCGTCCCGACAAGTGGTCAGCCAGATGGACCGGAAAACTCAGGTCACCCGGAGAGGGGTGGTATGAGATCGGGCTGAAGGCCGATAACGGCATCCGGATGTATATTGACGGAAAAAAGATTCTCGATGCATGGATAGACGGCAGTCCGGGCAAATTTAAAATTGCGCGCTACAAGTTCGAAGCTGGCAGGGATTACGACATTCAGGTTGATTTTTATGAAAATATCGGAACCTGCCGGTGCAAACTTGGTTTTGCTCCCTATGAGCCAGGGGACATGATGGAAAAGGCTGTAGAGCTTGCTGCCTCATCCCATTTGGTGGTGCTGACCATGGGTTTGGATAAGGAGGTTGAAGGCGAAGCGGTTGACAGGGCGAGATTATCACTGGATGAAGACCAGTTGCAACTGATTGACAGGGTGCTGGAGGTGAACAGGAATGTGGTGGTGGTGCTGAATAACGGTACACCGGTGTTGATGGATGGGTGGATTGACAGAACCCCGGTCATCATTGAAGCTTTATATCCCGGACAGGAGGGTGGAAATGCCCTGGCAGAGATCCTTTTTGGTGATATCTCTCCCTCGGGTAAACTTCCACTGACTTTTCCTGAAAAATGGGAAGATTCACCGGTGTATAAGAGCTACCCGGGCGAGAAGGAGATCGCCCATTACAGCGAAGGAATCTTTGTGGGTTACCGCTATTTCGACAGAGAGAATATTGAGCCACTCTTCCCGTTCGGATTTGGACTCTCATACACCACTTTTGAATATGAAAGTCTGGAAATCAGCAACAAAGAGATGGAGCAGGAGGATACGCTTTCCGTGATAGTGAAGCTCAGGAACAGCGGTACAATGGCCGGGGATGAGATCGTCCAGCTCTATATCCACGATCTGAAATCCAGCGTTGAACGGGAAGTAAAATCCTTGAAAGGATTTGCCAGGGTCAGCCTGGATCCGGGTGAAAGCAAAAGTGTAACTTTTAAAATCGATAAAAGCCATCTGTCATTCTATGATATAAACTCCAGAAGCTGGATTGCCGAACCCGGAGAGTTCAATGTACTAATCGGCTCCTCTTCGCGGGATATTCGGATCACTCAGGATTTTAAATTGTTATAGCAAAAAACCAGATACAAATCATGCGAACGAGACTTGCTCCTCTACTGTTCCTGTTTGTCTTCACAAGCACTACACTCTCCGGCCAGCTTTCCGGAATCCTTGAAAAGTTCCACGATGCAGAATCTGAATATGTCCTGGTGGCTGCACACAGGTCAGTACACAATAGAGGATGCCCGGAGAACTCCGTTTCTGCCATCAGGTCCGCCATTGAATTAGGGGTAGACATTGTGGAACTGGATGTGAGGCTTACCAGAGACAGTGTTCCCGTTCTGATGCACGATGAAACCATTGACCGGACCACCAATGGCAATGGGAAAGTAAGCGACTATACACTGGCCGAACTGAAGGAGTTCAGATTGAAAAGAGAGGGTGGCAGCCTGTCAGGCGAAACGATACCAACATTTACTGAAGCACTTGAAGCGGCCCTGGACCGGATCATGGTGGACATTGATCTGAAAACAGATCAGGTAGTACCCATTGTGAAAGCTGTAAAAGAGACAGAAACCCAGCTACAGGTATTCTATTTTGACAGCAATTACAAGCTATTGAATGAAATATGCAACCTGGATGAGCACGCAATGATCATGCCGCGTGCATACTCGCTGGAGATGGCAGATTCTGCCATTCAACTTTTCGCTCCCCCTGTGGTGCATATCGATCCCTCTTTTTATTCAGCGGAGGTAACAGAACTGATACGCATTAATAATGCAAGGATCTGGATCAATGCGCTGGGTCTTCCGGATCTCAGGATCCGTTTGGGATTCCCCGGGAAGGCAGTAAAGAGACTGATCAGGCACGGGGCCAATATCCTTCAAACCGATGAACCCGAGAAACTATTGGCATACCTTAGATCCGAAGGCTTACATGACTGATTTATTGAACCGGACCATACCCTTTTGTACAGGCATTTTGATGGCTGCAACATTGCTCATCTCCTGTAATAACCCAATAAACCAGGATCTTGCCACCTATGTTGATCCCTTTATTGGCACAGGAGGCCACGGACATACCTTCCCGGGAGCCATGGTGCCGTTTGGCATGGTACAGATCAGTCCGGATACCAGAATGGAGAACTGGGATGGTTCCTCGGGCTATCACTATTCCGACAAAACAATCATGGGATTCAGCCAAACCCACCTGAGCGGCACCGGTGCCCCTGAGTTTTGTGATATTCTATTGATGCCCACTGTTGGTAAAGTGCAAATGCTCGTGGGTGATGAAAAGGATTCAAGCACCGGGTATCGCTCTTCCTTCAGCCATCAAAACGAATCTGCCTCTCCAGGCTATTACAGTGTCCTGCTGGATGATTATCAGGTGAAAGCGGAGTTGACAGCAACAACACGGACGGGATTTCATCAATATACTTTCCCTGCTTCAGATAGTTCCAACATCATCATCGATTTGAAAAACCGGGACCGGGTCATTGCATCCGGTATTCAATTCGAAAGTGATACTGAACTATCAGGATTCAGGCGTTCAATCCGCTGGGCAAAAGATCAACATGTCTATTTCTATGCCAAATTCTCAAGACCATTTGAGAGATCCGGTATTGCCATAAATGACACCCTGCGAGATGACATCACCCATGCTGAAGGGGAAAATATTAAAGCATTTGTGACCTGTCATACAAAACAGGATGAGAAGATCCTTGTGAAAATTGGAATATCTGCTGTTAGTGTTGAAGGGGCAAAAATGAACCTGGAAGCGGAAAACCAGGACTGGAATTTCAACCAAATGAAGAACCAGGCAAGGAACGCCTGGAATAAACATCTATCAAGAATAGAGATAGAGGGTGGATCGGAGAAAGAAAAACGTATTTTCTATACATCCCTCTACCATACGGCCATGGCACCCAATCTGTTTAATGATGTGGATGGAAGATACAGGGGCGTTGATGGGAAAGTACACAAGGCCAATGGGTTCATCCGTTATACGGTTTTTTCATTATGGGATGTATTCAGGGCCCAGATGCCACTCATTACGATCCTGGAGCCATCCCGGATGAATGATTTTATGAGAACATTCATGGCAATCTATAGAAACGGTGGCAGGCTGCCTCACTGGGAGATATGGGGCAACTATTCCGGTTCGATGATCGGACACCATGCGCTCCCTGTGATGCTGGATGCCTATAACAAGGGAATACGGGATTTCGATATCGACCTTGCATACAAAGCCATGAAGAATCAGGTTGATCACACTGGTTATTATGCCAACCTGGGGTATATTCCTGCAGATAAGAGTGCGGGCTCTGTTTCTGTGGTTATGGAGTATGCCTATAACGATTGGTGTCTGGCCGAAATGGCAAGAAACCTGGGCAAAGAAGATGACTTTTTGCACTATCAGCAGCGTGCCCAATTCTATAGAAATCTGTTTGACCCCGGCACAGGTTTTATGCGTCCGAAAAACTCCGATCGTTCCTGGGTGGAACCTTTTGATCCGGCAGAAGGAAGCGAACATTTTGTGGAGGGAAATTCATATCAATACAGCCTCTTCGCTCCACACGATGTTCAGGGCCTCATTGACCTGCTGGGTGGTGATGCCAAGTTTGAAAAATGGCTCGACCAGCTTTTCACTTATCAATCAGAACATGATGCAGGGGTAAAAGATGCAAGCGGACTCATCGGTCAGTATGCCCACGGCAATGAGCCAAGCCATCACATGGCCTATCTATATAATTATGCAGGTGCAGCCCCTAAGACTCAAAAGATGATTCGGAAAATCCTCCATACCATGTATGATGATACTCCCGATGGATTGGAAGGCAATGAAGATTGCGGGCAGATGTCGGCCTGGTATATATTAAGTTCAATGGGGTTCTATCCCGTGAATCCCGGTGATGCCAACTATATCATTGGGACTCCCCTGTTTGAGAGGGTCACTGTTCATCTTGAAAACGGGAAGCAGTTTGTCATCAAAGCCAATCATGTGTCAGATAAAAACAGCTACATTCAGTCGGCCACCCTCAACGGGTTGCCCCATTCAAAATCATGGTTTACACATGATGATATTACCAGCGGGAGCGAACTGGTTTTTGAAATGGGCCCTGCTCCAAACAAAAGCTGGGGCACCTCCGGAGAAGAGAGGCCTTTTACCCGGAAATTTAAACCGGCGGTAGCCATGCCCTACATTCTTCATAAAGAGAATAATTTTTTGGACCGCACCGAAATAACCCTTCAATGCGAGAGTGAGGATGCGCTGATCTATTATACCCTGGATGGAAGTGAACCCACGAAAAAGTCTACACGCTACAGAGCTCCGTTTGAACTTAATCATACAACCCTTGTAAAGTTCAGGGCCTTCAAAGAGGGATTGCTGCCAAGCCTTACGGTCACTGAAGAATTAAACAAACTCGGGTACTCACCGTTTCGCAACTATGAAGGTACCTCCATGGCCCAGGGCCTGAAATACAGCTATTATGAGAACAGTGTAATGTTTGTTAAGGAACTTTTACCCTTCAACCCTGTTGAAACAGGCATTATCTCTCATTTCTCCATTGAGGATCGTAAAACAGATATGTACTTCGGATATGAATACAATGGGTTCATCCGAATTCCTGAAGATGGTGCCTATACCTTTTACAATAAAACCAATGACGGAAGTATTCTGTATCTTGATGGAGAAGAATTTATCAATATGGATGGTGGTCATCCCGCCCACGAAATGTTTAAAACCATTGCTCTGAAAAAAGGGATCTATAAAATCGATCAATTCTATTTTCAAATGGGCGGAGGTTTTATGAACAGGGTAAGCTGGAAAGGTCCGGGAATTGAAAAAACCGAGATCCCCGCATCAGTTCTTTTTCATGCAAAATAAAAGGAGAAACGACGTTATGAAAAGAGTCCTCTATTTGATATTGATTGTCCCACTTGTTTTGGGATGCACCGCCTCTGATTCAACATCCTCAGAGTTGCCGGATCGTGGTATCTGTGCCCATCGTGGAGCGATGGATACACATCCTGAAAACACCCTTGCTGCTTTTAGTGAAGCGGTGCGTCTCGGTGCACATATGATTGAGTTTGATGTGCGCATGACAAAAGATGGTCATCTGGTGATTCTCCATGATGAGACGGTGGACAGGACAACCAACGGAGAGGGTAAAATCTCTGAATTAACCATCGATGAAGTAAAACCTCTTGATGCCGGCAGCTGGAAATCTGAAGAATTCGCCAACGAAAAAATACCTACCCTCAAAGAGGCCCTTGGCGTAATGCCTGAAAATATCTGGCTGAACGTGCACCTTAAAGGAGGAGAAAAACTAGGGGAAAAGGTTGCCAGGGTCATCGTGGAGGAAAGCCGGGGGCACCAGGCATTTCTTGCCTGTGGATCGGATGCGGCCCGGGGAGCACGAGAGATCAACCGTGAACTCATGATCTGCAATATGGAGAGGCAGACTGACAGGGATGAATATATAAAAGAGACAATCAGGCAAAAAAGCCAGTTCATACAGCTACTCAGAAACAGGACAAGCCCACAGTTCGATACAGAGATTGCCACATTGAAGCAGCAACAGATTCGAATCAATTATTGTTGCACAGACTCTGCAGAGGAGGGATTAGCCCTGTTAAATAGCGGGGTTGATTTCATTCTGACTGATAAACTTTCAGAGATGCTTGAAGCGGCAGCATCTGTGGGGATTGAACCGCTACAATGCAACTATAAAAATTCAAAAAAATGAAACAAAAAGCAGCTGTTAAACTTACAGCAATTATCGCGTTGCTATCAATACTGACTACAACAACCCAGGGCCAGAAGGCAACGATTGTTGAAGAACAGGTAGTATTCAAGACATATCCATATTCAGATCCAAACCCGGTTCCGATTATCACAAAAAATTCGAAGATTTACCCCTACTTCAAATTTGAAGGATACAGCCATCTGGGAAAGGAAGAATCGTGGAAAGTGATCAGGCTGGAAAATGACTATATCATCGTATGGGTAATGCCGGAAATAGGAGGCAAAGTATGGGGAGCCATAGAAAAATCTACCGGAAAGGATTTTATCTATAAAAATGATGTGGTGAAATTCCGGAACATTGCCATGCGGGGACCATGGACCATGGGTGGTATAGAGTTTAATTTTGGGATTATTGGGCACACACCGTCTACTGCTTCGAAAGTTGATTATATGCTCCGGGAAAATGAGGATGGAAGCGTAAGTTGTATTGTGGGTAATTTAGATTTGCCCTCCAGAACGCAATGGAGCGTTGAAGTCAGATTGCCTGCCGATAAAGCATATTTTGAAACAAATGTTTTGTGGCACAACCCCACTGCTTTGAATCAATCCTATTACAATTGGATGACAGGTACTGCAGTAGCCTCACAAGATCTTGAATTCTTTTGTCCCGGGAATATGTACCTGGAGCATAGTGGAGAATCAAAACCATGGCCTGTGGATGCTCAGGGAAGAAAGATTTCTGTATATAAAGAAAATAATTTCGGACCTTCAAAATCGTACCATGTTGGCGGAACCTTAGATAACTTTTTCGGTGGATATTACCATGATAGCAAATTTGGATTCGGACACTGGTCGTTGAATGAAGAGATGCCCGGGAAAAAAATATGGATGTGGACCCAGTCCCGTTCAGGAGAAATCTGGGCAGATCTTGCCTCAGATACCCATGGTCAACATATAGAATTTCAAGCCGGCCGGATGTTTAGCCAACATTCCGGGAATCGCCCAAATCCCATTAGTCAGTTTGGTTTTTCGCCATACGCAAGTGATCGCTGGGAAGAAATTTGGTTTCCTATTAAGGAAATCGGTGGAATGACATCCTCCTCCCATTATGGCATCCTGAACATCACAGAGGAGAATAATATTCTAACCATAGGAGTAAATGCACTGCAAAATATGGTGGACACATTGTATCTTGAAGTTGATCATACCATTGTGAAAAGAGAGCCTCTGAGTTTGAAACCCATGGAAGTATTTACTACAAATATTCCCATAAAAGCAGGAAGTGATTTTGAAATATATGTTGGAGATAAAGAACTCTATTATACCTCAATGCAGGACTCTTTAATCATCAAACGGCCTTTTAAGACTTCTGAAGAGGTACAATTGTCCCACCGACAGCGTTTGGTAAATGAGGGGTTGGATGCCATGAACTACAGGGAGTATAAAAAAGCAATCACCATATTCAAAGGGCTCCTTGAGAAAGATGGATCCGACAAAGAAGCATTGTTGGCACTGTCCCAATTGCATTACGGCAGGGGGGAATATGACAAATCACTTCATTTATCATCTCTTGCCTTAATGCAGACTACATATGACGGCCGGGCAAATTATCTGGCAGGGATAGCCTACAGAAAAAAAGAAGACTTTGTAAATGCAGTTGAATCACTCGGTTGGGCTGCCAGATCCATTGAATTCAGGTCAGCTGCCTATGAACAGATGGCCGAAATATATATCCGTTTGACCAGCTATGATCTGGCCGTTAAATATGCTCAAAAATCATTAGATTTTAACAGGTATAACATAAGTGCCCTCGAAGCACAAATAATAGCAACCAGATTGATGGGGAATGAAACCAAAGATTTGACCGGGGAACTGCTGAAAATTGATCCACTCAATCATCTGGCCAGATATGAAGAATATCTATCTGAAAGAACCGATATGAAAAAAGAGAGTTTCTCAAAACATATCACCAGTGAATTCCCGGAAGAGACCTATTTGGAACTTGCGCTTTTTTATCATGCATTGGGATTGAACAATGAAGCCAAGGAGTTACTCTCCATCACCCCTTCATGTGTGAAAAACAGTTTGTGGCTGGCCTATTTGAGTAGAAATGATGATGCGGATTTTAGCATGGATCTGTTATCAAAAAGCCTGGCTTCATCTGCTGAATTTGTATTTCCTTTCCGTCTGGAAAGCCTGGAAATGCAGGCATGGGCTAGGTCTCAAACCTCATCGTGGAAGATTGACTATTTTCAAGCCATGGCATATGCTGGTGTGGGCAGGAACGATGAAGCCCTTGAATTACTAATCTCACTAAAAGAACAACCCGATTTCTGGGTTTTCTACCAGACCAGAGCGGCCTTTTTGGGGTCAACAAACCTGAAGCAACAAAAAAGTGATCTGATGAAAGCCCACCAATTGGCACCGGACATCTGGAGAACCTGGGATCAGCTGATTAGATTCTATTTAGCAAATAATGAATATGCAATTGCCGCTGATCAATCAGGGAGAGCGTACAGAAAATTTCCGGAAAACTTTGTATTGGGCTCCCTTCATGCTAAGGCGCTTTTAAAAGCCGGAGAGTATCAACAATGCATCAAAATCCTGAAAGGTATTCATATGCTTCCGGCTGAAGGGGCCACCGCCGGTCACAGGTTGTGGCAGGAAGCGCATATAAGGCTATCGCTGGAACTCATTGAAAAAAAGAGATATAAAGCATCGGTTAACACACTACAAGATGCCTTGGAATGGCCTGAAAATCTGGGTGTAGGCAAACCTTATGATCCGGAACAACGCAAAGAGGAATTTCTGCTTGCATATTGTTATGATAAGTTGGGCAACAAATCTTTGAGCAATAAACATCTGGAAAATATCATCGACTATACCCGGAACACAATAGATCGATCCAAACCCGATCATTACCACTTCATCCCGGAAACAATAGATCGCATGCCTGAATACTACCTCGGTTTGATGGCTTTAAAAATTAGTGGCCAAGAAGATGAAGCCGAAGCCCTGTTGCTACAAATAAATAATTCACCGCAATTTGACAGCAATGCGAAACAATGGATTAATGATCTATACAACAATATGGATATTGATTCCTCAACCAAAGAGGCATATACTGCAAATATGAAATTATCCATTCAGGTTGCAAACATATTTAACGAGTAAGTGCATGAATTGGAACAAATGGATGTCGGGTATTCCGAAAATCATTGCTGGATTTGTTACAGCCTTCTTCCTGGCAGGTTGTACACCTCAGCCTGAAACCAAATCGAATCTCTCCTATGTGGATCCACATATTGGCGGGGTGGGACACCTGCTTCAACCCACCCGGCCCACAGTTCAACTGCCTAATCAGGTGATTCGTATGCATCCATTCCGTGCCGACTACCTGGATGATCAGATCAGTTTTTTTCCCCTCACCATCATGTCGCACCGGCAAGGAGAACTTTTTGGTATCATGCCGTATTCATGTTTGGTAGATGATGAAACGTGGAAGGATCGACAAATGTATGATCACGACCTTGAAACAGTACGCCCCCATTACTATTCCACCTATTTTATTGATTCTGATATTCGTACAGAATTTACTCCGGGAAGAAAAACCGGCTATTTCAGGTTCACTTTTTCTGAAAAAAGCAACAAACTGGTGAAGCTTCAAATCAACCAGGGTGGCACATGGCAGATTATTTCAGGGAGATCCCTTTCCGGTGAAGAGCTGTTTCACGGAATGAAAGCTTACCTGTATGCCGAATTCAATATGGCAGGGAAGGGTACACTGAATCAGCAGACCCGGGTGGATACCCGGAAAAAGACCAGCCGGTTAGAATCCGTTGCACTGTTTGAATTCCCTTCAGAGGGAGATCAGCTTATCGAATTTAAATATGGGATCTCCTTTATCAGTACAGAACAGGCCAAAGCTAACCTCGAGGATGAGATCACAGGTTGGGATTTTGAAGCATTAAAAAGCCAGGGAGAAAAGGCATGGTCGGACAAACTGGGAGCCATCCAGGTAAAAGGGGGCACCGATGCCCAACGCCGCACTTTCTACACATCCCTGTATCGTTGTTACGAACGCATGGTGAATATTAACGAGGATGGCAGGTATTACAGTGCCTATGACCATCAGGTACATGAAAGCGATCGTGATTTCTATGTGGATGATTGGGTCTGGGATACTTATCTTGCCCAGCACCCACTGCGTATGCTGCTTGATCCTCAGCAAGAATCCCATATGCTTCAATCCTATGTGAAGATGTATGAGCAATATGGATGGATGCCCCAGTTCCCCTTGCTTTACACAGATAATCCGGCCATGCATGGTTTCCATTCAACCGTTGTTTTTCTGGATGCATGGAGAAAAGGGATCCGCGATTTTGATGTTGAAAAAGCATATGAAGGCATGAAGAAGAATGCCCAGGAGGCTACCATGCTTCCATGGCGCAATGGGCCGAAAACAGCACTTGACATTTTCTACCGTGAAAACGGTTTTTATCCGGCTCTTGAACCCGGTGAAACAGAGAGTATTGAGGAGGTTCATGATTTTGAGAAACGCCAGAGCGTGGCTATTACCCTGGCACACAGTTATGATGACTGGGCACTTGCTGAAATGGCCAGAGAACTTGACAAAACTGAAGATTATGAATTCTTTAGCAATGAGTCAACCAATTATCGAAATCTATACCGGGCTGATAAAAAGCTGATGTGGCCAAAAAATAGTGAAGGAAAATGGATCGATATTGATCCGAAATTTGATGGCGGACCGGGAGGACGGGATTATTACGATGAAAATAACGGCTATACCTATGCCTGGCAAGCCCAGCATGACATAGACGGATTAATAGAACTGATGGGCGGACGTGAAGATTTCATTGCAAACCTGGATCAACTGTTCCGGGAAGATCTTGGACGAACAAAATACCAGTTCTGGGCAAAATTTCCGGATGCCACCGGATTGGTGGGCCAGTATTCCATGGGAAATGAGCCAAGCTTCCATATACCCTATTTATATAATTATGCAGGAGAGCCCTGGAAAACCCAGAAGCGCATTCGTTTTCTGCTTGATACCTGGTTCCCGGACAATATTTTCGGAATACCTGGTGATGAGGATGGGGGTGGCATGACTGCCTTTGTGGTCTTTTCTTCAATGGGTTTTTACCCGGTCACACCCGGATTGCCTGTTTACAATATCGGCAGTCCCGTTTTTGAAGAGGTCTCACTTAAACTGGATAATGGCAATACCTTTACAATTGTGGCAAATGGTTGTTCCAGGGTGAATAAGTACATCCAGTCGGCACAAATGAACGGTGAATTATTAGATCGTCCCTGGTTCACCCATAAGGAGATCCTGAGTGGAAGCACCCTTGAACTGGAAATGGGCCCATACCCCAATAAAGCGTGGGGTGCATCGCAAGAAGCAGCACCACCTTCAATGATAGAGAAACCCTCCAGGTCAAAATAACATATTAACGCAAACGCAATATGAAACTTAATAAGTTTACTTTCATAACAATAACCATCGTAACTCTGGGACTCCTCACCCCTGCCTGTGAGCAATCCATGGAACCAGTTGATTATGTGGATCCGTTTATAGGAACAGATTTTTTTGCCCACATGTTTCCCGGACCGGGATTACCCTTTGGAATGGTACATCTCAGTCCGGATGTTCATACGCAAGGATGGACCTATGCATCTGGTTACCAGTATTCCGATAACTCTATTATGGGTTTTAGCCATACACATTACAGTGGGGTTGGCATGGTTGCCAAAGGCGACCTGTTAATCATGCCAACTGTGGGTCAAAAACTCCGGATCACCCCCGGCTCCAGGGAGAACCCCGATGAAGGGTACCGTTCGCGGTTTGACCATGCGGATGAAACAGCCTCACCCGGATACTATTCTGTTCATCTGAAAGATTATGAGATAGAGGCCGAATTAACGGTTACAAAAAGGGCAGGAATGCACAGGTATACTTTTCCGGAGTCGGAAAATTCACACATACTGATCGACCTGGGTCACATTATCGGCGATGCGCCCTCAGGAAACTCACATGTTGAATTCGTAAATAACAATACCATTGAAGGTTATAAACTATCCCAGGAGGCCACCCTCTATTTTGTGGCAGAGTTTAGCAAGCCATTTGAAGCTTACGGGACCTGGGATGCGAACTATGCGACACCTGAATCGGGTGCAAGTCTTTTCCCTTACAAATCTGCAGAGTCAGGCAGCAATATTGGTGCATTTGTGAATTATACTACCAGTGCAAATGAAATGATTCTTGTGAAAGTGGGGCTCTCCTATGTGAGTGTTGAAGGAGCACGCAACAACCTTATGACCGAGATTCCCGAATGGGACTTTGACCGTGTAAGATCAGATGCAAAAAACAGCTGGAACAGAGCGCTGAGAAAAATTGCCATAACCGGAGATTCCGAAGATCAGAAACAGATATTTTACACTGCACTCTACCACTCCCTGCTGGCCCAGGCGATCTCTTCCGATGTGGATGGAAAATATTTTGGGATGGACGGGAAAGTCCATATGGCGGACGATTATGATTTTTTCCCTTCATTCCTCTGCTGGGACACCTACCGCTCCGAACATCCACTGATGACTTTGGTAGAACCTGAGCATGTGAATGATATGATTAAATCCATCGTTTCAAAAACAAAACATTACGGGTGGCTACCGGCACAGCATCACCGCAATGTATTCGGACAGGGAATGGTGGGTGATCACCTGGTTCCAATCATTGTGGATGCCTATATGAAAGGATTCAGGGATTATGATGTGGATTTCATTTTTGAGGCCATGCGGGAAAAAGCCACCGGACTCCCCCCCTCACCCCTTCCTGAAGCTGCCGGCAGGTCTGGCATAAAACAGTACATGGAACTGGGGTATGTCCCTGTAGATAAAGTAACTGAATCGGTGCCAAACACCCTGGAACTGGCCTACGACGATTGGTGCATTGCGCAGATGGCACAAGATCTGGGCAGGGAAGCCGACTATCAACTTTTCATGCAAAGAGCACACAACTACAGGAACCTGTTTGATCCTGGCACCAATTTCATGCGTCCCAGAAACCATGATGGTTCCTGGCTCAAATCCTGCGGAAACCGGCCGGCAGAAATAGTTACGGAAGGGGAACACTCCTATTATGATTGTTTCGATCCGCTCCTGGTTGGAAGACGGCCCAACCGTTACTTCACAGAGTCCAATGCATGGCAGTACATCTGGTCGGTGCAGCATGATATCAATGGATTGGTCGATCTTTTTGGTACTCCTTCTGATTTTGTAACAAAACTCGATTCTCTCTTTGAAATGAGCCCTGAGATCAGTGAACCGAAATATGTGGGTGTAGTCGGTACCATCGGACAATATGTACATGGAAATCAACCTTCTCATCATGTGGCATATCTTTACAACTATGTGGGCATGCCCTGGAAAACACAGGAAAGAGTTCGGCAGGTTATGGACCTTTACAGAACCGGTGCGGGTGGACTTTGTGGCAATGAGGATATGGGCTCCCTCTCCTCCTGGTATGTTTTGAGTGCCATGGGATTCTATCCTGTAGCTCCGGGTCAGAATGTGTATGTCATCGGTTCACCCCTCTTTGAAGAGGCCACCATCAAACTAAACAGCCCCTATGATACCGGTGAGTTCACCATTCGGGCCAATCACGTATCGCCGGTCAATAAGTATATCCAATCGGCCACCTTAAATGGCGAACCGATGAGCAAAACCTGGCTCTCTCACCAGGAGATCGTTCAGGGTGGAACATTGATTTTTGAAATGGGACCGGAACCGAATCTGAAATGGGGCAGCGATGAAGCTGATATCCCGCCTTCCATGACATATTAAAAAATGATGGATCAGCTCATTCACATATTCCTGTATTCCCCAGGAGTTTCTCAAACAGCCAGACAATCATGATTAGATTATTCGCTTATTGGGTTTTAGTGTCAGTAATTTTAAGCTCAGGTTGTAAGAACCGCTCTGCAACTTACGAATTTTTTGTTGCACCTTCAGATCCCCTGAATATACGCAATAGTGAGGCAGCTATCGTCCATCTTAAAGATGGTTCACTGCTATTGGCCTGGACTGAATTCCTTGGTGGTTCTGGTGCTGATCATGCACCAGCGCGCATATCTGGAAAAATATCCACCGATGATGGACGTACATGGGGCGAAAAACTCATTCTAATTGAGGATAATAAGGGTTGTAACGTGATGGAAGTCAACTTCATGAGAATGACTTCGGGCGAACTTGCCCTTTTCTATTGTCATAAGTACACCGAATCTACCGATTGCCGTGTCATGATGCGTACCTCATTTGATGAGGGAAGAACATGGATCAATCCGAAACAATTGAGCCCTTCAGGAAAGTATACAGGACTCACAAACGGCAGATCAATACGACTTCGTTCAGGGCGCATTTTACTGGAAGCATGGGAGGGTGGGGACAGCTATTGCCTCCTTTCAGATGATGAAGGAAAAACATGGCGCGATAGCCAGCGTATTAAACCTGCCGGAGGCGATTGCTGGGAACCGGCAGCGGTGGAGCTAAAAGATGGGCGGGTCCTTATGTTCCTTCGAACCGGGCTGGGTGGACAATACCAAACGATCTCCGAAGATGGTGGGGAAACCTGGAGCGAACCAACACTCACAGCACTCCGGGGGACGGCGGCACCTGCATCAATAAGCAGGATTCCTGAAACAGGAGATCTGCTGGTAATATGGACACATAACCCCAGTGCAAATAAACGTAACCCACTTACTTCTGCAATTTCGAAAGATGAAGGTGAAACCTGGGAGAACTTCCGTAACCTTGAAGAGGTACCCGATGATGCATGGGCTTATCCTGCAGTTACATGGATTGAAAATCGTGCACTCATTACATACTTCAACTACAAAGGTGCTCAGCATTCACTTAAACTGAAAAGTCTTCCCATAGAATGGTTCTATAACTAAACAGAAAAATCAACAAGTCACCAGCCCATCATTCCATTCAAACTACACACGGATTATTAACCCTGTTCTGAAAGATTTTTAACCCTTAGAAGGCGATATTTACATATGCAATAAATTGCATAGGTTAAAATATCATGTGCATTTAGTAAAATACATGTAGCGTTATACACCTTCTATCCCGTTAATTTGTATAGTGAATATCTCTGAAACCCTCAGATACCCTCTGATATCCTCTAACATCCTCTGATGCACATAAGAGCCATAGGTACAAATTAATTCTACAGTGTATGATCTATACTGTGAACCATATCCTTACTATTAACTAAAACCTAACCTAATGAAAAAGAAATTTTTGTTACTAATGTTTCTGTTTGCCATTTTCGTTAGCAGCGTAATGGCGCAAAGAACAGTGACCGGGATGGTCTCGGATGAATCCGGAGAACCACTACTCGCCGTTACTGTAGTGGTCTCAGGTACCTCAGTGGGTACCGTAACAGATCAAAACGGTCACTTTAGCATTGACGTTCCTGATGAGAATTCAGTGCTAATATTCTCTTTTATTGGAATGGAAACCAATGAAATAACTGTTGGAAACCAAACCGTGATCAATGTTACACTGATGACTTCCTCAATCGCGATGGATGAAGTAGTGATTACCGCTCTGGGTATTTCAAGAGAGAAAAAATCACTTGGATACTCTGTGGGAGAAGTTGATGGCGAAGCACTACAGAGAGTATCCCAGGAGAACGTGCTGAATTCACTTGCAGGAAAAGTATCCGGTGTGGTGATAAACTCCACCGGTGGAGCAGGTTCATCTGTCAGCATGGTCATCCGCGGTGCATCATCATTAACAAGTGATAATCAACCCCTGTTTGTTATTGACGGTATACCCATGAACAATACGGTGAATAATGTAACGGAAATGGCACGGGATACGAAAGTGGACTATGGGAATGCAATCTCTGACATTAACCCTGAGGATATTGAGAGTGTATCTGTTCTGAAGGGACCCAGTGCTGCTGCACTGTATGGATCAAGAGCCGGTAACGGAGTAGTGCTAATCACCACAAAATCCGGGAAAGAGAGTAAAGGAATTGGTGTTACAGTCACTTCAAATACAGTGATTGAAAATCCATACAAGTATCTCGAGAAGCATACACTGTTTGCCAATGGCAGACGGCCTTATACCCAGGATAACCGTCCAAATAACGGTTTGGACTACTATGCGGTTCCAGGAGGAGATTCATACTGGGTAGGTCCTGAACTTGACAAAGGTATGATGGCATATCAGTGGCCCTTCTTTGATGAAAACGGGAATCTTACTGCAACTGCGTTGGAGTCGCATCCTGACAACTGGAAGAACTTTTTCCAGACAGGGTACACCACTACCAATGGTGTTTCCATAACAGATGCCACGGAAAAAATGAACTACAGGCTCTCCTATAACAATATGCAGAACAAGGGGGTGATACCCAACAGCGATCTGCATCGAAACTCTGTAAGCTTGAACTCTTCGGTCAAACTTCTGGATAACCTTACGTTAAGTTCAAGCATTAACTTCACCAATTCAGGTGCTGACAACCGTCCTGCAGGTAACCGCGGGGCCAACCCCATGCAGGCACTTTATGAGCTGAATCCTCACCTGGATGTGCTGGAGATGCAGGATTACTGGGAAGAGGGAAAAGAGGGGACCCAACAGAGTGGTCCTTACAATCTGGTGGTCAACCCCGATGGCACCTACGACAAGGACGACATGATGAACAACCCCTACTTCATTGCCAACGAAGTTAACAATCCTTTCACCAGAAACAGGGTATATGGCAATGCCAAAATTGACTGGGAGATACTTCCCGGACTGTCGTTTATGGCCCGTTATACGCACGACCAGTACGACGAACAGCGCGAAACAAAAATAGCACCCAGCTATTCCAAAGAGCCCAATGGTTTTTACGGGATTGTCAACCTGAATCGGCGGGAACAGAATACTGATTTCCTGTTCACTTATGATAAAACAGCAGGCGATTTCACTGTAACAGCGTCTGCCGGAGGAAACTATATGTACCAATATGCCTCAAGTCACCTAACACAGTCAAAAAGAAGAGGTACTGGATTAGTCGTCCCCAATATCTATTCCGTTTCCAACATATCTCCTGATAACCTGACCTATTCTTCCGGTTTCAACAAGAAGGGGATATACAGCCTGTACGGTTTAGCCTCTATTGGATTCAAAGATGCCATTTACCTTGACCTTACAGCCAGAAACGACTGGTCAAGTACACTACCGGCAGAGAATCGTTCTTACTTCTACCCGTCAGCATCGTTAAGTATGTTGCTGAACAATATGTTCGATATGGGTCCAAATATTTCTCTGGCAAAACTCAGGGGAGGCTGGGCCATGGTGGGTAACGATACCGATCCATACAGGTTGACACAAACCATGGGGAATGCGGGTGCATGGGGGAACCAGACCCGTCTGACTACCTCAGGTACACTGTTACTTCCTGATCTGAAACCGGAGATACAGACTTCCTGGGAAATTGGGACTGATCTTGCTTTCTTTCAAAACCGTCTGAGAGCAGACTTCACTTACTACCAGGCTGAAAACGAAAACCAGATTCTGGGTATCGGACTGCCACCATCATCGGGTTATACATCCAAACTGATTAACGCCGGTCTGCTCTCCAGCAAGGGTATTGAATTTTCTATTGGAGGTACTCCAGTCAGGACTGGGGATACAAACTGGGATGTGAATCTTGTTTTTTCAAGGAACAGAACAAGAATTGAGGAACTTTCAGAAGGATTCGACTATATCAGGCTTTGGAGCGATGCCAAGGGTGGAGCTTACACATGGGTAGGTGATGAGATTGGCCAGATAATTGACCGTGCACTGGTGCGTGTGGATGACCCCAATTCACCTTATCACGGATGGCCCATCATTGATGACGAAGGTTGGGAAGATAGTGACAGAACCCTGCAGGATGAAGATGGAAACAGGGTAGCTCCTGTCATTGGGAACTTCAACCCTGACTTCCTGCTGGGGTTGCAATCGTCACTGAAATATAAGAACTGGACAATCAGTGCCAGCTTAGACTGGAGGGTGGGCGGACAGTTTGTCTCCCAGACATTCCGTTACGGAGAATCAGATCTGCATACACAGAGATGGTTAGATAAAGCGCTGGATTTAACCGGTGTAAGTGATATTCCTGCATACCTTAAAGAACATGCCGACGAATATCTCTCTGCGGACGGAGAGTTCTTTGTGGTTGTAGGTGGCCCCACAGCAGAGTATGGTGGATTAACTTTTACCGAAGATGGTATTACCCTAAGCGATGGTGTCTTTATGCCGGGTGTAGAAGGAGACTACGATGACAATGGAAATTTTGTGATGACCCGTGAAAATCTGGGAGATGCAAACACACCGTTGATCAGGTATCAGGACTACTACGGATGGAGCTATACCCGCAATGCTACATTTGATGCTGATTTTATAAAACTCCGGGAGATTTCAATAGGTTACCTGCTTCCCCCGATCATGGGAATCCAGAATCTGACGGTTTCACTATTTAGCCGTAACATTATTCTCTGGACAAAAGCCGGTATCAATATCGATCCTGAAATAGCTTTCCAGCCTGAAGGTGGTACACAACCCAGCGGTATCCAGTTTAAGCAGGGTATCGAACGATTTAACGTATCTCCCTGGACGATCCCGGTAGGTGTTAAGCTAAATATTAGTTTCTAATATTATAAACTGAAAAATCATGAAAATACTGAAAATATTAAATAGAGTATTTCTGGTTCTGGCAGTGGTAGCGTTTGTCTCCTGTGAAGATCAACTTACCGAACTGAATGTGAACCCGAATGGTGTAGACCCGGCGACTGTCCAGCCAAACCTGATGTTAGCCACCGTGATCTCCAACACTGCAAAGCCCTATCTTGAAATGAGTTATGATGGTGATGTTGCCGGTGTGATGCAATACGTTCAAAAAAGCGGTTGGGGTTCCGGACTGAATAAATATGACTGGGTTGGTGAACGTGGATGGGGAGGCCCCTTTGGCAACCTGAGAAATGCCAAGCACCTGTACGAAAGATCCGTTGAAGAAGGAATGGAGTTCCAGCAGGGTGTGGCCATTGTACTAAGGGCTTTTAACTATGGTTATATAGTTGACTCATGGGGTGATGCGCCTTACAATGCTGCCCTGAATGCCCCGGAGGGTGAACAGGAAGATCTGTTCCCTCTGTTTGACTCTCAGGAGACCATTTACAGAGGAATCATTGATGAGCTTGCAACTGCAAACACACTGCTGTCAAAATCTGCAGGCACATACAAAGGAATCGATCCGGATGCTGATCTTATCTATGATGGAGATCCTTCTCAATGGCAAAAGATGGCAAACTCCCTGATGTTGAGATATTACATGCGTGTTTCCACAAAACTTCCTTCCTTTGCGCAGGCAGGAATTGAAGAGATTGTTTCCAATACGGGTACCTATCCGCTCTTCACAGCTGGTGAGGATGATGCAACCATGGCATTTGTGGGTTCGTTTGATGGCGATGCGTGGCCAAATGCCATTGCCTTTGATGCTTCTGAAAGCAATTTCAACAGGGTACAGTTATGTGCCGGATTCAGAGACGTTCTACTGGATCTGAACGACCCCAGAATTGGGGTCTGGTTTAACAAAGTGAGAGTTCCCATTAAAGTCTCTACAGCACACACTCCGGAAGCTGATATCATTGTGGATGGTGTAAGATACCTGCATCCCGATTCCATGGATGTCAGAGGTTGGGTAGTATACAATCAGGATACCTGGCCGGCAGATATTGAGGACGGAAAAGTCCTTGTGGATACCCTGGAATATGCAGGCCTGCCTATTGCATCCACCACCGGTGACGGATCGGGCTGGAATCTGAATCCATCGGTTATACAGGGTGGATCCAATGTTCACAATTCCGCCCTGGCTGATATGTATAAGGAGACAAATGGTGACTTGTTGAAAGCAAGACTTATCTCCTATGCAGAAGTATGTTTTATTCTTGCTGAAGCTGCTCAAAAGGGATGGTCTGTTGGTTCGCAGCAGGAGTGGTATGAGAAAGGCGTGGAAGCTTCATTCAATACCTGGGGTGTGGGTGATGACGCTTCGGATTATCTGGTAGAAACTGGTGTTGCCTATGATGGTTCTCTGGAACAGGTGATGGTTCAGAAATGGATCGCCAACTGGACTGTGGCCCATGAAGCGTGGTGTGACTGGAGAAGAACCGGATTCCCGGCTCTTACCATCGGTCCTATTGCAAAACGCGATGCCATGCCTCTGCGCTACCTCTATGGGAATAATGAGAAAAACAGGAATAACAGCAATTACCTGAATGCAATTAGTGGCCTGGAAGAGACTGAGTTCACTGCACAGGATGGTGAAGACAGCTCCTGGTCAAAATTCTGGCTGTTACAGGGCACAGGTGTTCCCTATTAAGTCATTAGTTTTAGGTTAGTGTTAGTTAGTTAGTAGTTAAGGGTAAGAAAAGGTAAATAAGTCATGATTTCTATGGCTTATTTACTTTTTTTATTTAAATCTTTGTAGATAATAAAAAAACAGACCTGATGATGAAGCAAAAAAGAAGAGTGCACAGAAAATTGAGCGGAGTGTTTATGATAGGATTAGCTCTGATCGCATTTATTTCATGCACCACCAGCACTCTGCCGGTTACACCGGAAACTGCATTGCAGAATTATTTACAAACTGAGGATCAATCCTTTGCATGGGAATTATCGGGATCACAGGATATCAATGGTCTGACGGCACATACACTGATCCTCACATCCCAAAAATGGCGCGAGCACATATGGAAGCACACCCTCACGATCCTTGTGCCGGAAGAGATGAGCCACGACGGTGCATTGCTCTTTATTACCGGTGGTAAAAACAAAGAGGGTAATCCAATCAAACGGGGTGGCGATGATGAATTCATCATGACCATGGCCCAGGTGGCAAAGAAAAACAGTGCAATGGTGGCCATCATCTGGCAAATTCCAAACCAGCCATTGTATGATGATCTCACCGAAGATGCTTTGATCTCTTTTACATTGCACAACTACAAAAATGACGGTGATTTTACCTGGCCCCTCCTCTTTCCAATGGTTAAGACAGCAGTAAAAGCGATGGATGCCGTCCAGGAATTCTCAAAAGAGACCATTCAACATGACATTGACCGGTTTGTGGTAACCGGCGCATCAAAACGTGGATGGACCACATGGCTCACCGGAGCAAATGATCCCCGTGTGGAAGCCATTGCACCCATGGTGATCGATGTACTGAACATGCCGGTAAGCCTGGATTACCAGGTTCATGTTTGGAAAGAATACAGCATCCAGATCGAAGATTATACGGAACTGGGAATTCCACAGGATGTGCATACCGAAAATGGTGACGACATCACCACCATGGTGGATCCCTACTCCTATCGTGAGAAACTTACCATGCCGAAGATGATATTTATTGGTACAAACGATGAATACTGGCCTGTAGATGCCATTAAACACTATTATGATGAGATTCCGGGTGAGAATTACATCCATTATGTCCCCAATGCAGGTCATGGTCTTGGAGACGGCCAGCAGGCGCTCACAGCATTAAGTGCCTTTTTTGGGAACACCTTGCTCCACGAAAAATACCCTCTGTGCAATTGGGAGATTGCTGAAAATGAATCTCTGATCACCCTTTCGGTAGAAACAACGCCAGACAAGCTTCTGGGTGCCATGCTATGGAGTTCAGATTCAGAGGACCGGGATTTTCGTGATGAAGTGTGGAGCAGCGGGGATGTGGAATATCTGGATCCGGAAAATTTTGAAGTAGAGGTGGATATTCCTGAATCGGGCTACAGGGCATTTTATCTTGATCTCAGGTATTCCGATCCCATGGGTGGAGCCTATACCAAAAGTACGCGGATGTTTGTCACTGATGGGACGGGAGTGCTTGAAAATTAAAACCAATGGAATACAAAGGCAGGTACAAAGTATTTGACCCGCGACAGATCGTCACCTATCCTGTTTCGGAGAGAACCAACAAGGTCGGTTTTGATGACCTGGTGGAACCGGATCAACTCAGCGAAATGATCTTTTCTCTCCCCAGGGATGTGGAAAATCAGATTGACCTGCTTGCCCGGGAGATCGTCTCTGCCAGGAAAAAAGAGCAACCTGTACTGCTTTTTACAGGAGCCCACCTTATCAAAAACGGACTTGGCATATTGCTGGCAGACCTGGTCAAACGCGGGTTGTTCACAATGATCTCGGGTAACGGGGCCACGTCCATTCATGACTTTGAATTGGGACTGATGGGGGAAACCAGCGAATATGTCCCGCAGGCGCTTGAAAAGGGACAATTTGGGATGGCATTTGAATTTAATTACATCAATGCTGCCCTGATGGTTGGGAACCGTTACAGGCTGGGATATGGAGAATCCGTGGGCAGAATGATCAGTGATGGGGCATTCCGGAATGAGGTAGAAAAGATCCTGGGTCTGAAAAAAAACTCCATTGAATTCACCTATCCGGAAATCAGTGTTCAGGCTGTCTGTTATGAAAATGGTATCCCAATGACCATCCATGCCGGGATCGGGACAGATGTGCTGGACCAGCATCTCTATTTCGACGGAGAGGCAAAGGGAGGATGCTCGGGGAGGGATTTTCTGATCTATACAGAGGAGATTTCAAAGTTTACCGATGGAGGAGTGATCCTGAATGTGGGGAGTGCGGTAACCGGACCGGAAGTGTTCCTCAAAGCAGCTTCCATGGCAGCCAATACTGGGCATGTGCCCGGAAAGATCATTACTGCAGATTTTGACCTGAGACCCTACAACCCGGATACCTTCACGGATGAAAACGCTGTGGGTTATTATTACCGTGACCAGAAAAGTATTGTAACCAGGGTACCCCAGGCGTATGGAGGAGATGGATACTATATTGAAGGAAATCAGAAACAGACTTTCCCGTTGTTGTATAAAAAGCTACTGGAAAGGATTTAGACAAACCACAAATAACTTATTCCAGATGGGAACAAACCGAAGAGACTTTATTAAAGTAGCTGGTGTCGCAAGTGCCGGAATGATTACAGGCAGCCTTCATTCCTGTAATACAGAGGAGATGCCTCTTGCCCATATTAAAAAGAATGCGGAAAAACCGCATAAGCAAATCTTTAATATGTGTGGGTATGCAGCACCTCCCCTAAAAACCGTCCGGATAGGGTTCATTGGTCTGGGACACAGGGGACCCGGTTCGCTAAGAAGGTTATGCCTGATCGAAGGAGTCGAAATTAAAGCATTGTGTGATATCAGGCCGGACCGTGTGGAATTGGGTCAAAAAATAGTGGCCGATTCAGGGATGCCGCCGGCCAGAGAATATGGCAAAGATGAAGATGACTGGAAAAAAATGTGCGAAAGTGATGATATTGACTTGATATATCAGGTTACTCCTTGGAGGTTGCATACACCTGTTTCGGTTTTTGCCATGGACCATGATAAACACGCAGCTGTTGAGATGCCGGCTGCTTTAACCATCGAGGATAACTGGAAACTTGTAGAAACTTCAGAAAGAACCAGAAAGCACTGTATGATGCTGGAAAATTGTGTGTATGATTTTTTTGAAATGCTTACACTCAATATGGTTCGGCAGGGACTCTTTGGAGAGATTATTCATGCCGATGCTGCCTACATTCATGATCAAGTGGAGATTGCTTTCAAAAAAAACAACTACCCGGGCATGTGGCTGTTGAAAGAGAGTCAGACACGAAACGGAAATCATTATCCCACACATGGGTTGGGACCTGTGTGCCAGGTAATGGATATTAACCGGGGAGACCGTTTACAGAATCTGGTTTCCATGCAGTCCAATGATTTCACCTATGGTCCAAAAGCTGCAGACCTGGCAAAGAAAGACTCTTTTTACGAAGAATATGATACCCATTCTTATCGTGGAAATATGAATACATCCATTATAAGAACAGCACTGGGAAAAACAATTATGCTTCAGCACGATGTATCCAGCCCACGTCCCTATTCGAGAAAATATACGGTAAGCGGTACAAAAGCTACTGCCCAGAAATGGCCCTTGCCTCCAAGGATTTCATTGGGAGAAGAGCATTGGATAGGTGAGGAGGAGATGAAGGAACTAGAAGAAAAGTATACTCCGGCAATCGTAAAGAAAATTGGAAAACTGGCAAAACAGGTTGGAGGTCACGGTGGAATGGATTTTATGATGGACTGGCGCCTTATTGACTGTTTGCGCAACGGATTGCCGTTAGACCAGGATGTCTATGATGCTGCCGCATGGAGTTCCATTGTTGCGCTTACAGAGTGGTCTGTTGCCAATGGTTCTCAACCTATCGAAGTTCCCGACTTCACTTGCGGAGCTTATAAAAATAACACTCCGGTTGATGTGGAAATGAAGGGAGGCGGAAGCACAGGAGTGAGAGTGGAACTGATCAAAAAAGAGGAGCATAAAGGTCAGCAAACTGTTGAACACTGATTTTATTCGGAAAAATATAATATAAAACAGAGGTAGATGAAACAGGCCAGGATACAGGAAATACTGGGAAGAATCAATGATGTAAAAATTGCGGTTTACGGAGATTTCTGTCTGGATGTTTACTGGCAGATGGATCCGGATGGTTCCGAAGTGTCTGTCGAAACCGGATTAAAAGCGGAGGCAGTTGCAACACACCACTATTCTCCGGGAGGAGCCGGTAATATTGTTGCCAACCTGGCCGCACTGAAACCAGGTGCAATCAAAGTGATGGGTGTTGTTGGCAATGATATTCATGGCCGGGAACTCTCCGCACAGCTTGAGGTTCTGGGTGCCGATGTAACTTCACTGACCATTCAAAATGAAGATTTCAACACCTACACCTATACGAAGAAATACTACGGTGAAAAAGAGGATCCGCGAATCGATTTTGGATTGAAAAACAGGCGATCAGAGGGGAGTGATGAAGAAATAGTCCGCAACATACAATTTGCACTTGAAAATTATGATGCACTGATTTTTAACCAACAGGTATCAGGCAGTATTACAAACCGGGATTTTATCGACCGGGTCAATGCGCTCTTTGAGAAATATGCTGATAAAATTGTGGTACTCGATTCAAGACATTTCAATAGCCAGTTCCAACATGTATACCGCAAAGCCAATGAAATTGAAACAGCGGTGTTGAACGGACTTAATGTCAATCCACAGGATTATATCTCTTTCTCAGATATTAAGAAACACGGCACAAAGGTCTATGAAAAAGAGCAGAAACCTGTTTTTGTGACATGCGGAGCTCGAGGAATCGTAACCATCGACGCAACCGGTATCACCGAAATTCCCGGTATCCAACTGCAGCAAAAACTTGACACGGTGGGTGCCGGTGATACCACCATCAGTGCACTCACCCTTTGTCTGGCCGCTGGGATATCACCTGCTGAATCGGCCGCATTTGCAAATCTGGCTGCTGCTGTTACTGTGCAGAAGCTTTTTACTACAGGAACAGCATCGGGGGAAGAGATCCTCCGGTTAAACAACGAAGCCATTTATAACTATAGGCCGGAACTGGCAGCCAACCTGAGCCTTGCTCAAACCATTCCGGGCTCGGAGATTGAGCTGGTTAATCAAGCTGTTCTTTCCAAAATGGGCCATATTAAACATGCGCTGTTCGACCACGACGGAACCCTCAGTACTATAAGAGAGGGCTGGGAATCTGTAATGGAACCTGTGATGATAGGTGCGATCCTGGGAGACGAGGTTGAAAAATCTGACGGGAAGCTCTACCAGCAGGTCAGAGAACAGGTGCTTGAGTTCATCGACAGGTCAACCGGAATACAGACCATTCTTCAGATGGAAGCCCTGGTGGAGATGGTCGATTCATTCAATGTGGTACCCAAAGAGAAGATCCTGGATAAATTCGGGTATAAAAATATCTACAATGAAGCCCTGATGGAGGTGGTATCCATACGGCTTGAAAAGCTTGAAAGCGGACAACTAAAGGTGGATGATTTTGCCATGACCGGCTCCATCGATTTTCTGAAAGCCCTGAAAAAAAAGGGGGTAAAACTTTACCTTGCCAGTGGCACGGATAGAGGGGATGTGATCAATGAAGCCGAAATAATGGGCTATGCGGAACTTTTTGACGGAGGCATCTATGGTTCTGAAAATGATATCAAGAAGTATTCAAAAAAGATGATCATCAACAAGATCATCAAGGAACACAACCTCCGGGGGAACGAGCTGGTTGTATTTGGAGATGGACCAGTGGAGATCAGGGAATGTATATTATCGGATGGGATTGCAGTGGGTGTGGCCAGTGATGAGATAAACAGATCCGGCCTCAATGAGGAGAAACGCTCACGGTTAATTAAGTCAGGCGCAGATATTATCATCCCGGACTTCTCTCAAACCGAAAAGCTGCTAAATTTGTTGCTTAAGAAATAAGATGCATGGATCGGTCGACTCAATTAGATCAATACTACCTGGGATACGATATTGGAGGTACAAAATGCAGCATTGTACTGGGAGATAAAAATTATCAGGTATATGAGAAGATCCAGTTTGACACGAGGAGCGAAAGAGGGCACCGTGAAATTATTGGTGATTTCATAGAACAGACCCGCAACCTGTTCCAATCCTATGATCAGAAAAATCTGACTAAGATTGGTATCAGCTGTGGAGGACCCCTCGATTCAGAAAAGGGGATCATCTACTCTCCTCCCAATCTGCCGGGTTGGGACGAAGTACCCATCGTAGATATCTTCAAGAAGGAGTTTGCTGTAGATGTGGAAGTTCAGAACGACGCCAATGCATGTGCCCTGGCTGAATGGATGATGGGAGCCGGTGTGGGTACGAAAAATATGATCTTTCTTACATTTGGGACCGGAATGGGAGCCGGCCTGATTCTAAACGGACAACTTTATGCCGGCACCAATGATTTAGCAGGAGAAGTGGGGCATATGAGATTGGCCGATGAGGGTCCTGTTGGTTTTGGAAAAGCTGGTTCTTTTGAAGGTTTTTGCAGTGGTGGCGGTATTGCCCAACTTGCCACAAGCATTATCTCTGAAAAACTTCAGGGAGGAGAATCCGTTGCGTTTTGCCCCTCTGAAGATCAGATGAAAGAGATTACAGCCAAAGTAGTTTTTGAAGCAGCAATTTCCGGTGATCCTGTGGCAAATGAAATTGTTCATATATCGGCCGGTTATCTGGGAAAAGGCCTGGCCATTCTGATCGATATACTGAATCCGGAATGCATCGTAATCGGAAGTATCTATTCAAGAAATGAAGCGCTTTTTAAGCCTCATATAGAGAAAATTTTATACCAGGAAGCAATTCAGGCAGCAAATGAAGTGTGCAAAATAGTACCTGCAGCACTTGGAGAGAGTATTGGTGATTACGCTGCATTATGCGTTGCATTGCAATAGAGATCAATGACTTATAAATAAAAACATAAAGTAGTATTTAATTATGGTATGGTATATAGTTGGAGGAGTGGTGGTAGCAATCGTTGGCTATCTGGTGTATGGGTACAACAAGATGAAGAATATTAAAGATGTCCCTCCCAGTAAAAAGATAAGAACGCTGAACAGTAAAAACTACAAAACGGTGCTCAGGAATGGGACGGTCCTGGTTGACTTCTGGGCTCCCTGGTGTGCTCCGTGCAAAATGATTGCTCCAACCTTAAACGAAATTGCGGAAGAGGAGAGTGATAAGATTACCATCGCAAAGGTAAATATTGACCAGAACAAAGCGTTGGCTCAAAAATTTCAGATCCGGAATATTCCCACCTTAATCGTGTTTAAGAATGGGAAAGAAGAGAAAAGGATCATGGGTGTAAAGCCTAAAAGGGCCATCCTGAAAGAGCTGGGAATTTAATTAAAAGATTTGGCAGATGACAAAAGAGGAGAGCATGGATAAGAGCCTTGAAAAAATGATCAGGCGTTATCCCGCCCTGGAATCATGCAAGGAAGATATTGAAAAGGCCTGCAGCGCAGTCATTGATTGCTACTCTAACAATGGCAAATTGTTGTTATGCGGGAATGGGGGCAGTTGTGCGGATGCCGACCATATGGTTGGTGAACTGATGAAAAGCTTTGAAAGAAAGCGCCCGCTCCCCGAAGACTCTAAAAAGTCTCTTCAGTCAGTTTCCGCGGAACGGGGGGGCTATATGGCAGACAGATTACAGAATGCCCTGCCTGCCATATCATTATGTGCACACACTTCCCTATTAACCGCCATTTCCAATGATATGGATGCCAACCTTATATATGCCCAGCAAATTGTGGGCTTTGGAAGGGCTGGTGATCTGCTGATCGCCATCAGTACTTCCGGAAACTCTCAGAACATTGTTGATGCTGTTATTACTGCAAAAGCCAGGGGATTAACAGTGATCGGACTAACGGGACAATCAGGTGGTGAAATGAAGCAATACTGTGATATTGCTATCTGTGTCCCTTCTAAAAGTACTCCGGAAGTGCAGGAGTTTCATCTGCCGGTGTATCATACAATTTGCGAGATTGTTGAAAACAGGTTTTTCTAAAAAATCCCCCATGAAGAGAAATAGCTATTTCACCGTTCTGACACTATTTGTTTTAGCATTAATTGCATTGATCCTGAGTCAATGCGGTGTTGAAACGGATCAAAAGGATGATCTGTCCAACCGCAAAGTTGGTCCTCAACCCGATGGAAGTATACTCGTTCCAACCAATCAGCTTTTACGACCTGCTGGATTTCAAATCCTCTTCCCCGGTCGACCGGTGGATCTTGCCCTGAGCCCTGATGAAAAATGGATTGCCGTCCTGAATAGGACTTCGCTCGATCTAATACGTGTGTTGGATCGAACCATCATGCAAACGCTACCTCTCAGTGGTGGCGGATCCTTTAATGGGGTCGCTTTCTCTGCAGATGGGAATCAAATCTATGCCAGCCAATCCCGGGATAAAATATTTATTGCGCAAAAAGATAACAACAATATTCTGAATTGGGCTGAGCCCATAAAATTTCAGCAGCCAGGAATAGGGGGCCATCCTGTTCCAGGTGGTTTTTCAATCAATGATCGGGGTGACAGGCTATATGTACCGCTTAGCCGGAGCAATACCCTGGCTGTGGTCAAACTGACTGATGGATCCATCCAGGAGATTCCCGTTGGTATTTCTCCCTATGAAGTGATTCTTTTCTCCTCCCAAAAGGCTTACGTCAGTAATTGGGGCGGCAGACAACCTGAGCCCGAAGAACCAACCTATACTACCTCCGGCAGCGAAATAGTTATTGATCCCAAAACAGGAATTGCCAGTAGTGGTTCAGTTTCTGTAATAGATCTGAAATCAAACCGGCAAATAACACGAATTGAAGTTGGATTGCATCCCGGTGCGATGGTGCTGAGTCCTGACAAATCCCGTCTGTACGTTGCCTGTGCCAACAGTGATGTTATATCAGTTATAGATACAAAAAGCGATGCTGTCATAGATAAAATATCTGTACGAATGGAAAAAGATCTGCCATTTGGCAGTGCTCCCAATGCCCTGGCCATTTCTCCGGACGGTAAACAACTGTTTGTAGCCAATGGAACTGATAATGCACTCTGTGTCATACAACTTGATGAGAATAATGAAATCGCAGGATTTATTCCCACCGGATGGTACCCGGGTGCAGTTACCATCGATAATGATGCGAAATTTCTTTTCGTGGCAAATACAAAAGGGATTGGCTCAAGGAACAGCCGGGCTGACAGGCCCGGGTATAATACGCATCACCATATGGGGAGTATCTCCATCATTCCACTGCCGGATAAGGCTGCGCTTGGTACAATGACTGAAGTTGTGAAAGAGAATAATTCATTCGCACGAATGATGGATCAGCTGGCCCGGAAGAATGAAGATACACGCCAGGTAGCTGTCCCTCAGTTTCCCGGACAGGAATCTCATTTTAAACATGTAGTCTATATCATTAAAGAGAACCGGACCTATGACCAGGTGTTTGGAGATCTGAAGCAGGGCAATGGTGACTCATCGCTGGTTCACTTTGGACGGGAAGTCACCCCAAATCATCATTCCCTGGTGGAGGATTTTGTGCTTATGGATAATTATTACTGCAGTGGCATTCTCAGTGCAGATGGTCATCAATGGACGGATGAGGCTTATGTGACTGATTATATTGAAAAGTTCTTTGGCGGCTTTCCGCGTAGCTATCCCTACGATGGTGGTGACCCGCTGGCTTACTCCTCCACCGGTTTTATTTGGGACAATGTAATGCAACATGGTCTGTCCTATCGCAATTATGGTGAATTTGTGGACGCCATCATTGAACCTGCAGATGTCACATTTACAGATATCTACCAGGACTTTCTGAATGGCACAAACAGCATCAAAATCCGGGCAAAATCAAATCTGCCTCAGATGGAACCATATACTTGTCCGACATTTATTGGCTTCCCCAACAAAGTTCCGGATGTTTACCGGGCGGCAGAGTTCATCAAAGAGCTTTCAGAATTTGAAAAGAATAACAACTTCCCGAATTTCATCATCATGCTTTTGCCCAGTGATCATACATCGGGGACAAGACCCGGTCTGCCTACTCCCAGGGCCGCTGTTGCAGACAATGATTTAGCATTGGGACAGGTTGTGGAAGCAATATCTCACAGCAAATTCTGGGAGGAGACATGCATATTCGTTACTGAGGATGATCCCCAGGCCGGACTGGATCATGTGGATGGACACCGTACCGTTGGGATGGTCATTAGTCCCTATACCAAACGCGGAGAGGTGATCTCCACAAATTATTCCCAGATAAATATGTTTCGGACCATTGAAAATATTCTGGGCATTCCTCCACTGAACCAGTTTGATCTTGCAGCAGAACCCATGTTTGACTGCTTTACCGGTAAACCGGATTTTTCACCCTACAGTGCGCTCCCAAATAATGTGCCCCTGGATGAGTTAAATCCCGAGCTTATCAGCCTTTCAAACGATGCCCGTTACTGGGCCCAAAAATCAATGGAGCAGAATCTGGATGAACTGGACCGCATCGATGAAGATACTTTCAACCGCATCATCTGGCATGCCGTAAAAGGATATGATGTTCCTTATCCGGTGCTGACAGATCATTCCGGTACCGGAACCAATTAATCATCCTCCTGGAAATCATCCGCTTAGAAATGAAACCCATTCTGAACAGAATTATCCCTCACTCCGGACATATTGGTCTGTTCACCTTGATGATGCTGATGGCGATCCTCTCCACTGTTTTTCACCAGCCCATTCAAATCATAGACGCCTTGACTTCAGCGCCGGTTCCCGGCTTTGGCATACACATATCCGTCTGGCGCGTGCTGTTTGAACCATTTACCGGTCCCCTGCTATTCTATCTCCGTGCCGATCAACCTGTACTGGAGTTTACGGTTTTGCTCATCTGGATCTTAGCCATATACCTGGTGGTTACCCTGGGACGTCTATTCCTTAAAAATATAGAGCCCAGAAGTAAAAAAGAGAGGAGTGGTAAACTCAAACTGGCTGGATTGCTCAACTGGTTAAAAACGGTACCCCTGATAGTGGCTACCTGGCTGGGGTTGTTGTGGCTGATCATCTACATCCCTTTGCCTGCCAACAGAATCGTAAATCAACAGGAGAACACCATTCTGATCAATACCCACAGCCATACTGAGTACAGTCATGATGGAATTATTTCCACGAAAGGTTTGCTGAAATGGCATAAAAAAAATGGATTTGACGCATTCTTTATCACCGATCACAACCATCATCAGAAAACCATGGAAGCTGTAACAGCCCAGGATCAGGGGTTGCTCCCGGCTACTCCATTATTGATGGTTGGTGAAGAGTTTTCGGGCAGCAACCATATGACATTGCTGGGACTCAACAGGAGCTTTATCACCCGCGGGCTCACCGATCAGCAGGTAATTGATTCCACCCATGACGACAATGGGGTGGTCATTGTGGCCCACTGGTTTGATGGTGAGAGAGAGTCCATACCCTTTTTCCTGGATATGGGGGTAGATGGTTTTGAGATTGCAAACCAGGCAGACGGACTGACCTATGACCGAAGGATATTCAGAAATATCACTGAAGCCTGTATAACCAATGGTTTGATGATGAATGGTGCTGCAGATTATCATGGCTATGGAAGCAGCTGTTTTGTCTGGAATGCCCTGAAGATCCCTGGCTGGCATCAAATGGATAACGAGGGTCAAAGGGAATCAATATTGGATCTGTTCCGTCAGAGGGATATGAGCAGGATACGGGTACTGCTTTACCGTGACAGGAATACTTTTGACCGGTCCCGGGTTTTTTGGAGTCCTCTCTATACTACTGTAAGTTATTTTCGAACCCTGAATCTATTGCAACTGCTGTCATGGTTCTTCTGGCTGGTACTACTGGCAATTCTCCGGTCCAGGCTGAAAAACAGATTGGATCGAAATATTTCCCTGAGAACCATGCAGGCACTGGCATTGGCCAGCTCCGTATTTTTGCTCGCCAACGGCGCAGTGCTGAATTTAAAAGCCCGCAGTCTAACAGAATACAATGATATCTATACCGAATACAGCAACATCATGCTGTTGTGTGGAGCTGGTTTCCTGACCTATACATTGATCTTGATAATCATTGAACATAAGAAGGGATATTCGCGTAATAGATGATTTTTCTGATATGCCTCTCCTCTCTAACCTTCATTTGATCAGGAGTGGCTAAAATTTCGAGATCCGCTTGATTACAAGCTCTTTTGAAGGGGAGAATGTCAACGTATCACTGTGTTGCCATGATTCTTAAGTTCCACATCCATATTTCTTTCGTTGGTTTTCCAGGCTCCGACAGTGAAATCCGGGATTTGAATAGAATTAGAATTATTATTAACTGACCATGAGCTGAGAGGCAAAATACAACTCCATGTTACCGAGTCATATACATCAATATCAAGAGGAAATCCATGTCGTAGGCAATCTATAAGGCGCCAGCTTTGATAGGTGTCAGATCCACCGTGACCACCAATTTTCTTTGCTATTTCATCCATTACTTTAGTTATTTCCGGTGTATATTTCTTTTGGATTGCCTCGAACTCTTCCTGAGAAGCCCACTCATGATTACCAGTTGAAATACGTGGAGGAGTCGGATATTTCAGCGCTGATCCTTTTGTTCCATAAATTCCATGTATATATGTTGTCGGAGATGGGGTCGCTGCATCATGCTGAAGCATTATTGTCTTTCCTTTGGTTGTCTTGATAATCGTTGTATTCCTATGTCCCCGATATTCCTTACCGGTAAATTCTTCAAAGAAACTATCAGTTGCTGCCAGTTCCTCAGCCCTGGCACCCATCATAAAAT